>NZ_JBEPOH010000002.1:0-300000 GCF_040546685.1 Variovorax sp. OAS795
GGGCGACAGCCCGGCGCCGAGCCGCATCGCGTCGGCGTGCCGCGCCAGGCGGTCGACGGCTTCGTCGTGGATGCGCCGGTCCACGTACAGCCGCGAACCCGCCACGCACACCTGTCCGGAGTTGAGGAAGATGCTGCCGGCAATGCCCGGGATGGCCCGGTCCAGGTCGGCGTCCGCAAACAGGATCTGCGGCGACTTGCCACCCAGTTCGAGCGTGGCCCTGGTGACATTGCGCGCGGCGGCCTGCGCCACCTGCAGGCCGGTGCGGGTCGAGCCGGTGAAGGTGATCTTGTCCAGCCCCGGATGCGCCGCGAGCGCCGCGCCGGCCTCGGGGCCGGTGCCGGTGACCACGTTGACCACGCCTGCGGGGAAGCCGGCCTCGCGCACGAGCCCCGCAAGGTGCAGCACGCTCAGCGAGGCTTCCTCGGACGGCTTGAGCACCACGGTGCAGCCGGCCGCGAGCGCGGGCGCGAGCTTCCACACCGACATCATCAGCGGCACGTTCCACGGGATGATCGCGCCGACCACGCCCAGCGCTTCTTTCTGCGTGTAGCCGAAGAAGGCCGAGTCCGGAATCGGCACGCCGACCTGCACCGTGCGGCCGTTCGCGCGGCCCGCGAATCCGGCCATGTAGCGCAGCACGCCGATCGCGCCGCCGACGTTCAGGTCGCGCGCCATCCAGATCGGCATGCCGACGTCGAGCACCTCCAGTTCGGCCAGCGTCTGGCGGTCGCGTTCGACCAGGTCGGCGAGCCGGCGCAGAAGGGCTTCGCGCCCGGCGCCGTGCATGCGCGGCCAGGGCCCGGCTTCGAAGGCGGTGCGTGCGGCGCGCACGGCCGCATCGACCTGCGCCGCACCCGCTGCGGCGATGCGGGAGACCGGCATCGCGCTGCTCGGGTCCACCGCCGGCAGGCTGTTGGCGACCGGCTGCCATTCGCCACCGATGAAGACGCGCGGCGCGTGGTCGAGTGCGGCGCGGGTGGCCGCGCCCAGCAGCCCCAGGTTGTTCTGAAGCATGCTCAGGCCCTTTCGGATTGGAGGAAGTCGGCGGCCCGCTCGGCGATCATGATCGTGCCGGCGTTGGTGTTGCCGCGCGGGATGGCGGGCATGACGGACACGTCGGCGACGCGCAGCCCCTGCAGGCCGTGCACGCGCAATTGCGGGTCGACCACCGCCATGGCATCGGTCCCCATCTTGCAAGTGCCGCCGGGGTGGTAGACGGTCTTGGCGTAGTGGCGTACCCGGGCGTCGATGGCGGCGTCGTCGTCGCCGGCGAATTCGGGCAGGGGCTCGATCTCCCGGCTCACCAGCGCCGCGAGCGACGGCGCGGCAAGGATCCGGCGTGCCAGCCGCACGCCTTCGCGCAGCACGCGCACGTCGTCCTCGTCGGCCAGCGCGCCGGCGTCCAGCCACGGCAGGTCGAGCGGGTCGTTGCTGCGCAGGCGCAATTCGCCGCGCGACCTGGGTGCGAGCTGGCAGGGGTTGAGCGTGATGCCGTGCACCATCGGCGGCGCGCGGTCCGCATCGCCGACCAGCACCGGCAGCACGTGGAACTGGATGTCCGCGCGACCGTCGCCATCGGTGTCGAAGAAGCCGCCCGACTCGACCACGTTCGAGGTCATCAGGCCGCTCTTGAAGAGAACCCACTGCGCGCCGTGCCGCAGGGCCGACAGGCCGCGGTCGTGTCCGAACAGGCTGATCGGCTCGCGCGTCTGGCCATACACGGGCACTTCGAGGTGGTCCTGGTAGTTGCGGCCGACGCCGGCCAGCTCCTTCACCTGCGGAACCCCGACCGCCTGCAGCTGTGCGCCCGGCCCGACCCCCGACTGCAGCAGGATCTTGGCGCTGCCCAGGCCGCCCGCGCAGAGGACCACCTCGCGCCTGGCGCGGAAGGCGACGCTGGCGTGATGCCCCTTGCTCTCCAGGCACTCGATGCCGGTGGCGCGCGTGCCGTCGAACTGCACGCGCGCGGCGGTCAGGTCGGTGCGCACCTCGAGGTTCGGGCGTCCCATCGCGGGCCGCAGGAAGAAGCGCGCGGTGTTGCCGCGCTCGCCCTCGAAGGACGTGATCTGGTAGAACCCCGCGCCCAGCTGGGAGGCGCCGTTGAAGTCGTGGTTGAACGGCAGGCCGATCTCCTGCGCGGAGCGCACGAACGCGGCGTTGAGTGCATGGCGGTACGGCGTGTCGATGACCTTGAGGGGCCCGGCGGCACCGTGGTATGCGTCGGACAGGCGCTGGTTTCCCTCGGACTTGCGAAACCACGGCAGCACGTCGTCGTAGCCCCAGCCGGTGCAGCCGCCGTCGCGCCAGTCGTCGTAGTCCTGGCGATCGCCGCGGATGTAGATCATGCCGTTCATGGAGCCGCTGCCGCCCAGCGTGCGGCCCTGCGGCACGAACGCGGTCCGGCCGCCCAGGCCGGCCTGCGGCTCGGATTGGTAGTCCCACATCCGGTGCGTGCCGAACACGCGGCTGAAGCCGGCCGGCATGCGGATGAAGATGCTGTTGTCGCGCGCGCCGGCCTCGATCAGCAGCACGCGCTGCGACGGGTCGGCGGACAGGCGGTTGGCCAGCAGGCAGCCGGCGGAGCCGCCGCCCACCACGATGTAGTCATAGTCTTGCGACGTGTTCACGGAAGAGCCTCTGGGTTGTGATGGAGGGAGTCGTCCAGCCGCACGCGGCCGCGTTCGATGGTGAAGCGCCGGTCGCACAGGCCCTCGAGGTTCGCGCCCTCGGAGTCGGTGACCAGGATGGTCGGGCCCTGGCGCCGAAGGGCGCGCAGCACTTCGACCAGGCGCTGCACGAGCGCCGGCGCAACGCCCTCGAAGGGCTCGTCGAGCAACAGCAGGCGCTGGCCCTGGCAGATGGCGCGTGCCAGCGCGGCCAGCTTCTGCTGCCCGCCGGACAGCTGGTTGCCGCGCCGCTGGATCAGCGGTGCGAGCTCCGGGATCATGTCGAGCGCGCCGCTCACGCGGCGGTTGCGCTCGGCGCCCGCGAGCCCGGCAACTTCCAGCGGCAGCTCGATGTTGGCGCGCACCGTCAGCTCGGGAATCAGCCGCCGGTCTTCGGGCATGTAGCCGATGCCCAGCCGCGCGCGCTGCCGGCTGGGCCAGCCGGTGACGTCGATGCCGTCGAGCCGGACTTCGCCCGAGGCGGCCGGCAGCGCGCCGATCAGCGTGCGCATCAGCGTGGTCTTGCCCGCGCCGTTGTGGCCGACCACGCCCAGCACCGCGCCAGGGGGCGCATCCAGGTCGACCTGCTCCAGGATCGATACGGGCCCGAAGGCCACGCAAAGCTTGCGCGTCTCGATCATGCGGCACCTGCCTTTGCGAGGGCGGCGGGCGCCCTGCCGCGCAGCACCGCGGAAGCCACCTGCGCGTCGCGCATGACGTCGCCGGGGGCGCCGTCGGCAATCATCGATCCGTCGCGGAAGGCGAGGATGCGCGTCACGTAGCGGCGCACCACGTCCATGTCGTGCTCCACGAAGAGCACGGTGACGCCGCTCGCGCGGATGACGTCGAACACGACCTCCATCAACGGCATCTTCTCGGCGGAGGACACGCCGCTGGTGGGCTCGTCGAGCAACAGCAGCCTGGGCTTCAGCGACAGGGCCATGGCGATATCGATCAGCTTGCGCTGCCCCTGGGGAACAAGGTTGACCGGCCGCTCGCCGATGGCCTGCAGGCCGAAACGCCCGAGCACCTCGTCGGCGCGCGCCTGGCGCTGTGCGGAATGCAGCGGTTTCAGCAGGCCGCCGGCGGAGCCGTCGGCCAGCGCCAGGGCGAAGAGAAGGTGCTCGCGCACCGTCATTGCGGGGAAGAGCTGCGGAACCTGGAACGAACGCGCCATGCCGTGCGCAACGAGTTCGCGCGGGCTGCGCCCCAGCGTGCTGCGGCCCCCGAGCAGGATCTCGCCGCCGGTCGGGCGCAGGTAGCCGGTCACCATGTTGAGGAAGGTGGTCTTGCCGGCGCCGTTGGTTCCGATCAGGCCCACGACATCGCCCCTGTCGATGCGCACGCTGACCTTGTTCACGGCCACGACGGCACCGAAGCGGACGGTGAGGCCGCGCGTTTCGAGCAGCGGTGCCGAGCTCATGAACGGGCCCCCGCGCGATTCGCCAGCATGCTGGACAGCCCGCTCGGGAAGCGAACGATCAGCAGCAGCAGGGTCGCACCGAGCACGAATTTCCAGTATTGCGGTGCGTACTCGAAGGCCAGCGCATGGATGCCTTCGAGCACGAAGGCCGCGGCCAGCGATCCCCAGATGCCGCCCGCACCGGCGAGGATCGCGATGAACACGAACTCGCCGGAGGTCATCCAGAAGCCCATGCCCGGGTCGACCTGGCCGACCAGGATGGCGACGAGCGCGCCCGCGCCGCCGGCCAGCGCACCGGAGGCCGTGTACTCCCTGTGGATCACGCGGCTGGGCGAACAGCCGAGGTATTCCACGCGAACCTCGTTCTCGCGGATGGCGGGGCCGACATGGCCCATGGCCGTCGTCAGGTAGCGCGAAACGCCCCAGGCCGCGAGCAGCGTGACCACCGCCGTGAGCAGGTAGACGGAGCGGATCGCGCCCACGCCCGCGGTCTGCATCGCGAAGAAGGACGCACGCGCCACCGTGAAGCCGTCGGACGAACCCAGGCTCTGCGACTTGAGCAGCACGCCGTACAGGATCATCGACAGCGCCATCGACAGCATCGCGAAGAAGATGCCGCGGTAGCGCCGCATCAGGAAGCCCGCGGCGAAGGCCACCGCGCCAGAGAGCAGGCTGGCCAGCGCAAGCAGCAACAGCGTGTCGCGGATGCCGAGCCAGGGCGTGCCCAGGCCGGCGACATAGCCGCCCAGGCAGTAGTAGAGCGCGTGGCCGAAGGGCACCAGCCCGGCGCGCAGCAGCAGCAGCAGCCCGAGTGCGACGAGCCCCTTGGCAAGTGCCACGGCCAGCAGGCTCATCAGCCAGCTCGGTGCGATGAAGGCGGCTGCGCACAGCACGGCCAGCAGCCCGAGCAGGGATGCGTCGGTTCGGCGAAGGGAGTTCATATCTTTCTCAGCGCGGCTTGGGGGAACAGGCCTTCGGGCCGGACGGCAAGCACGAGGGCCATCACCGCATAGACGATGAACACCTCGGCAAACGGAAACAGATGGATGGTTGCGGCGCGCGCCAGCCCGACGACCAGCGCACCGACGGCGGCGCCCGGGATGCTGCCCATGCCGCCGATCACGATCACCGCGAAGGTCACGACGATGACCTCGGCACCGAGCCCCGGCGCCACCTGGATCATGGGCGCGGTCAGTGCCCCGCCCAGCGCCGCGAGCACCGCGCCGAGCATGAAGGTCGCCAGGTACAGCCGCTCGACATCGATGCCCATCGCGCCCGACATCTCGGGATCTCGGATGATGGCCGCGAGACAGCGCCCGGTGCGCGTGCGCTGCAGCAGCCACCACAGCAGCAGCCCCACCGCGGCGGCGGCCGCGAGCAATACGAACTCGTAGTTGTTGAAGCGCAGGCCATTGATCTCCGAACTGCCCAGGAGACCGTAGGGCGCGCTGGCCGGATAGGCCGAGGTGCCCCAGATGAACTGGATCACGTCGTCCAGCACCAGCAGCAGCGCATAGGTCGCGAGCGCCAGCGACACTTCGTCGCGCCCCCGCAGGCGGCGCAGCACGCCGCGATCCAGCGCCAGGCCCAGCGCCGTGCCGGCGACCACGGCCGTGCCGAGCTGGATCGCAAAGGCGGCGAAGGAGGGCGGCCGGTCGGCGAACCAGTAGCCCATGGCCGTGGCGGCGACATACGCGCCAATGGCATAGAGGTTGCCGTGCGCGATGTTCAGGACCTTCATCACGCCGAAGATCAGGGTCAGCCCGGCCGCCACGAGAAAGAGCCAGGCGCCGTAGATCAGGCCGTCGATGAGGATGGTGAGGAGTGTCGACATGGTCGGTCAGCCAGGGCCCCGGATCACTTGGCGGCGACCGTGCCTTCGCACTTGCGCCCCGCCATGCCGCCCGCCAGCCAGGCCTCGCTCTTGATCCCCTCGGGCGGGTTCACGCATTCGGCAGGGAAGCGCATGGCGTTGCGCACCGACACCGTCTTCTTCTCGGCGTCGTAGAAGGCCTCGCCGACGGCCATGTCCTGGATCGCCTGGTGGCCGTTGCCCAGCGCGAGGCGGATGGTGCCGCTCGGGGTCTCGATGCTGCGGCCCTTGAGCGCCTTGATCAGGGCCGGCGTGCCGGTGTCGCCCGCCTTGGCGGCGCTGTCGTAGGCGGCCTTGAGCGCGAGCAGCGTGTTGGTGTACTGGTAGGCGGTGTACACCGGCGCGTCCTTGTAGCGGCCCTGGTAGGCGGCGGTGAACCAGTCGTTGAGCGCCGACTTGGGCGCGAACAGCCCGTTGGTGCCGCGTGCGGTGAACACCACGCCGTCCGGAACCTGTGCACCCATCCGGTACATGGACAGTTCGAGCAGCGGCGCGTAGATCTTCGAGCGCTCATGCAGGCCGCGCGGGCGCATCTGGGTGAAGAACGCCTCCAGGTCGGCGCCGGCCATCGAGGTGTGGATGATGTCGGGCCGCTTGGTCGCGAGCGCCGAGATCTCCGCCGCGTATTGGCCAGAACCCGGTGTCGGCCATTGCTCGGCGACCACCTCGATGCCGGGCTTCACCGACTTGAGCGCGGCGCTGAAGTCGCGCCATGCATCCTGCCCCAGCGCGTAGTTCGGGTTGATGTGGCCCACCGTCTTTGCGGCCGGCATGCGGGCCTGCGCATAGAGCGCGAGCGCAACGCTGTCCATCGTGGTGGAACCCGTCGTGCGGAACACGTACTCGTACTTGCCGTCCTCGAAGATGCGCGGCGTGGCGCAGGTGGACATCACCGTGAGGACCTTGAGTTCCTCGGCCACCGGCGCGATCGCCACGCAGGTGGCGGCCGACCCGAAACCCATCACCGCGTCGGCGCCTTGCCGTTCCACCAGCCCGCGGAACTCCGCCACCTGCTTGGCGTTGCCGCCGTTCTCGTCGAGGAAGATCAGTTCGACTTCCTTGCCGCCCATTCCCTTGCCCGTGTTGTACGGCGCCGGCAGCTCGCCCTTGTTGATGGCGTCGGCCAGCATGCGCGCGGCATTCTGGCCCGGGCCGTTCACCACCGACAGCGGGCCGGTCAATGGCGTGACGACCGCGATGCGCACCTTGCCGCCCTGCGCAATGGCGCCCGCGGCGCCGAACAGGGAGGCCGCGCCGAGCGCGGCGGCGATCCAGCGGAAGCTGCTTTGGAATTTCATGTCGTTGTCTCCTGGTGGGTCGTTCGGACCGAAGCTCGTCGAGGCTTGGCAGCGCTCCCGTGCTTGTGTCCGTTTATCGGAACGGCTATGTGCGCTGCTGGGCGGATTGTTTTCTAATAGCTGAAAACAAAATAGGCATCTGTCCGATAGATGAACACGAAAACGACTTCCGATGCAGGCTCCCTCAAGCGGGGTGTCGCATTGCTCAAGCTGCTGGCCACAGCCGGCCGCAAGGGCCTGGCGCTGACCGAGCTGGCGGCCAAGGCGCAGTTGCCGCATCCCTCGGCGCACCGCGTGCTCGCGCAGCTGATTGCCGAGAACCTGGCCGTGCACGACGCATTGACGCGCCGCTACCGGCTCGGCCCGCTGGCCTTCGAACTCGGCGTGGCCGGGTCGACCATGCACGACATCCGCGACCTGTGCGATGGCGCGATGAATTCGCTCGCGAAGGAGACCGGCGACACGGTCTACCTGGTGGTGCGCAGCGGTTTCGACGCCGTGTGCATGCACCGGCGCGAAGGCGAGTTTCCGATCCGGGCGCTGGTGCTCGAGGTCGGCAGCCGGCGGCCGCTGGGCGTCGGCGCGGGCGGGCTTGCGATCCTCTCCGCGATCGAGGAGGAGGAGCGCATGGAAATCATCGAACGCGTGGCACCGACCCTGCCGGCCTTCGGCAAGCTGACGGCACAGGACCTGGCAGAGGCCTGCATCCAGACGCGCGCCGAAGGCGCCGCCGTGATCCAGAACCGCGTGAGCCTCGGCGTGCGCGCGGTGGGCGTCGCGTTCCGCAATTCGATGTCGCACGCGGTGGGCGCACTCAGCGTGGCCGCCTTGACCCAGCGCCTCAACCAGCGGCGCACGCAGCAGATCAGCGAGATGCTGCGCAAGGCGACGCAGGAGGTCGAAGTGCTCCTGCGCAAGCGCAGCGGGCCGTGATAAGCCGGCCGGCCGGCGCGGCCCCTCAGAACGAATGCCGCATGCCCAGCATGGTCCCCATCTGGGAGCCGCCCGGAGCGGGATTGCTCCCGGTGGCCCCGGAACTCACGGACAACGCCAGGTTGCCATCGTTGGAAATGTGCCCCACCGTCGCGTACAGCGCAGTGCGTTTGGACAGGTTGTAGGTGGCGCGCACGGCAGCCAGGGTCGCGCCGTTCCTGCTGTTCCTGTAGCCGAGCCGGAAGAGCTGTGCATCGAGCGTGAGGGCGGGCAGCACCGGGTAGCTTCCGCCCACGTACCAGAGATCGCTCCGGGGCGTGAGCGGGCTGGCGTCGTTGTTCCGCCGGATCACGCCGGCGGAGAGTTGTCCCTCGCCCAGCTTCACATAGCCATTGGCCGAGATTCGCCGGTCCTTGAGCCTGCTGCTCACCAGGCCCGCGAACGCACCGGGACCGCCGCGGATTTCATCGACGGCGAGGGCTGCGCCCCAGCGTGCGGCGTCGTACTTCATCAGCACGGACCATTCCTGGCAGGCCTTGCTGTCGGTGGCGCTTTCGCCGGGGCAGTTGGTGCCTGCCGGACTTGGCCCGGCGTTGACCACGTCGCGGCCCAGGCTGTAGGAGGCTCCCATCGTGAAGCCGCCGAACGTGCCGCGGTAGACGATGGCGTTGTCGGCGCGTGCATTCGGGATGTAGGCGTCGAGCGAGCCGCTGCCATAGACGTTGGGCCCGAGCACGTCGGCGTCCAGCAGCGACCAGAACAGCATCGTGTACTGGCGCCCTAGCGTCACAGTGCCCCAGCCGCCGGACAGCCCCACGAAGGCCTGCCGCCCGAAGCTGCGGCCTCCCTGGTTCAGGCTGCCGGTGTCCGGCCCGAAGCCCGATTCCAGCACGAAGACGCTGCGCAGGCCGTCGCCCAGATCCTCCACGCCGCGAACGCCCCAACGCGACGGCAGGCTGCCCGTCAGCGACGGCATGCGGATCAGGCGGTTGCTGCCGGGCCCGACATTGCTGAGGTACTCGACGCCGGTGTCGACCAGACCGTAGAGCGAGATGCTGGAAGCCGATGGCGCCCGTGCGCGCGATTGCGCCTCCGACTCGACGCGCCGCGCGTCCTGGTCGGGGGCCGTGGCGGGACCGCTGACGCTGGGCGACTGCGCCCAGGCGCCTGCCGCAAGCAGGCAGGCCATCGCGGCCGCGATCGATATCTTCTTCGAGAACTGTCTTTTCATGGTCTTTGTCTCCAGGTGTTGTTGCGAAAAAAGGCGAGCGCCGTCCACACCGGTGCCTCGCATCGGTTGCGTCAGAAAGAGGAAGAAAGAGGAGGGGAACCGCCGGCGCCGGGCGCCCTGCGAGTTCAGCGGATCGCCTGGACCGCTGGCAGCGCTCGAACTACTGAACTACTTGGCTATGCACTTCGATGCATAGGCGTCCGCATGCGACTGCAGGACGTTTTCCGCCAGCAAGCGGAATTCGGCCTTGTCCGCTGCCCCCTTGGCGATCTCGAACACGTGATAGTTCTGGATCGGGAAATTGTTGGCGCCGAAGCGGAAGGCACCGCGCACGGACTTGAAAGGCGTGGTCGCAATTGCCCGCGCCAGCGCCTTGCGGTCGGAGGCATCGCCCTTGCGCCTTGCCAGCGCCGCATCGAGCACCATCGCGGCGTCGTAGCTGAACGCCGCATAGGCGGAAGGCATGCGCGCGTACTTCTTCTCGAAGGCTGCAACGAACTGGCGCGACTCGGCCCCCGGGCTGCCCGGCGACCAGGCATCGGCGGTGATGACGCCGAAGGCGGCCCTGCCCATGGCGGCCACCGAGGTGCCCTCGACCGTGTTGGTGGTGTAGAGCGGGATCTTTCCCTGCAGCCCAGCCTGCTGGTACTGCCGCACGAAGGTCACGCCGAGCCCGCCCGGGTAGAAGGCGAACACGGCCTCGGGCCGGGATGCGCCCAGGCGCGTGAGCTCGGCGGAGAAATCCAGCTGGTTCAGCGGCGTGTACACCTCGTCGACGATCTCGCCCTTGTAGAAGCGCTTGAGACCTGCGATCTTGTCCTTGCCGCCGACGAAGTTCGGCGTCATCACGCTGATGCGCTTGATGCCCTTGTCCGTGAGGTACTTGCCCATGGCCTCCGCAGGCACATCGCTTTGCCACGAGGTCACGAAGAGGTTCGGCTTGCACTGCGCGCCCGCCGCGGCCGAGACGCCGGCGACCGACCCGAGGAACGGCACGTCCGTCGCGGCGATCTTGTTCTGCAGCGCCATCATGATGTTGGCAAAGGTCAGGCCCGTGACCACGTCGACCTTCTCCTTGTCGAGCAGCTTGGAAAGGGCGTCCAGCGCCACTTCGGGCTTCTGCTGGTCGTCCTCCTTGAAAAGCACGGCCGGCGCGCCGCCGAGCTTGCCGCCCAGTTGCTCGAGCGCGAGATTGAAGCCGTCGAGCTGGTCGCGTCCGACATCGGCGGAGGGGCCGCTCAGCGTGGCGAGAAAGCCCACCTTCACGTCAGCGTGGGATGCCGACGCGAGCAAGGCGATGCACAGGGCGAGGGCGTTGTGCCCGATGGTCTTGTTCATGGTGTCTCCGGAAAGGTGGGCCCTGTTCGAGCCGGGTCTGCGGGCTTCTTCGGCCCGGCGCTAGAAAAGACGGGCGGACTGGTCCGACAACCGCACAGCGACGGAGAAGCCGCCCTCCATCAGCAGCCACTTCTTCACGTTGATCGTCACGACGCCTTCCTTCACGAACGGGTCGCAGGACAGCAGCTCCCGTGCATGCGCCAGCGATGCGGCCCGCACGATCGACAGGCCGCCGAGCGAACCCGGCGCGCTGGTGTCGTCGGTGAAAGGCCCGGAGGCGAACAGCTCGCCCCTGCGTTCCGCGCCGATCATCCAGCGCAGGTGCGGCTCGAGGAACTGCGCCATGCGCGCGAGGTCGGCGGGCTTTCGCAGCGCCACATAGAGCGGCTTGTTGAGCATCGCGCGCAGCAGCTCCTGCGCGCTTTCCTGCGGCGCGGCCATCACTCTTCGCGTTCTTCGAAGTTCATGGGGAACTCCGGCGGCGGCGGTGTCGCCGCCCAGACCGCGGTCAGCTCCTGCGGCGTGACGTTCAGGGCTTCCCATGCGCTGTCGTCCTCGGGGATGACGTCGATGTCCCAGAAGTATTCGACCAGGCTGTTCCACGGATCGCGGATGTAGTGGAAGTAGTTGGAGCCTCCCACATGGCGCCCCAGCCCGAAGCCGTCCTTGTAGCCCGCGCGCAGCAGGGTCTGTGCGCCGATCTCGATCTCGTCGATGTCGCCGACTTCGAAGCTGATGTGGTGCAGCCCCGTGTGCGTGCTGTGGGCAAAGGCCACGATGTGGTGGTCGCCGCCCGCACTGCCGCGCAGGAAGGCCAGGATGTCGCCCGCACGGTCCGACACCTTCATGCCGAGCACCTCGGTATAGAACGCGACCGAGCGGTCCACGTCGGGAGAGAACTTGATGAGGTGGCCCATGCGCCGCGGCCTGGCCCTCTTCTGCTGGGAGGAGGGGTCGCATGCACGCGTGCCGATGCGGCGGTAGCGTCCCGGCGCGTTGATCTCGGCCGCCGCTGGCGCGCTCGATGGCTGCGCCTCGGCCACCTGCACGTTGAGCCAGTCGCCGTGCGGATCGCGAACCCAGATGCCCGGCATCGGCCCGAAAGGGCTGTCGGCCAGCCCCACGCCATGGCGCTGGAGATTGGCCATCAGCGCGTCCATGCCGGCCGCATTCGTGCCGAGCGAGACGTAGCTCAACTTCTTGCGCGCGCCGGGCATCAGTCGAAGCAGGTCCTGGGCACTGCCCTCGCAGTGGAAGAGCAGGTCGGCGCCCGAGACCCGCGCCTCCAGTCCGAAGAGTTCGTAGAAGGCGCGGCCGACCTCGAGTTCCGGGACGGTCATGCCCACTTGCAGCAGCGATCGGATCATCGTTCTCTCCTAGCGGATCGGCGAGAAGCTCGCCGGGGCCAGCAGTTCGCTGCGCTGCCGCACCACGTGGCCGGCCGACTTTCCGAGGAAGCTGCGCCACTGTGGATTGGCCGAGAGCGCGGCGCGGCGCGACAGGCGGTCTTCGTAGGAGTCGAAGCCCCACAGCTGCACGATGCGGTTCAGCTCGCCAATCTCGGCGACGAAGTACCCGATGAGCCGGCCCAGCGCCTCGCGCTGCAGCGGGAGCCCCTCGGCCTCGTAGCCCGCGAGGAATTCAGGCAGCGAGCCGGGCTTCAGCTCATAGGTGCGTTGTTCGATGATCATGGCCAGTCTGGAGAGATCGTGCCCTCGGCAGAGGCCGGGTGCAGTCACTCTGTCTCCTTGTTGATGTGACTGGATTCTGCGTTTTGGCGATCGATCGATCCATACCGGATGAATGATTCATTCATATAAACGCGATTTGTGGAGGGGGCGGCCGAGCGACAACTGCAAGTGCTGCGCGCAAGGCCGGGGAGGCGCACTCTCCCGAGCGCACAGCCGGCGTCAGTCGGAAGCCAGCCGCTGCACGACGAAGTCGCGCATCCACTTGTTCGCGGGGTCCTGGTGGTAGCGGTCGTGCCAGTACAGGAAAATCTCGAAGCTGGGCAGGTCCAGGGGGATCGGCTTGATGACAAGCGGGTAGTGCTTCGCGAGCGTCTCGGCAAGAATGGCCGGCGCCGACCACAGCAGGTCGGAACTCACCACGAAGTGCGGCGCCGCCAGATACTGGGGCAGCCGAATCTTGATGCGGTTGCGCGCGCCCGCGTCGATCAGCGCGCGTTCCAGCTGGATGTGGCCGCTGCCGGAGTACTCCACCAGCAAGTGTTCGCTTTCGCTGAAGCGTTCCAGCGTCATCTTCTTGTCGGCGAGCGGATGGCCGGTGCGCATGACGCACACGTAGTGCTGGGTGTGGATCAGCCGGCGGTGGATTCCCGCCTCGAGCGACGGCAGGAACCCCAGCGCGAAGTCGAGCTGCCCGGCCGCCAGGCCGCTGACGGTTTCCGGGATCGTTCGAAAGACCGTTCGCAGCCGGATGCCCGGCGCGCACTGCGCAAGGGCCGCCATGATCGGCGGAAAGGAAACCGCTTCGCCGATGTCGCGGGTGCGCACGGTGAACATCCGCTTGGCCGTGGCCGGGTCGAAGCCCCGGCGCTCCACCTGCGTCTTGCGGACCATGGAAAGCACGTCCAGCAGCATCGGCGCCAGGTCCGAAGCCAGCGGCGTCGGCTCCATCTTCCGGCCGACGGGCGTGAACAGCTTGTCCTCGTATTCCTCGCGCAGGCGCTTCAGCGAGGCGCTCACCGCAGCCTGAGTCAGGCCGAGGCTCTCGGCGGCGCCGGTCACGGAGCGGTCGCGCCAGATGGCCTCGAAGGTATAGAGCAGGTTGAGGTCTTTCACGCGCGAAGTATAGAAGTGATCTATACGAATGAATCATCGAACCGGTCTGGTTCGATCGTCCTCTGGCCCGCAGAATCCGCTCCCAATTACCAGGAGACACAGGTGGAACGAACTCGACAAGTCATCGGCATGGTCGGCATTGGCCAACTCGGATTGCCCATTGCCGTCAATCTCATGCAAGCGGGATTTAGGGTCGTCGGATTCCGGCGCACGGACCGGGAAGCGTTCTTGCGCGCCGGCGGCGAGGCGGTGCAATCGCCGGCCGAAGTGGCGCGCGCGGCCGACGTGCTGTTGCTGTGCCTGCCCGGCGAAGAAGCGCAGGCCGCGGTGCTGGACGGCCCGGACGGCGTCATCGGCGCACTCGCGCCAGGCAAGATCGTCATCGAGATGGGCACTTACACGCGGGAGTGCAAGGTGCAGCAGGCACTGCGCGTCGAGCGCGCCGGCGCCCGCATGCTTGAAGCCGAGGTGAGCGGATCGCCTCCCATGGTGGCCGAGCGCCGCGCGGCCCTGTATGTGGGTGGCGACGAGGCGTTGTTCCAGGCCTGCAAGCCCGTGCTGGATGCCATCACCGAACACCATTTCCACCTGGGCGAACTCGGCTCGGCGGTGGCGATGAAGCTGATCGCCAATACGCTCGTCGCCATCCACACACTCGCGGCGGCCGAAGCCATGAACATGGGCGTTCGCGCGGGCTTCGCACCCGAGCGCGTCGCGCAAGTGATCCGACAGGGTGCGGGCAACTCCGCCATGTTCACGATCCGCGCGCCGATGATGGCGGCGCGGGCCTTCACGCCGGCACCCGGCTCGTTCAACACCTTGCACAAGTACCTGCGGCTCGGGGCCGGGATGGCCCGCGAGCTGGGTTGCGCCACACCCCTCTTTACTGCCGCCGCGCCGTACTTCCTCCGGGCACTGGAAGGCGGCATGGGCGAAGAGGACATCTCCGCCGTGATCAAGCTGCTGGAAGCCGAGTCGTTTTCACCCAGGCAAGACGGCAACTTCCCTCTCGAATGACCGCCATGAAGTATCAACTGTTCACCTATGAAAAAACGGAACGCGTGGCGCGGTCCGGCATCGCGGTCGGCACTGCGTGGTTCGACTTGGGCGACGCGGCAAGCGTTGCCGGTTGCGCGGACCTGGCAGCGGCCAGCCTCGATGAA
This sequence comes from Variovorax sp. OAS795, assembly GCF_040546685.1. Classification (NCBI taxonomy): domain Bacteria; kingdom Pseudomonadati; phylum Pseudomonadota; class Betaproteobacteria; order Burkholderiales; family Comamonadaceae; genus Variovorax; species Variovorax sp. OAS795. The sequence goes on from NZ_JBEPOH010000002.1 coordinate 14,733, forward strand.
GTCGTCGGCCGCTGGGCATCGTGCGTTCCCGAACTCGACGCGCTGGCCGCAGGCCTTGCCGCCGACCCTGACCGGTACGCGTCCGCTGCGCTCGATGCAGCCAGCATCGTCTTGCGGTCTCCGTTCGCCCGGCCCGGCGCGATCTACGCGGCCGGCGCCAACTACCGCGACCACGTGGAAGCCATGGGCCGCGCGCTGAACCAGAAACTCGTGCTCGACCCGAAGAAGGAGGGTGTGCCGCCCTGGCACTTCCTCAAGTCCGGAGCTGCAACCCTCTCCGGCCACCGGGGCGAGGTGACATACCCGGCGAACACCGAGCGGCTGGACTGGGAGGCCGAACTCGCCGTGGTGATCGGGCGGCGCGCCGCGCAGGTCGGCGTCGGCAGTGCCTTGGATCACGTGGCGGGCTACATGTGTGCCAACGACCTCTCGGCGCGCGATCACCTGGTGCGGCACGGCGTCGACCCTTCGTCGCCGTTTCGCTTCGACTGGATAGGGCACAAGTGCTTCAACGGCTCGTGCCCGCTGGGGCCGGTGTTCACGCCGGCCCAGTTCGTCCGCACGCCGGAAAACCTGGCCATCAAGCTCTGGGTTAACGGCGAGCTGCGGCAGGACTCGAACACCAGCAACCATCTCTACGGCGTGGCCGAGCAGATCGCCTACCTGAGCGAGCGCGTCGACCTGCTTCCCGGCGATGTGATCCTGACCGGCACGCCGGCCGGCGTCGGCATGGAGACGGGCACATTCCTGCAGCGCGGCGACGTGACGCGGGTATGGATCGAGACGCTTGGCGAGCTCGAGACGCGCATCGTGTAGCAGCGGCTGCATCGCACAAAAAGACGGAAGTTGTCAGTGAAGCAGATGTTGAAACAGGCGTCCATGTTCATCCGGTTTTTCATTGTTCCGCTGCTGGCCACGCTGATCGCGGGATGCGCTGGCAACACCCATGTGGTGGCGGAAGCTCCGCCGCCGCTGCGCGTCATCGTGTTTCCCGGTGCCTTCAACTGGCCGCTGTGGGCGGCCGAGGACAAGGGGTTCTTTGCCAGCGAGCGGTTGGCTGTCGCGATCACACCGACGCCGAACTCCACGTTCCAGATGAAGGGCCTGATCCAGGGCGAGTTCGACCTCGCCATGACGGCCATGGACAACGTCATCGCCTACCGGGAAGGGCAGGGCGAAGCGGGCGTGGACGGGCCGGATCTCCTGGCCGTCATGGGTTCGGACGCGGGCTTTCTGCGGCTGGTCGCGTCGCCAGAGAGCCGCGGCTATGCCGATCTGCGCGGCAAGACCCTGTCGGTGGATGCCCTGACCACCGGCTATGCCTTCGTGCTGCTTGAGCTTCTGGAGCGCCACGGCCTGGCGCTGGGCCGCGACTACAGTACCGAGCGGGCCGGTGGCGTGTTGCAACGCTACCAGGCGCTGCTGGAGCGCAAGCACGCGGCGACCATCCTGGTGGCGCCGTTCGATGCAATGGCCGAAGCGCAGGGCTTCCATCGCCTGGCCAATGCGACGGACGAGCTAGGCCACTACCAGGGCGTCGTCGCCGCGGTGCGCCAGGGCTGGGCGCGTGCCCATCCGGACCGCGTGCAAGGCTACATCCGTGCCCATGCGCGCGCCGTCGACTGGCTGCGCGAGCCCCGCAACAAGGACGAGGCGCTCAGGATCTTCCTGGCCCACATGCCGCCGGGCACACCGCCGCAGGCGGCGGACGGCGCCTACCGCGCGTTGCTGTCCGGCTCCGAAAGCTTCCAGCGCCGGGGGCAGATCGACCTTGCAGGCGTCGAGACGGTCGTGAAACTGCGCGCCAAGTTCGGCCGGCCTGGCGCCAGGTTGCACGATGCCAGGACCTACTACGACCCGAGCTTCCACGAAGCCGCTTTTCACAACCACTGAACCGGGGAGCCCGACATGGACCGCAGAACCCTCCTCCAGGGAGCCGCCGGTGCGGCCGCCGTCATGGGCTTGCCTGGCTGTGCCGCCGCGCCGGGCAGGGCGCAGGCCGATCTGATCCTTCGGGGCGGAAGGATCCACACGCTGGATGCACGCAACCGAGTGGTGTCGTCCGCCGCCGTGCGTGACGGCAAGATCCTGGCGGTCGGCTCCGACGCGGAAACCGCGGCATTCCAAGGGCCCGGCACGACGCTGGTCGAACTGGCCGGCCGCGTGGTGATTCCGGGCCTAAACGACTCGCACATCCACCTGATCAACGGCGGACTCCAATACAACCTGGAGGTGCGCTGGGACGAGGTCGAGTCGCTGGCCGATGCGTTGCGGCTCTTGCGGAAGCAGGTGCAGCGCACACCGCCCGGCCAGTGGGTGCGCGTGCTGGGCGGCTGGTCGGAGTTCCAGTTCGCCGAAAAGCGCATGCCTACCCTCGAGGAGATCAACGCCGTCTCGAGCGACGTGCCGGTGATGCTGCTGCACTTCTACGACACTGCGCTGCTGAACAAGGCCGCGCTGCGGGCGCTGGGCTACACGAAGGACACGCCGCAGCCCGCCGGCGGCGAGATCGTGCGCGACGCGCTCGGCCACCCCACGGGCCTGATTCTCGCCAAGCCCAGCATGTTCTCGGTGTACTCGGCCATGCGCCGCGCACCGCAGCTGGACCATGCGGCGCGGCTGAACTCGATGCGTCAGTTCATGAGCGAACTCAATCGCGTGGGCGTCACGAGCGTGAGCGACGGCGGCGCCGACAACAACCTGGCCGACTACGCATTGATGAGCGAACTGGCCGGTGGCAGGCACCTCACGGTGCGCGTGGCCTGCAGCATGTTCAGCTTTTCGCCGGGCAAGGAGTATGAGGATTTCGCGTCCTGGATCCGCCAGGTGAAACTGACCGACGATCCAATCTACAAGATCCGCGGTGCCGGAGAAATCCTCACCTTCTCGGCCTTCGATTCGGCCAACTTCCTGCTGCCGCGGCCCAACCTGCAGCCCACGGCGGAGCCAGAGTTCGAGAAAGTCATCCGCCTGTTCGTCGAGCACGGTTGGCCGTTCCAGTTTCACGCTTCCTATGACGAATCCATCACGCCGCTCCTGGGCGTGCTGGAGCGCGTGCAGCGCGATGCGCCGCTCGACCGCGTGCGCTGGTTTCTCGATCATGCCGAAACGATCTCGCCGCGCAACATCAACCGCGTGAAGGCGCTGGGCGGCGGCATCGCCGTGCAGAACCGCATGACCTTCCAGGGCGAGAGCTTCTTGCGCCACTACGGCGTTGGCGTGGCCGACCGTGCGCCGCCGGTGGGCGAGATGCTGCGTGCCGGTGTTCCGGTCGGACTGGGCACCGATGCGACGCGCATCGCGAGCTACAACCCGTGGATCTCGCTGCAGTGGTTCGTGACCGGGCGCACCGCCGGTGGCCTGCGCCTTGTGGGTGCCCCCAACCGGCTCGACCGGCAGCAGGCGCTGCGGCTGTACACCCAGGGCAGCGCCTGGTTCTCCGGCGACGAGGCGGCCAAGGGATCGCTGGAACCGGGCAAGCTGGCCGACCTTGCCGTGCTGTCGGACGACTACTTCGCGGTGCCCGAGGATCAGATCCGGAAGATCGAATCGGTGCTGACGGTGATGGGCGGGCAGATCGTGCATGCCAAGGGGCCCTACCGTTCCATGGCGCCGGCGCCGCTGCCGGTGAACCCGGACTGGTCGCCTGTCGCCTCGGCCCGCGCGGCCGAGGAGGAGGGCCGCTACCTCGCCCAGGCGATGCGCGGGCCGCACGCCTGCGGACACGCGCACGCAGATGGCGACAACTGCGCCGGCATCGCCCATGCGCACAGCTGGATCGCCGGCGAGGGCGGCATGTGGTCGCTTAGCTGCAATTGCATGGTTGCATGAGGAAAGCGCGGCGCCAGGGTGGGCGCCGTGGCGTTCAAGGCAAGGGCGGATCGCCCTCGTAGGCGCGCTGCAACATCGCGCGCAGAGTGGCCTTCGCTTCGCGGCGGTGCCGATCCCATGCGGCCCATGTCCATGACCTACCCCACCCATACGATGACGGAGTTGATCGACCAGTGCGAATCGATCGGGCTCGTCGAGTGGATGGCTGATCCTTCGGACAGGCGCGTGCGCATCGTACGGTTCACCGCCGCCGGCGAAGACTGGCTGAAGGACTTCGGCCGTGCGGTGGGCCAGGCGCAGCGCGAGATGTCGAAGGAAGTTGGCGAGGAGCAGTTGGCCGTGGTGCTGGCTGCGCTGGCAAGCTACGCTGGCACGGGCGCAGAAGCCTGAGCGCTTCTCGCGGCCGCCGATGGCCCGGCGGTGGACTCGGCAGCCTGTTGCACGCCCAGGTATTGATGCACGATCTGCGGCTGCGCGCGCAGCGCGCTGGAGTCGCCTTGCCAGACCACGCGCCCCTTCTCGATCACGACGTGGCGGTCCGCGAGATTCAGCAGGGACTTGACGTTCTTGTCGATGACGATCTGCGACAGCCCGTCGCGCTTGAGATCCGCGAGCGAGCGCCAGATCTCGTTGCGGATCAAGGGCGCCAGGCCTTCGGTGGCCTCGTCGAGCACCAGCAGGCGCGGGTTCGTCATCAGTGCGCGTCCGATGGCCAGCATCTGCTGCTCGCCGCCCGAGAGCTGGGAGCCGAGGTTGCCGCGCCGCTCCTGGAGGCGGGGAAAGAACTCGTAGACACGGTGCAGGCTCCAGCGCGCGCCGCTTCGTTTGCTGTTGTCGCGCGCTGTGGCGACCAGGTTCTCTTCCACCGTCAGATTGGCAAAGACCTGGCGGCCTTCGGGCACCAGCGCCAGTCCGTGGCGTGCGATGCGGTGCGAGGGCAGGCCGTCCACCCGGACGCCGCCCACCCAGATGCTGCCGGCCGCAACGGGCAGCATGCCGAACAGGCACTTGACCGTGGTCGAGCGGCCCATGCCGTTGCGGGCGAGCAGGGTGACGACCTCGCCCTTGCCGACCTCGAAGGAAATGTCGAACAGCGCCTGCGCATGCCCGTAGGAGGCCTGGACGCTTCGCACCGACAGGAGTTCGCTCATGCTTCGGCCTCTTCTTCGCCCAGGTAGACGGCCCGCACTTGCGGGTGGTTGCGGATCTCCTGCGGCGTGCCGGTGAACAACACCTTGCCGTAGACCAGCACGCTGATGCGGTCGGCCAGCGCGAACACCGCGTCCATGTCGTGCTCGACCAGCAGGATCGTGTACTGGCGCTTCAGTTGCTGCAGCAGCGCGATGACGCCCGCCGACTCCTGCACGCTCATGCCGGCCATGGGCTCGTCGAGCAACAGGAACTCGGGGCCGGCCGCCAAGCTCATCGCCAGTTCCAGCTGGCGCCGCTCGCCATAGCCGAGGTCGGCGGCCGCGGCACGCATGCGGCTTGCGAAGCCGGTGGCGACAAGCGCCGCTTCGGCCGACTGCCGCGCCTGGCGGTCGGCCGCCATGGGTTGCCAGAAGCGGAATGCATGTCGGCGCGCGGCAAGTGCAGCGAGGGTTGCGTTCTCGATCACGCTGAAATCCTCGAAGATCGAAGTGATCTGGTAGGAGCGCAGCAAGCCGCGTTGCGCGCGCTCGTGGATCGGCAGGGCGGAGACATCGGCGCCGCGGAACCACACACTGCCGCTGTCCGCTTCGAGTTCGCCGGACAACTGGTTGATGAGGGTGGTCTTGCCGGCGCCGTTGGGGCCGATGATCGCGTGCAGTTCGCCCTGGCGGATGTCCAGCGACACCGAGTCGGTGACGAGCAGCGCGCCGTAGCGCTTGGTCAGGGCGTTGGTGCGAAGGACGCTGGTCATGAGGAAGATCCCTCGGCCGCGGAGAGCGTGTTGGCCGCAGTGCCGGCATGTTCGAAAGACGCGGACGGCCCAGCCACCTTCGGCACATGCGCATCGAGTCGCTCGAGCAGCCCGACGATGCCCCGCTTGCCGAGCAGCGCAACGAGCACGATCAGCGGCCCGAAGACCACCATCCAGTGCTCCGTGAAGCCCTTCAGCACTTCTTCCAGTCCGAGAAAGACCAGTGCGCCCATGAGGGGTCCGAACACGGTGCCCAGGCCGCCGATCACGACGATGACGATCAGCTCGCCCGAGACGGACCACGCAAGCGTTCCGGGCGAGGCAAAGGCGTTGAGGTTGGCCAGCAGCAGGCCTGCGACGCCGCACAGCATGCCGGACATCACATAGGCCAGCAGCTGGTAGCGCACGACCGGAATGCCGGCGGCGCTCACGCGCCGCGCGTTCTGCCGGGCGCCGCGGATCACCATGCCGAACGGCGCCACGCGCAGGCGCGCCAGCCACCAGATCGAGAGCACCAGCACGATGAACGCCACGGCATAGACGCTGGCCGGAGAGGAAAGGTCGACCGGGCCGAAGCGGCTGCCGAGGGCGATCGGCAGGCCATCGTCGCCGCCATAGTTCTTCAGGCTCACGAAGAGGAAGTAGCCCATCTGCGCGAAGGCCAGGGTGATCATGATGAATGCGATCCCGCGGGTGCGAAGGCTGATGGCACCGGTGACCAGCGCGACCGTGGCGCAGGCAGCCAGGCACAGCGCAAGGTGGACCCATCCGCTGCCGACGCCGTGGAAGGAAGCCAGGCCGACCGCGTAGGCGCCGAGCCCGAGGAACAGCGAGTGGCCGAAGCTCACGAGGCCGCCGTAGCCCAGCGCGATGTTGAGCGCGCAGGCGGCAATCGCATAGATGATGATGCGCGCGAAGAACCCGATGTAGAAGGTCTGCCCGGTGGCCAGCGCGATGAAGGGCACGCCTGCCAGCAGCAGCAGGGCGAGCAGCGGCACCCAGGTGCTCGGGCGTGAAGGAAGATGCATCATGGGGTTACCGGTGGGCTGGAAAAAGGCCTTGCGGGCGCCAGGCGAGCACAACGGCCATGAGCAGGTAGACCAGCATCGAGGCCAGCGCCGGTCCTGCGGCATCGGCAAAGGAGCGTTCGGCCACCTGGCGCAGCACGACCGGCAGGAACACGCGGCCCATGGTGTCGACGGTGCCGACGATCAGTGCGGCATGGAAGGCCCCGGTGACCGACCCGATGCCGCCGATGACGATGACCACCAGCGTCGTGATGAGGACCGACTCGCCCATGCCCGATTGAACCGACAGGATCGGCCCCGCCATTGCACCGGCCAGGCCGGCCAGCATCGCACCGACGGCGAACAGCATGGCGTTCAGCAGGCGGATGTTGACGCCGAGCGCGGCCACCATCGCAGGGTTGACGGCACCGGCGCGGATCAGCATGCCGACCTTGGTCTTGTTGATCAGCAGCCAGGAGCCCACCGCGACGGCGAGCCCCACTGCGAGGATGACGATCCGGTAGGAGGGGTAGCTGAAGCCGCCGATATCGATGGCACCGCTCAGGAACTCGGGCACCTGGAGGAAAACGGGCTGCGATCCCCAGACGATGCGAACCAGCTCGTTGAAGAACAGCACGAGCCCGAAGGTGGCCAGCACCTGGTCGAGATGGTCTCGCCCGTAGAGCCGCGACACGGCCACGAACTCCAGCGCCAGGCCCAGCAGCAGCGAGCCGCCCGTCGCCGCGGCGACGGCCCATGCGAAGGAGCCCGTGTACTGGAACGCCGAGGCCGCGAAGTAGGCCCCCATCATGTACAGCGAGCCATGCGCCAGGTTCACGAAGCTCATGATGCCGAAGACCAGCGTCAAGCCCGCGGCCAGCAGGAACAACAGCACCCCGTACTGGAGCCCGTTGAGCAGTTGGGCAAGAACAACCGTGCCGCTCATGGGATCGCTTCATGGCGTGGGCTGCGCGCACTGTGCGCGGATGTGTCGATCATGCTTGTCTCCTGTTAGCGGCCGTGTACACGGCCTGCGCCTCGCGGTGCGCCGATGATCGGGAGTTCCGGCCCACCGTTCAATACGGTGGGCCGAATAGCTCATATAGATCGCGCGAATAGGAGACGCCGAGGTCTTCGGCGCAGCAGGGTCCCGCTAGCGCGCCCGGGCTGTGCGGCGAACGGCGGGCGCCTGGCCCAGGCTTTCACGCAGGACGACTTCATGCCCCAGCGCGGGGGTTTCGCCCAGGTCGCGGTCCTCGATCAGGCCGACCAGCCGCCGCGCGGAATAGGTGCCGATCTGCGCCGTCGGAATATGCACGGTCGCGAGCGGCGGAACCGTGAGGCTGGCGAGCACGATGTCGTCATAGCCGGTGACGGACATTTCGTCGGGCACGGCGACGCCATGCACGCGGCACTCGTGCAGCGCACCGATCGCCAGGGTGTCGGTGTTGCACATGACGGCTGTCGGGCGCGGGTCCATCGCCAGGATGCGGCGCATGGCGATCTTGCCGCCCTCCACGGACAGGGGCTGCTCGATGATGCGGTCCTCGCGCAGCGCCAGGCCATGGTCGGCCATGGCCTGGGCGGTTCCGCCCACCCGCTGGCGTGCGCGCTCGTTGTGCTGGCGCGAGCCGCAGACGACCGCAATGTCCTTGTGTCCCTTCGCCAGCACTGCGCGCGTGAGGTCGTAGGCCGCACGCTGGTTCGAGAAGCCGACGGTATGGCCGTAGGACGGCTGGTCGATCGACCACGTCAGCACCAACGGAAGCTTGCGGTGGCGCACCAGGTCGATCACCTGCTGGTCATGCTCGACGCCCACGAGGATGAGGCCGTCCACGCCGCGCTCCACGATGGAGCGCACCACTTCGTATTCGCGCTCCTCGACGTATTCGTGGCTCGCCACCACCAGCTGGTAGCCGAACCCCCAGAGCGTCTGCTGGAGCGCGTGGATCGAGTCGGCGAACGCAGGGTTGTGCAAGGTCGGATAGACCGCACCCACCGAGAAGGTACGGCGCGACGCGAGCGCCCGTGCCGCGCCGTTGCGCACGTAGCCCAGTTGCTCCACCGCCTGCATGACGCGCTGCAGCGTCTTGGGTTTGACGAGGCCCGGGTCCGACAGCGCACGCGAGGCGCTGCCCAATGAAACGTCGGCGAGTCGGGCAACGTCCTCGAGGGTGGGTCTGCCAGTGGGCGTTTGGGGCATCGGGAGAAATCCTGGAAGGCGATGTGGCGGGTGCCGGACCTTGCGAACCGGCCCGCACGCGCTGCGTATGAAGCGCTTCATGATACGAGAAACAAGAGGGCTGCGAGCACGCGCGCTCCGGCTGCGGCGCCTCCGGGTGGGGCGAGGCGAGTTTTCAGTCGGGCATTCGGGAAAACACCATGCACGTGCTGATGAGCGAAGTGCAAAATGAAGCGCTTCCAAAGTAGTAAATGTCCTCTTGCACCTTGCAACACGAACAAACGTCGCCAGAAAATGAAGCGCTTCAAAACAGATCTGCAAAGCGCCTCGGTTTTCTCATCGATGGGTGGGGACTGGATCCGTGATGTTCGAGCGCCTTTTTTAACGAGAACCTGACCAAGGAGTCCTATGGAATCGAAGAACGTGCCTCATGTGCGAGAGCTTCTGGAAGGCTCTCCCAAGAACTGGGGAAAGTGGGGCAAGGACGACGAGGTCGGCTCGCTCAATTACCTGACGCCGGTGGAAATCCTCCGCGGCATCGCGACGGTGAAGCAGGGAAAGACTTTCACGCTGCAGGTCCGCATGGGCGACCCTGGCGGCGACCCGGTGTGGCCCGGACGGCAATCCGCCAAGCGGATGAACGTGATGGACCGCGGCCACTACCTGTGCGGCAAGGGTCCGCGGTTTCCGGGGCAATACGAATATGCCGACGACGTGATGTTCATGTACCTGCAAGGCTCCACGCAGTACGACGCACTGGGCCATGTCTGGTACGACGACCAGATCTGGAACGGCTACGACGCGGACACCACCATCGGCGGACTGGCCAAGGCCAGCGTGCTGCCCATCGGTGAACGTGGCGTCGTGGGCCGCGGCATTTTGATCGACATGGCGCGCCACCGCGGCAAGGAAGTCCTCGGTCCCGGGGAAACCTTCACGCACGCCGACCTGCTCGAGGCGGCGCAAAGGCAGGGCGTGGTCATCGAGAAGCGCGACATCCTGATCATCCGCACGGGCTGGGTCGGCTCCTTCTACAAGCGCGAGCACGCCGAGTTCTACAAGGACTTCAAGGAGCCGGGCCTCACCTACAGCCCCGAGCTGGTCCAGTGGTTCCAGGACATGGAGATTCCCAACCTGGTGACCGACACGATGGCCAACGAGGTCACCGTCGATCCGGTCTCCGGCGTCGAGCTCCCGTTGCACAACGCGCTGATGAGAAACCTCGGCGTCGCACTGACGGAGATCGCGCAACTCGACCTGCTGGCCGAGGACTGCGCCAACGACGGCCAGTGGACTTTTCTCTATGCAGCAGCCCCTTTGAAGATCGTCGGCGGTTCGGGTGCGCCTGTGAACCCCATCGTCATCAAGTAGTTTTTTTCCGTCCCTTCCTGTCCATCGCCCCTCGGGCATTCATTTCTATAACTGGAGACTTCGATGATCAAGAGCTATTCCATCGCCGCCCGCGCGGTGCTCGCATTGAGCGCCGCCCTTGCTTTCTCAGGTGCGGCCGTTGCGAAGGACAAGGTCTTTCTCAGCATGAGCTACATCGGCAACGACTGGCAGGGCGAGGCGGCCTCGATGCAGCGTGCCATGGCATCGCACCCGAGCAACAAGGACAAGATCGACTTCGAAGTCCAGGTCGCCGGCCCCAATGCGCAAAAGCAGATCCAGCAGATCAACGCCATGGTGCAGGCAGGCGCCAAGGCGATCGTGATCTATCCGATTTCGCCGACCGCGCTGAACCAGGCCGTGAAGGCCGCGTGCGACAAGGGGGTGCATGTCTTCGCCTACGACGCGGAGATCACCGAGCCCTGCGCCCACAACGTGCACATCGACCAGCTCCTCGCAGGCAAGGTCGCGGCCGAGTGGCTGGTCAAGGCCATGGGCGGCAAGGGCAACGTGGTGTACCTCACCGGCGTGCCCGGCACGTCGACCGACACGCAGCGCACCAAGGCCTCGATGGAAGTCTTCGCCAAGTATCCGGATGTGAAGGTGGTTGCCCAGGGCGTCGGCATGTGGAGCCAGGCCGTGGCGCGCACCGAGATGACCAAGATCCTGGCCTCGCATCCGTGGGACAAGGTCGACGGCATGCTGGTCCAGGTGGGCTGCTACACGATGTTTTCGATGCAGGACGAGGCCGGCATCCCGGACGCCAAGAAGAAGCCGTGTGCGGGCGAGGGTGCCAACGGCCACCGGATCCAGATGCTGCCGGTGTCCAACAAGGAAGTCGAAGGCGCCAACGGAACCTATCGGCCGATGGGCGCGCCGAGCTTCTCCTATTCGTCCCCGCCGGTGTCCGGTGCCTATGCGCTCAAGCTCGCCATCCAGGCGCTGGGCGGCAAGAAGTTCCCCCACGACGTCATCGTGCCGCTGCCGCAAGTGACCAACGACACCGTGAAGCTTTGCAAGGAAGGCTCCTGGAAGGAGATGAAGGAAGGCTGCAATGTGTTCCAGCCCTCCGTGGTCACCAACCCGGGCTGGTTCGCGGACGTCTTCAATCCGGAAACGCCCGAGGTCGCGCTCAATGCCGCGCTCACGGGCCAGGCCGAGAAGTAATCCGGCATTCACGACCTGATCAGGAGCTGGCATGTCCCAACCAACGCAAGCCATCAGCGTCGAGCAGGTACGCAAGGCCTTCGGGCCGACCGTGGCGCTCGAAAGCGTGACGTACAGCATCGCTGCCGGTAAGGTTCATGCGCTCCTGGGGGAGAACGGGGCGGGCAAGTCCACCTCGGTCAAGATCCTCAGCGGCCTGGTGCGCCCGGACAGCGGCGTGATCCGGCTGTTCGGCGACGAGGTGCGCATGAACAGCCCGCGCGATGCGCACAGGCTGGGCGTGCAGACAGCCTTCCAGGAGCTCACGCTGATCCCGGATCTCAGCGTGGCCGAGAACCTGCTGCTGCCCTACCAGCCGACCGGCCTTGGCGGCTTGCTGAACAAGAAGGCAGCGGAGGAGCGCGTGGCGGAAAGCCTCGCGAAGATGGGGCTGCACATGATCTCGCCGCGCGCCGAGGTGCGCTCGCTGGACTTGCCGCTGCGCCAGAAGATCGAGATCGCCAAGGCGGCGCTGCGCGAGCCCAAGGTCCTGCTGCTCGACGAGCCGACCTCGGCGCTGTCGGGTGAAGACATCGCGTGGCTGGGACAGATCATCGCCCAGCAGAAGGCACGCGGCACGACGATCATCTTCATCACCCACCGCATGCCCGAGGTGCGCATGTTCTGCGACAGCCTCACCATCCTGCGCAACGGCTGCAGCGTGGGCACCTTCGGCATCGACGAGATCTCGGACGAGGAGGTGATCGAGCAGATCATCGGCCGCTCGCTGGAGAAGACCTTCCCGCCCAAGCCGCCGGTGGACCGGAGCGCGCCGCCGGTGCTGGCGGTGCGCGAGCTGTCCGCGGGGCGGCTGCGCAACGCGTCGTTGTCGCTGCAGCCCGGCGAGGTGCTGGGCGTGGCAGGCCTCGCGGGGATGGGGCAGCTGGAGCTGTTCCTCTCGCTCTTCGGCGACGTGCCGGCCTGCGCGGGCACCATCACGGTGGACGGGCGCGAGGTGAAGATCGAATCGCCGCGCGATGCCATCGACGCCAGGCTGGGCATCACGCTCGTGCCCGAGGAACGCAAGACGGAGGCACTGTTCCTGCGCCTGGACGGACGGCAGAACACCGCGCTGCCGGTGCTCGACCGCTACACGCGCTTCGGGCTCATCGACAGCGAGGCCGAGGGCCTTGCCGTGGCCGGTGCCCTGGCGAAGGTGCAGGTCGCCGAACGCGCGTTGCACATGCCGGCCAGCGCCTTCAGCGGAGGCAACCAGCAGAAGATCGTCATGGCGAAGTGGCTGTTGGCAGGCGGGCGCGTGCTGCTGCTGTTCGACCCCACGCGCGGCGTCGACGTGGGGACCAAGCACGAGATCTACCTGCTCATCAACGAGTACGTGCGGGCGGGCGGTTCGGTCATCCTGTATTCGACCGAAATCGAGGAGGTGGTGCACCTGAGCCACCGCGTCGTCGTGTTCTACGGCGGCAGCATCGTGCGCGAGATCGACGGTGCGGTGGAGGCCATCTCGGAATCGGAAATCATGCGTGCGGCCCTCGGGAGCGCGCACACACACGGGGCCGAAACGGCGACCCGGAAGGCAGTTCAATCATGAGCAACACCGCAGTTGTTTCGTACGCCCAGCCGGCGGAATCGCCGCTGGCCCGATGGGCGCCGGGCCGGGCCAAGGGGCTCCTGATCGCGATCGCCGTGCTGGCGGTGCTGTTCGCGCTGGTCAATTTCCTGTCGGCCACGCGGCTCGCGTATCCCGACCTGCTCTATCTCTCGGCGGGCGGACTGACGCTCGCTGTGGCGGCGGTCGGCGCAACCATCGTCATCCTCACCGGCGGCTTCGACCTGAGTGCGGGCGCCGTGATCTCGCTGGTGAACGTGCTGGTGGCGGCCTACCTCAACGATCACCCGGCTGCGCAAGGCACGGCGGTGCTCATCGGCCTGGGCGTGGGCGCGCTGGTGGGGGCGTTCAACGGATTCTTCGTGGCCGTGCTGCGCCTGCAGTCGATCGTGGTCACGCTGTCCACGATGTTCATCCTCACCGGTATCACGCTGGTGGTGATGGACAAGCCGGGTGGCATGGTGCCCGAGTCGTTCACCCGCTTCTTCACGGGCAGCGCGATCGAAGGGGTGCTGCCCGCGCCGGTCCTGGTGCTCGGGTTCGTGGTGCTGGCCTGGCTCGCCATCAAGAAGACGCGCTTCGGCACCGCACTCTATGCGGTCGGCAGCGACCAGGAGGCGGCCACGTACTCGGGCATCAACGTCGTGATGACGAAGCTCGGCGCCTACACGCTGGCCGGCCTGGCCTACGGCGCCGCCGGCGTGCTCGTCACGGCGCAGACCGCGACGGGAGACCCGCTGGTGGGCACGCCCCTGCTGCTGCAGATCTTCACCGCGGTGGTGCTGGGGGGCACGGTGCTGGGCGGCGGACGGGGCGGCTGCGTGGGCTCCGTGGTCGGCGCCTACAGCCTCATGCTGATCGTCAACATCCTGCTGGTGCTGAACGTGCCGGCCTACTACGGCACCATCGTGGAAGGCCTGGTCCTGATCGCCGCCGCACTCGGTACGACCGGTGTGTCGCGCGCGGATCTTGCGCACTGGTGGCGCCAGGCCTTCAAGCGTCGCCTCGCCCACTCGGCACGCTCGCGGCCGGTGGTGCGCCTGGTGGAGTCCGCGCGGCAGCTGCCTGCCGGCGCAAGCTGGCTCAAGACCAACGGCGTGGCGCTTCGCTACGTGCTGCCGGCCTATGTGTGCCTGCTGCTGATCATGCTCGCGACGCTCCTGCTCGGCCGCCCGATCGACATCGGCTACCTGAACACCCTGATCCTGCTGGGGTCCTTCCTGGTGGTGCTGGCCCTGGGCCAGGGCACGGTCATCCTGACCGGCGGGCTGGACCTGTCGCTGCCCTGGACCATCGGGCTCTGCGGCATCCTGCTCGGCGGCTTTGCGCGCGGCAGCAATGAGGCCGCGCTGTGGGCCGTGCCATTGGTGCTTGCCATCGGGGTTGTGATCGGACTCGTCAACGGCCTGGCCATCGTGCTGTTCAAGCTTCCGCCGATCGTGGCCACCCTGGCGATGAACGGGCTCCTGCAGGGCATTGCGCTGCTCTACAGCAACGGCACGCCCGATGGCTTCGCGCCGCCCGCGCTCAAGTGGCTGATGAATGCGCGGATCGGGTCTTTCACACCGGTGGTGTTTGCCGTGATCCTGTTCGCGGCGGTAGGCATCGTGCTGCTGTCGCGCACGGTGTTCGGGCGGCATGTCTATGCGGTGGGCAACAGCCCCCGGGTGGCGCACCTGTCGGGCGTCAACGTCGGGCGCGTGACCATGAGCGTCTATGCCTTGAGCGGACTGTGCTCGGCGCTCGTCGGGGTGATGCTCACGGGTTTCGGTGGCCAGGCCAGCCTCGGCATGGGCGATCCCTACCTGCTGCCATCGATCGCCGTGGTCGTCATCGGCGGCACGCTCATCACCGGCGGGCGCGGCAAGTACGTCGGGATGATCGGCGGCGTGCTGCTGCTCACGGCCCTCCAGACCTTGCTGGCCGGCACGATGATCCCGCCCTCAATCCGGGACGTGATCTACGGCGTGGTCATCCTGTGCGCGGTGGTGATGCTGCGCGAGCGGTCGACGCACTGAGCGGTTGCCCTACTCGAAGTATCAAGGCGCATCTCGGCGCACCCTCGAAGGGTTGCCGGCGATGCGGGCAAGCGGGACCTGGATCTCCCCGCTGCCATCCGGTCGGTTGACGATCCCATAACTCGGAGACACATCATGTTCAAACTTTCAGACAAGGCCTGGTGGGAACGGTACATCGCGGAACTCAACGCCGATCGCCACTGGACCCAGGCCGCCAAGTATTTCAGCGGGCAGATCCAGTTCAATCACGACAAGGGCCATTCGACCTTGTCCGTCGTCGCCGGCCGCGCGGTCGCGGCGTTTCCGGAAGGGATTCCGCTCGGCGCAGAGATCGAGGTCGGCGGGCCCGACGAGGAATGGCAGCGCGTGCTCGACGGCAAGATCGATTGGTTCGAGGCGCTCTCACCGGGCCTCGGCCGCCTGGCGCTGTCGGGCAACACGGTCGCCGCCTGGCGCTATGTCGATGTGATGGCCCGGGCCTTCGATGCCATGAAGCGGGTCGACAAGCCCGTGCCCGGCGAGGCGCCCTCGTACTCGCCGGCGGGCAAAGTCTCGGGCAAGGAGATCACGGGCCACTACGTCGTCGTCGATGGCATCCGCGTCTACTACGAAGAAGCGGGCGAGGGCGATCCGATCATCTGCTTCCACGCGGCATCGCAGGACACGCTGATGTACCGGCATGTGCTCGAAGGCCTGTCCGACAGCTATCGCGTCATCGCCGTCGATGCGCCGGGCCACTCCAAGTCGGAGCTGCCCGCGGAGGGCCCGTTCCAGAGCCTCACGCGCCATGCCGAGTTCAACGAGAAGCTCATGGACAAGCTCGGCCTCGTGAAGCCCGCGATCATCGGTTGCTCCATGGGCGGCAACCTGGTGCTGGAGCTGGGCGCGCGCCGGCCCGACGCCTACAGCGCGATCGTCTCGGCCGAAGGCGCGGACTACACGCCGACGGTTTCCGAGTTCTTCCTCGACATGCTCTTGATGAACGGCACCGACATCATCGGCGCCTGGTCGCGCTCCATGACCGGCCATCGCACGCCGCCGGACCGCGCACGCGACGTGGTGTGGCAGATCTCCCGCACCACGCCCGAAGTGATGCGCGGCGACCTGACCGGCTATGGCAATTTCGACAAGCGCGGCGAGGTCGGAAAGATCAAGGCGCCTGTGCTGCTGCTGCGCGGCGATGCCGATTGGCTGGTCTACCAGAGCAAGGTCGAGGAGACCGCGTCGCGCATTCCCGGCAGCCGGATCGCCGTGCTCGCGGGCACCGGGCACTACCCGATGACCGAGAACCCGCTCGAGTTCTGCGAGACGGTGCGGGCCTTTCTCCAGAAGGCCGGCGCCGGCCATTGAACCCATCGGAAAACGGAGAAATCTTCATGGCACAAGGCACTCGCAAAGAAATCAACGGCACGACACTCTGGGTCGAGGACACGGGGGAGAGCGATCTTCCCGTCATCCTCTGCCTGCACTCCTGCTTCCTGGACGGCACCATGTTCGACGGCCTGGTCAAGGCGGCCGAAGGCAAGTTCAGGGTCGTTCGCCCCGACTTCCGCGGCCAGGGCAAGAGCGCGATCGAGGACGTGGACATCATCAGCATGGACCAGTGCGCGGACGACATGCAGGCGCTGATCGACGCCATGGGGCTCCAATCGATCAACGTGATGGCCCAGTCGATGGGCGGGGACGTTGCATTCCGCCTCATCGCGCGGCGGCAGGACCTGTTCCGTTCGCTGGTGGTCGCCGGCTCGTCGGCGTGCGGCGAACCGCCCGATCAGGGCGCACTCTTCGCGCAGTGGGTGGTCGATGCCGGCCGGCAAGGCTTCACGGGCGAGATCCTGGAGATGACGATGCGCGTGATGTTCGGCGAAACCACCCGCCAGGACCCCGCCAAGCAGGAGATGGTGGCTTACTGGCGCGAGCGCATCGCGGCCCTGCCGAAGTCGCTGCGTCCTGCGATGAAGGGCGTCATGCATCGGGAGAGCTCGGTCGACTTGCTGCCGTCCATCCAGATCCCGGTGCTGATCATCAACGGCGAAGAAGACATGCCGCGTCCGCCCGCGTGGTCGGACCAGATGAAGGCCGAGCTGCCGAATGCGAAGCTGATCCGGCTGAAGAAGATCGGCCACAGCCCCACGCTGGAAGCCCCGGAGATCGTGCTGCCCGAGATCGTCGGCTTCTTCTCCGATCCGCGGGTCTGAGGCCCGGCCTTGTTTTTCCACCCAACCGGAGAGTATCGATGCTGACCCAGGAAGCGCGGGCATTCGTGAAGCAATGGAGCGAGAGCCTGCAGGACCTCGGACCTATGCTGACAGGCGAGAACAAGACGGTGTCGCTGGACCAGATCCGGGCCGCCTACAACGGCATGCTGGCGCAGAACCCTGCTCCGCCGGGCATCACGTTCGAGCATGTCGTGATGGGCGGGGTGCCGGGCCAGGTCGCGATCCCCGACGTCGTCGGGACCGACGCGATCGTTGTCTACATCCATGGGGGCGCCTACATCGTGGGCGGGCCGGACGGCTACCACGGCATCGGCGGCCACCTGGCGAAGATGCTGGGCGCCAAGGTGTTCCTGCCGGACTACCGGCTCGCGCCCGAGCACCCGTTCCCGGTCCCCATCGACGACACCCTGCGGTTCTACAAGGGCCTGCTCGATGCGGGGCATCCGGCCCGCAGCATCGTCTTTGCCGGCGAGTCCGCCGGGGGCGCAATGACCGTGACGGTGATGGTGGCGGCCCGCAACGCCGGCTTGCCGTTGCCGGCGGGTGGCGTGGCGATTTCGCCCTGGGCCAACCTGGAGCACACGGGCATCTCGATGACGAACCGGGAAACCATCGACCCCTTGAACAGCAAGGCCGGCCTCGTGTTCCTGGCCAACGTGTTCCTGCATGGCGCCTTGCCGAATCATCCGATGGCATCGCCCGTCTTTGCCGATGTGACGGGCCTGCCGCCCATCATGGTGCAGATGGGCGAGGCGGAACTGATGCTCACCGACGGCATGCGCCTGGCGACGCACCTTGCCGAGAACCGTGTGCGCATGACGCTCGAAGTCTGGCCCCACATGTTCCATGCCTGGCACTTCGTTGCAAGCTTGCAGCCTGAAGCGCGGCAGGCCCTGGAGAGCGCCGCATCGTTCATGCAGCAGTGCCTGCGCGATGCCGGCAAGCCGTCCTGACCGCCGGCCGGCAAGGCGGGCACCTCGCCGGCTGGCGCAAGGCCTAGCGTGAGAAGTCGGCCACGACCTTGCCGATGCGCGGGCCGGTGCGGTTGCGCTCGATGGCGGCGGGAAGGTCGTTGAAGCCCACCACTTCGGCCAACTTCGGGCGCAGCGAGCCTTGGGCGATCTCCGCCACCAGCCGTTCGAGCAGGGGCGCATCCGCCTTGTTCATGAACCACAGCCCGCGGCGGCCGGGCGGCGTGCGCGCCAGGATGTCGGGCGACGACGTGCCGACGATCGCGCCGTCCTTCGAGAGCACCTGCCACGAGCGGTCGAGCACGTCGCCACCGACGTAGTCGAGCACCAGGTCGATGTCCCGCGCCACCGATTCGAAGCGTTCGCTCCGGTAGTCGATGACGTGGGCCGCGCCGAGGCTTCGAACGTAGCCGATGTGCGCCGTCGACGCGGTGGCGAAGACCTCGGCGCCCGCGCGCCTGGCGTACTGCACGGCATAGCCGCCCAGCCCTCCGGCCGCGCCGTGGATCAGGATGCGCTGGCCCGCGGCAATCGGCCCCGCATGGTGCAGGCTCTGCCAGGCGGCCACGGCCGCGACGGGAATGCCGGCCGCCTGGACGTCGTCCAGGCTGTGCGGCGTGCGCACCAGGTTCGCCTCGTCGACGGCCACGAAATCGGCATAGGCACCGAGCCCGCCGAGCGGCCCCATCACGCGATCGCCCACGCGAAAGCGCGAAGCACCCGGGCCGAGCGCTTCGACGACGCCCGCAAGCTCGATGCCCAGCACGGCGGGCAGTTGAAGCGGGAAAGCCTCCCGCACGAAGCCTTCGCGAACTTTCCAGTCGAGGCCGTTGATGCCGGCGGCTCGCACGCGGACCAGGACCTGGCCCGGTCCGGCTGCGGGCCGCGCAATCTCGGCGACTTCGGCGGAAGCGGCACTGCCATAGGCGCGGAAGAGCACAGCGCGTTGAAGCGGGTCCGCTGCACCCAGCGCCGGGTAGTCGGTGTAGCCCTCTGCGCCGCCGCCATAGAAGGTGGCGGGATCCGCTTCGTTCATCGGTGCATTGGTCTTCAGGCGTTCGACGAAATCCGGGTTGGCGAGCACCCCCTGCCCGTACGACTCCAGTTCGGCCAGGCCCGAGGCCACGTCGGCGCCGATCTGTTCGCGCGCGCGTCCCGGCCGGTTCACGATGAGCGCACCGCGCCAGAGCCGGCGGATGTCCGCGAGCATCGCCTCGTCGCCCGTGTGCATCACATGCACGTAGGCCAGGCCCAGCTTGTCCAGCTCGGCCACCAGGTAGCGGTACAGCGCGGGCCCTTGGGGACCCTCGTCGATGCCCCCGAGCCTTGCGCCGGGCGACAGGCGAATGGCGGTCCGGTCCGCGCCGATCTCCTCTGCGATGGCCGCGGCCACCTCGATGGCAAAGCGTGCCCGGTTCTCGATCGGTCCGCCGTAGGCGTCGGCACGGTCGTTGGCGCTCGGGGCGAAGAACTGCTGGACCAGGTAGCCATTGGCACCGTGGATCTCGACGCCGTCGGCACCGGCTTCGATAGCCCGGCGCGCGGCATGCCGGAAGTCCGCCACGGTCTGGCGGATCTCGTCGGTCGTCAGCGCGCGCGGCGCGGGAATGGGCTGCATGCCGGTCATGGTGAACATCTGTGTGTCGGGTGCGATGGCGGAGGGCGCCACGGCCTGCCGATGGTGCGGCGTGTTGTCGGGGTGGGACATGCGCCCCGCGTGCATCAGCTGGATGAAGAGATGCGCGCCCTTGTCATGAACGGCCTGCGTGACGGCCTTCCAGCCTGCGACGTGGGCGTCGGTGTAGATGCCGGGCGTGGCGAGGTAGCCCTGCGCGTCGTCGGAAGGCTGCGTGCCCTCGGTGACGATCAGGCCGACACCGGCACGCTGGGCGTAGTAGGTGGCGGCGGCGAGGCCGGGCGTGCCGTCGGGCCGGGCGCGCGAACGCGTCATCGGTGCCATGGCGAGGCGGTTGGACAGTGTGTAGCGTCCGAGGCTGAAGGGGCTGAACAGGGGTTGCATGAGGGGTCTCTTGTCGGGTTGGGGAATCAGGAAACCCGATCTTGGATTAGGCCAACTGTGAGATAAAGATGGTCTCGTGAGAATCATTGATCCACATATGGCGCAATAGCATGGAATATCTCAACGACATGGCCCTCTTCGTGGAGGTCGTGAAAGCCAGGAGCTTTCGCGGTGCGGCGGAGGTGACGGGCGTGCCCAACTCGACCTTGTCGCGCAGGGTCGGGGCGCTGGAAAAATCGATCGGCCTGCGCCTCCTGCACCGCACGACACGCAGGATCGAGCTCACGGAGGCGGGGCAGATCTACTACGAGCGATGCCGGCGCATCGTCGACGAGGCGCGGATCGCGCACGAGCAACTGGGCCAGATGCTGGCGCAGCCCACCGGCGTGCTGCGCGCTTCGTTGCCGGTGGACTTTGCGACCATCTACATGGCGCCGCTGATCGCGGAGTTCGCACGCCGCTATCCGGGCATCGCGTTCGACCTGGACCTCACGCCGCGCAGGGTGGACCTGGTGACCGAGCCTTTCGACGTCGCGATCCGCATGGGCGAACAACCCAGCTCGACGCTGATCGCGCGGCAGCTCGCGCGCCTCACGACCTACCTCTATGCGTCGCCGCGCTACCTGAAGAATTCAGGCGAGCCGACCGATCCGGCCGAGCTGCTGCAGCATGAATGCATCGGCTATCCGAAATTCGGTCCTTGGGTCTTGCACAAGGGCGATGCAAGCTGCGAGGTGGCGATCGGCCGGCGCTTCACGGTCAACAGCGTCGGCATGTACCGCAGCCTCGCGGTGCTCGACCAGGGCATCGCGCTGCTGGCCGAGCGCGTGGCGGCCGACGACGTGGCCGAGGGGCGCCTCTGCCGCATCCTGCCGGCCTGGCATGGAAAGCCCGTGCCGGTGTACGCATTGACCGAGACGCGGCTGCTGCCGGCCAAGACGCTGCGGTTCATCGAGTTCCTGCAGGAGCGCCTGGCCGATCGATAGCGAGCGCATTCGCTTCGCTACCGCCGACACTGAGCCACGGCCAGCGCGATCGATAGGACGCGACCTTGCGGTCGAACAGTTCGCGATGGGGCGTCATCGGGTTCAGTGTGAGCACCCCTTCGTACACCAGGTGCAGGCCGTTCGGTGCATAGACCTCGCCGGGCCGGATGCCGACGCAAGTGGCCGGCACAAGGAAGCGGTCGATGCCGTCCTTGGCACTTTGCAGTGCGCCGCAAGGCCGCCCGAAATACGATTCGTACCAGAGGTGCACGCGCGCCTGGTTCGAGGCCTCCACCTGGACGCCCAAGTCTTCGAGCACCTGCTCCGTTCGCGCCTGCACCGCCTGTTCGCCTGCTTCGCTCGTGTCCGCGGGATCGAAATAGAAGAGGTCGTAGTCCTTGATGTCGGCCTCGGGCGCGCGGCCTGACTGGATGTTCCAGACGGTCTGGAAAAGGCAGCCCGCGACCAGCCAGCCGTCCGGCAGCGCAAGCGCGCGCCAGCGTTCGAGGATGGCACGGTTGTGGGTGTTCCGGAGGATGTCGGCGAGGAAGCGGTCTTGCATGTCGACGGGTGGCGCGCACGTGAAGCAGGCATCGATGGTCCCACAGAAAAACGCGCCGGCCCGCGCGCCGGAACCGCTCGCTCCAGCTCGCTGCGATGACCCGGGCAACCGTAGCGCACCGCGCATGACCGCGACCTGACTCTGTGATGGGAAGACAACGCCGCGTGCAGTTTGCTCATGCGCATGAGTGATTCTCGTTACTATTTTTGGATTGGATCTCCATTGAATGAAAGCGCCGTCATGCCTCGCCTGTCTCGCCTCCTGGGCTGCCTCATCGTGCTCGCCCTGGGCTGCGGATTGAATGCTTCCGCGTCTGCCGAAGAAAGCCAGTTCGGATACGTCTACACCACGGACTTGCTGCCCAAGGGGGCGAAGGAAATCGAGCAGTGGGTGACCTGGCGCAACAAGAAGATCGCGGGCGTGTACGACCAGCTCGAGGGCCGCACGGAGTTCGAGTACGGCGTGTCCGACCGGCTCCAGGTGGCGCTCTACGCCAACTATGCGTGGGCCCGCGCGTACCGCAACGGACCCGACGGCGCGACGACGCCGCCCGAACAGTTTGCCGACAAGAGCGTGGGTGCCGATGCGCGCTGGAGCGCCTCGCGCTTCGTCGGCGTGTCCGGCGAGGCGATCTACAGGGTGCTGAGCCCCTACACCGATGGCGTGGGCCTGGCGTTCTACGTGGAGCCCACGGTGGGTCCTTCGTTCAGGGAGCTGGAGACCAAGATCATCCTGCAGAAGAACTTCCTGGACGACCGGCTGATCACGGCGTTCAACTTCACCTATGCGCCCGAATGGCGATACCTCGAAGACGACGGCACGCCCTCGGGGCGGAGCTGGCAGCACGAGACCGACATCAACTTCAACGCGGCAGCGTCCTACCGCTTCGCACCCAACTGGTCGGCCGGCTTCGAGTTCGTCAATGAACACGAATACAACAGCTACCTCTTCAAGAACCAGTCGAACAGCGGCTACTACGTGGGCCCGGCCATCCACTACGGCGGCAGGAACTTCTTCATCACGGCAACGTTCCTGGAGCAGCTTCCCTGGGCCAAGGCGCACTCGGACACCGTGGCAGGTTCCCTCATCGGAGGCCGGGTCTTCGACAACGACTTCGAGCGCTACCGACTCCGTGTCAAGGCCGGCTACTACTTCTGAAAGGGACCTGGCATGAAGCTCGATCATTGGGTGTGGCTGCCGGTGGCCGCGATCTCCACGTCGGTCTACGCGACGACGTATTTCAGCACCGAGGAAGCGCAGCAGGCGATCTTTCCCGGCGAGAAGCTCACGCCGGCGTTCTTCACGCTGAGCGACGCGCAGGCAAGGAAGATCGAGGACACCACCGACGTCAACGTGCGCCACAAGGACATCAAGGCCTGGAAGGCCAGCGGCGGCGGATGGTTCATCCTCGACGAAGTGGTGGGCAAGCACGAGTTCATCACCTATGCCGTGGGTCTCCATGCCGACGGCAGCGTGAAGCAGATCGAGATCGTCGACTACCGCGAGTCCTACGGCTACGAGGTCCGCAACCCCGACTGGCGCAGGCAGTTCATCGGCAAGACCGCCGCGGCCCCTCTCAAGCTGGAGCAGGACATCCACAACATCAGCGGCGCCACGCTCTCGGCCAGGCACGTGACCGACGGCGTCAAGCGCGTGCTTGCCACGTATGCCATCGCCTTCAAGTAGCCTGCGCCGCGCGCGGCCGCTGCTCGGGACGCTGGTCGAAATCTCCGCGGCGGGCGGCCCGGCCGGCCTGCAGGCGGCGCTCGATGCGGCCTTCGCGTCCATCGAAACGATCGACCGGCTGATGAGTTTCCATGCGCCCGCGAGCGATGTTTCCAGGATCAATGCGGCCGGCGCCGACTGCGAGGTCTGCGTCGATCCGCAGACCTTCCGCGTGCTGCAGTTCGCGCGCGAACTGGGCGAAATCTCGGGCGGCGCGTTCGACATCACGATCGCCGATGTACTGATGCGCGGTGGCTTGCTGCCCCGGCATGCAGCCTTGGGGCTCTCCAATGCCGCGGCAGCAGACTTTCAGGACTTGGTGCTGCGGCCCGGCGACCGCGTGCGCTGGCGCCGCAAAGGATGGATCGACCTGGGCGGCATCGCCAAGGGGTATGCCGTCGATTGCGCCATCGGCGCGCTGCGCGCCCATGGCGTGGCCAGCGGCGTCGTCAACGCGGGCGGCGACCTGCGCTTCTTCGGCGAGCCGCAGCCGGTTGATGTGCGCCACCCCGATGCGCCAGGCGCGCGCGTGCGGCTCGGCGTCTTCCGCGATGGCGCCGTGGCCACGTCCAGCGGCTATTTCTCGGACCGGACAGGGACAGCCGAGGGCAGCGCGGCGGAGCCGCTGGTCGATCCGGTGCGCCGCGCGTGTGTGCGCTGGCGGCAAAGCGTCACGGTGGTGGCGGCCGACGGCATGACGGCCGACGCGCTGACCAAGGTCGTGCGGCTCGCACCGGAAGGCGCGCCGCGCATCCTCGAGCGCTTCGGCGCGCAGGCGATCGTGATCGACGGCCGCGGGGTGCGCCGATGCGGGAGCGCCATGCCGACGGCGGCGGCTGCCGCATGAGGCCGCATCTTCACCACGCCGGGCCACAGCCCGTCCGGCTGGGCCGCAGGCACCAGCACTGGGTCTACGGCATGGCCGGGCTGCTGTTGCTCTCGGGCGCGGGCTGGCTGGTCGCCCACTACCTCCTGGCCGTGCCGACCGGGTTCGGCGACCTGCACCAGGCGTCGGAGCCCTGGTGGCTGCGCCTGCACGGCGCGGCGGCCATGGGCTTCCTCGTGATGATCGGCACGGTGCTGCTGAACCATGTCGCGCGCGCGTGGCACCTGCGCAAGAACCATCGAAGCGGGCTGGTCTTCCTCTGCCTCCTGGCCGCGCTGGTGCTGACGGGCTACGCGCTCTACTATTTCGGCGGCGAAGAAGCGCGGCCCTGGATCAGCAAGATCCACTGGATCGCGGGGCTTGTGTCGGCCGCGGCCTTGCCGGTCCACGCGGTGCTGGGGCGCCGCCGCAACAAGTGAGCGGGGGCGCGAGGCTTCAATCGCGCCGCCGCTCGTTCGGGCTCTCGCGGTAGTGCCTGGCCTTGTCCGCGTACATCGCGTGGTCCGCGCGCTGCAGTGCCAGGTCGAGCGATTCGCCGGCCTCGCAGGTGGCCAGCCCGATGGCAAGGTTCAGCACCCGCCCGCTCTGGCCCGCATAGAACTGGTTGTTGAGTTCGAGCATCGAGACGATGCGGTCGCGCACCGCCTCGGCGCCGCGCTCGTCGGTCTTGGGCAGCACCACGGCAAACTCGTCGCCGCCGATGCGCGCGGGCCAGCCCGGTTCGTCGATGGCCTTGCCCAGCACCTCGCCCACGCGCCGCAGCAGCGCGTCGCCGGCGGCGTGGCCTTCCTCGTCGTTGACGGGCTTGAGGCCGTTCATGTCGATCACCAGCACCGACACCGGCCACGGGCCCTTGCGAGAGAGCCGGTTCAGCTCTTCCGAGAAGAAGGTGCGGTTGCGCAGCTGCGTCAGCACGTCGTGCTTGCCGAGGTATTCGAGGTACGCCTCGGCCTTTTTCCGGGCCGTGATGTCGATGAGCGACACCAGCACCAGGTCCCAGGTGGCGAGCCGGTCGTCGAGCACCGCGAACTGCATGTGGATGTTCAGCAGGTCGCCCGAGAGCGCGTAGTTGATGACCTCGCGCTGCTGCAGCATCTTGCCGTTCCAGAGGTCCAGCAGCTGTTCGGCGAAGGAGTCGTGCATCTCGTCGCGAAAGACGCCCGAGAGGTTGTCGAGCAGCTCGCTCTTGTCGGCTGCACCGAACATGCGCAGCGTCTCGCGGTTGACGTCGATCACGCGGATCTCGCGCATGCAGCGAGTGATGAACTCCGGATGCACCTTGATGAAGGTGGTGAAGTCGGTGATGCCCCGCTTGCGTATGTCGTCCAGCAGCGTCTTGACCGCGCTGAAGTCTTCCACCCACAGCGACACCGGCGAGCGCTCGAACAGCTCGCGCGCATAGCGCTCGCTTTCCAGCCGCAGCTGCTCCGCGCGCACGCGCTCGGTGATGTCGTCCAGAGACACCAGCACGCGGTCCCACGTGGCCTCGTATCCCGGCAGCACCTGCACGCGCACATGCACGTCGAGCCTGCGGCCGTCGAGCGCGTAGTTGACGGTCTGGTTGTCGAAGCAGAGCTTGCCGCGCCAGAGCTGGTCCAGCTCGTAGATCACGGGCGCGGTCATGTCGTCCCTGAAGACGTTGTGGAGCCGGGACAGCAGCTCGGCCTGGTCGGCAGCGCCGTAGAGGGCCAGGGTGCTCTGGTTGACGCGCAGCACCCGCAGCTGCGCCATGCATTCGCGCACGTGCGCAGGCTCGGCCTGGAGGTGCGCCACCAGGTCCACGATGCCGGCGCTGCGCCACGACTCGAACAACCGGTGCAGCCCGCTGTAGTCCTCCAGCCAGAGCGACAACGGGGCAAACTCGAACATCGATTCGTAGTCGGTGGCAGGCAGCATGGATTCTTTCCCGGGCACGAGGGTGGTGCCCGCAATGATGCACCCTCCGGCGCACCGCGGCGCTGCCGCGGCCGGGGGAGCGTTGCGCCGATTCAACGCGTGAAGTAGAGGCCGCTGTACACCGGCACGCAATGCTCGGGAAACCCCGGCAGTTCGACCGAGCGCTCGGGCACCTGCCACTGCTCGCGCAGCGTGTAGCCCAGCGCCTCGACCTCCTTCACGAAACGCCGCCGGTTGTACACGTGCATCGGTGCAAAGCAGCCGGCGCCGATGTTCTGGGTCGTCACGTAGTCTTCGCCGCCGTAGAGCGGAACCTTGTTCAGGAGGATGTGCCGGGGACGTTCCTCGCACTGCTGGAGCAGCTGCGCGGGGCGCGCATTGTCCAGGTAGTGCAGGGCCCCGGCGGAGATCCAGATGTCGTTGCCGGACAGGGCCTGCGAGAGGTCGTCGGCAAAGCTCAGCGCACCGGCCTCGGCATCGGGCTGGCTGGCCATCTCGCGGCCCAGTGCGGCAATGGCCGGCACCTCGACCACGCGCCAGGAGAGGTCCCTGGGCATCTCGAAGTAACGGCGGTACGCATAGAAATGCACCCCCACCGAGCCCCCGATGTCGAGCACCCTGGTGGCGCCATCGCGGAACGCGCGTTCGAGCCACCACATCACCGGATAGTCGTACGCAAAGATCTTCTTGGTGCGCACGTCCACGTACTCGGCCGCCAGCGCGGCATGGTCGAATTCAGGACTCGGAGGCAGGGAACTGCGCGCCTCGGCAAAGCTCTTGAACAGGCCGAAGCAGCCCGCGAAGCCCGCCTCCGAAAAGAACCGCCGGCGCCGCCAGCGCTGAAGCGCGGGCCGTGTGACGGGCCCTTCCAGGATTCGTTGGACGATTTGCGGAGCACCGGAATAAGCCATGCGTGGGTCCCTCCTCTTGACGATCTTCGCCTGGCGCCAGCATACGGCGAAAGTAGTAATGACACATCACCTTTTTTAGCGATCCGGATGGCCCGGGGCGCGGCAGCACCCGGTTCCACCGCGGCAGATGGGTAACCAGGGGCAGTGTGAAGCGCGGCCCGATTCGTATGAAATTCTCGCGCTGCCGTCCGACAAACCGCCAGCCGGCGGCCTCCGTATTCAAGCTGGGTCTCTTCCACAACCAGCTCCTACCGAGGGTGACAGCAATGAATTTCATTCGAATTCCCCTGCATGCCTGCGTTCTCGCGGCATGCGCGATGACCGCACCCGGCGCTTTCGCCTCCAGCCACCGCGAGGCGCCCTCGATTGCCGGCATGCCGAAGGTGGACGCCACCGATTTCTACATGTTCCGCAGCTACGAGCCGGGCCGGCAAGACTACGTCACGCTCATCGCCAACTACCAGCCCGACCAGAGCCCGTACGGCGGCCCGAACTACTTCGCGATGGACCCCAACGCGCTCTACGAGATCCACCTGGACACCGACGGCGATGCGGTCGAGAACATCACCTTCCAGTTCCGCTTCAAGAACACGCTGCGCGACATCCAGCTGCCGATCGCGGGCAAGCAGGTCTCCATTCCGCTCGTGCAGGCCGGCGGTATCACGGGCCCGAACCAGGCCACCAGCAACCTGCGCGAGACCTTCACGCTGAATATCGTGCGCGGCGACCGCCGCACCGGCGCCAGCGAGGCCATCGCCGCAGCCGGCGGCAGCAGGGAATTCGACAAGCCGACCGACAACATCGGCGACAAGACCTTCGGCGGGCCTGCCGGCTATGCCGCCTATGCGGCCCAGCATCTGTACAACGTCAACATCCCGGGCTGCGCGGCGCCAGGCCGCGTGTTCGTGGGGCAGCGCAAGGATCCGTTCAGCGTGGCACTTGGCCAGGTGTTCGATCTGATCAACCTGAACCCGCTCGGCGCGGCGAACGGCAACCCCGACGCACTGGCCGGCAAGAACGTCACCACCATGGCGCTCGAAGTGCCCATCGCTTGCGTCACCACGGCTGGCAAGCCGATCATCGGCGGCTGGACCACCGCGAGCGTGCGCCAGGGCCAACTGGTCGCCAGCCCGCCCAAGCGCGGCCATGGCACCACCGTGCTGGCCGGAGGTGCCTGGGCGCAGGTCTCGCGGCTGGGAATGCCGCTGGTCAACGAGGTGGTCATCGGCCTGAAGGACAAGGACCGCTTCAACAGCTCCAGGCCGAAGGACGACGGCCAGTTCATCGACTACGTGACCCACCCGACGCTGCCCGCGCTCGTGCAGACGCTGTTCCCCTCGGCGCCGGCACCGACGAACTTTCCGCGCACCGACCTCGTGGCCGCGTTCCTGACCGGCGTCGAAGGCGTCAACAAGCCCGCGAACGTGACCGCCTCGGAAATGCTGCGGCTGAACACCAGCACGGCGCCGACACCCAAGGCCGGCCAGAACAACCTGGGCGTGCTGGGCGGCGATTCAGCGGGCTTCCCGAACGGCCGTCGCCCAGGTGACGACGTGGTCGATGCCGAACTGCGCGTGGCCATGGGCGTGCTGTGCGTGGCCACCGGCGACAAAGACGCGCTCAAGGTCGGCTGCAAGCCGTCCGATGCGCCGGCCGGCTCCGCGGCGATCACCGACGGCGCCATGCAGAGCGCGGCGCAGTTCCCGGACACCTTTCCGTACCTGAACACGCCGCTGCCAGGTGCGCAGTAAGGAGAACGCCATGAACATCACGTTCCATCGCATCGCCGGCCCGCTCCTGGTCGCCGCCACGCTCGCCGGCTGCGGCGGGGGTGGAGGGGGGGGCGGGGGCTTCAGCTTCCATCCGTTTCCACCCGCCGGAGGGGGCCAGCAGCCGCCGCCGACGGCGCCCCCGCCGCAAGCGGATGCCTACGACACGTTCATTGCCTACGTGAAGACGCTGGTGGACGGCGGTGGGCTCGACACGGCCGAAGCCGTCGACGTGGCGACCTTCGATCCGCCGCCGGGCTCCGAGACCAAGGACCCCATTTCCACCGAGTGATGACCGTGCGCCGACGCCTGCCGCCCCCGTCCGCACTGCGTGCAGGTGCCGCCGCCCTGGCCATGGCCGGGGCGATGGCGTGGGCCGGCGCCGCGCCGCGCGTTCCCACCGACGACAACGAGGTCGTCGAATCGTTGCCGTCGGTGGCCGATTGGTCGCGCGAGGCACGCGCGATGCGCCGGGAACTGCAGCAACGGCCGACCGACGCGGCCGTGGCCATCGGGGCGGCCACCCGCTACCTCGAGCTTGCGAGATCGCAGGGCGACGCGCGCTACGCCGGCCATGCCATGGGCGCCCTTTCCCACTGGGCCGCCGCAGCACCCGGCGATACGCCCCCACCCGTGCTGGTGATGCGCGCCGGCATTGCGCAGTTCCTGCACGATTTCGACGGTGCACAGGCGCTCCTGAAGGCCGCGCTCGCACGACAGCCGTCCAATGCACAGGCCTGGATCACGCTGGCCACTGTCCTGCGGGTACGCGGCCGCTACGGCGAATCGGACGCTGCCTGCCACGCGCTCGGCCGTGTCGGGCCGGCGCTCTACGGGCTGGCCTGCATCGCGGAGAACGCCGGCTTGCGCGGCAACCACGACGAAGCGCGCGGCACTTTCAAAGAACTGCTGCAAGACCCCCGGCTCCAGGCCCGGGAGCAGGCCGGCACGCGCCAATGGCTGCTGACCAGCCTGGCCGAGACCGAGGAACTCGCGGGCCGCCCGGCCGAGGCCGAGGACGCGTATCGCCGCGCCTTGCAGGCCGAGCGCTCGGGCTATCTGCTGCTTGCCTACAGCGACTATCTTCAGCGCGCCGGGAGGCCGGAGGAGATTCCCGCATTGCTTCGGAACGAAGCGCGCAGCGACGCGGTGCTGCTTCGCCTGGCCATTGCCTCGCGCGGCCTCGAGGGCCCGCGCACCGACGCGGCCGAACTCAGGGCGCGCTTCGGGGCGGCGGCGGAGCGGCCGGGCACCACCGCGGTCCATGCGCGCGAAGAGGCGATGTTCGCGCTCGACGTCGATGGCAACGCCCGGCGTGCGCTCGAGCTCGCCAGGCTCAACGTCCAGCTGCAGCGCGAACCCGTCGACCTGCTGCTGTTCGCACGCGCGGCCGTTGCGGCGAAGGACGAGCCGGCGCGCGCCGAAGTCGGGGCGCTGGTGCGGCAGATCGGCCTTCGCGACGCGCGCGTCGATGCGCTGCTCTGAGCGCCGCGCCATGACCTTGCACCACCGTCGCCCGCTGCTGGCTGCGCTGTTCTTCTGGATGCTCGCCTTGCTCATGCTTCCGGCGCATGCGCACAAGGCCAGCGACGCCTATCTCCAGTTCTCGCGCGACGGCGACCGGATCGACCTGCGCTGGGACATCGCGCTGCGCGACCTCGATGCGGTGCTGGACCTCGACGCCAACGCCGACCAGAAACTTTCCTGGGGCGAGGTGCGCACCCGCCTGGATGACATCAAGGCCTATGCGCTGGGCCGCCTGCGCCTGCAGGGCGGCCGATGCGTACCCGCCGAAACCCAGGCGCCCGCCATCGAGAACCGCATCGACGGCGCCTACCTGGTGCTGCAGATGCGGGCGCCGTGCAGCGCGGCCGATGCGCTGTCGATCGACTACCGCCTGTTCCAGGAAGTGGACCCGACGCACCGTGGCCTGCTGCGCGCCGAAGCCAAGGGCGCGGCCGCGCCGGTGCTGCGCTCGCTGGACCCCTCGGCCGGGCCCGTCTCCATCGACTGGGCGGGCGCCCAGGGTGCGGCGCCACCCCCCAGCTTCTTCGCCGATGGCATCCACCACATCCTGATCGGCTACGACCACATCCTGTTCCTGGTCTGCCTGCTGCTGCCCGCCGTGCTCCGGCGCAGGGATGGCGGCTGGACGCCCGTGCGCGCATGGAGGGACGCCGCCTGGCCCATGCTCGGCATCGTGACGATGTTCACCATCGCGCACTCGATCACGCTGGCGCTCGCGGGATCGAAGATCGTGACGATCTCGTCGCACATCATCGAGCCCGCCATCGCGGCCACCATCATCGTGGCGGCGCTGGACAACATCCGGCCCGTGCTGCGCGGACGCCGCAAGCTTTTCAGCTTCCTGTTCGGGCTCATCCATGGCTTCGGCTTTGCGGGCGCTCTGGGCGAACTCGAATTGCCGACGCGGCAGTTCGTGCTCGCGCTGCTTCAATTCAACCTGGGGGTGGAGGCCGGCCAGCTGGCCGTGGTGGCGGTGGTGCTCACGGTGCTGCTGGCGCTGCGCAGCTGGCGGCGCTATCCGCCGCTGGTGCTGCACGGCGGCTCGATGGCCGCGGTGGTCCTCGCCACGGTGTGGCTGTGCGAACGCGTGCTGGACGTGAAGGTGCTGCCGTTCTCCTGAGAAGAGAAAAAAGACGGGATGGGAAGCTGCGCGGTGAATCCGGTGGGCGGCAGGCTGCGTACTTGTGGGCAGACCGCCGATGAACCGCTTCACCATTTCCCTCGATGAGCAACTCGCGCGCCAGTTCGAGATGCTCATCGCCCAGAAACGCTACACGAGCCGTTCCGAGGCCGTGCGCGACCTCATCCGCTACGGGCTCGGCCGCGCCGGACTCCGGGGCATGCAGTTCGATGCCGTGGTCTCGTCGTGCATCGCCAGCGTCAGCTATGTGTACGACACCCGCGAAGGCGCACTGGTGACGCGGCTGCAGGCGCTGCGGCATGCACACCACGGCATGGTGACCGCGTGCAACCAGACGCCGCTGGACCTAGGCAGTTGCCTGGAGTGCGTGGTACTGCGCGGTTCGATTGCCGCCGTTCACGACGTGGCCGACCAGCTGATGTCCATGCGCGGCGTTCGCCACGGCCAGGCGAACGTGGTGGCGCTGACGGACGGCGCGGCCATGCCCGCCCACGCGCATCCGCCGGTACCCACGCACTCGCACCTCACACCTTTGAACTGACGCCCGGGGCGTGAGCGAGGATTGGAGCGCCGCTGTCCGATGTATTCAGTTTCCGGGGGCGATGAAATCCGGATGCCGCGCGCAGATTTCCGGGAGCGAACTCAGGGTGCCCGAGAGGTGCTCGCGCAGCGCCTTCTGGGCCGCCGCGCCGTCGCCCCTCGCAATGGCGCGCACGATGGCGCGGTGGTCGCGCAGGATCGCCTCCGTCTTGCCCGCCGTGGGCAGGTGCAGGCGCCGCAGCCGGTCCACATGGCCCGACACGCGGCTCACCAGGTCCCACAGGCTCGGCACGTTGGCGGCTTCGTACATCAGGTGATGGAACTTGCGGTCGGCGCCGACGAACTCGCCGTACTGCCGCGCCGCCGCCAGCGTGGCCTGCAGCGCGACCTGCGCCTCCAGTTGGGCCACCAGGCCCGGCGGCGCTTCGCCGGCCAGCTGGTGGACGATCTCCAGCTCGATGGAGCGGCGCAGGAAGTGCGCCTGCCGCGCGGCATCGACGTCGATGCGGCTCACCAGCGTGGCGTGCTGCGGGAACACGTCGACCAGGCCTTCCTCGCTCAGCCGCAGCAAGGCTTCGCGCACCGGTGTCTGGCTCACGCCGAAGCGGTCGGCGAGCTCCTGCCGCACCAGCACAGTGCCGGGCACGAGGTCCAGGGAGAGGATGGCATCGCGCAGTTTTTCGAGCACCTGCGGCGCGGCCAGGCGGGTGCGGTCGAGTCGGATCCGGGGGAGGGCGGTCATTCGCTGGAATTCTCGTTTGCCAAGGTAATATATTAGTGTTTTAATCGCGCGGTCCATTCAAGAATCCAGTTCAGCCTCCTCGATGCCACGCTCCTACGACACCCTGCGCAGCGCCCGCTGGTTCGCGCCCGACGACTTCCGCTCCTTCGGCCACCGCTCGCGCGTGATGCAGATGGGCTATGCGCCCACCGACTGGGTGGGCAAGCCGGTCATCGCGATCGTCAACACCTGGAGCGACGCCAACCAGTGCCATTCGCATTTCAAGCAGCGCGTGGAGGACGTCAAGCGCGGCATCTTCCAGGCCGGCGGCTTTCCGCTCGAGCTCCCGGCCATCTCGCTGTCCGAGAGCATGGTCAAGCCGACGACCATGCTCTACCGCAACTTCCTCGCGATGGAAACGGAAGAGTTGTTGCGCAGCCATCCGATCGATGGCGCGGTGCTGATGGGCGGCTGCGACAAGACCACGCCGGGCCTCACGATGGGCGCGCTGAGCATGGGCCTGCCATTCATCTACCTGCCCGCCGGCCCCATGCTGCGCGGCAACTGGCGCGGCAAGGTGCTGGGCTCGGGCTCGGACGCCTTCAAGTACTGGGACCAGCGCCGCGCCGGGCAGCTCAGCGACCAGGCCTGGCAGGAGATGGAGGCCGGCATTGCGCGCAGCCACGGCACCTGCATGACCATGGGCACCGCGGCCACCATGATGGGCATCGCCGAGGCCGTGGGCTTCACGCTGCCGGGTGCCTCGAGCATTCCGGCGGCCGACGCCAACCACGTGCGCATGAGCGCCGAATGCGGCCGCCGCATCGTCGAGATGGTGTGGGACGACCTGACGCCCGCGAAGATGCTCACGCGCGCCAACTTCGAGAACGGCATCGCCTGTGCCATGGCCATGGGATGCAGCACCAACGCCATCGTGCACCTGATCGCCATGTCGCGGCGCGCCGGCCATCCGGTCACGCTGGACGACTTCGACGCCGCGAGCCGGCGCGTGCCGGTGGTGGCCAACATCCGGCCGAGCGGCGACACCTACCTGATGGAAGACTTCTTCTATGCCGGCGGGCTGCCCGCGCTGCTGGCGCGCATCCGCGGCCACCTGGACACCGGGGCGCGCACCGTCAACGGCCGCACCATCGGCCAGAACATCGAGGGCGCCGAGGTGTTCGACGACGACGTGATCCGGCCGCTGGACAACCCGATCTATGCCGAAGGCGCGCTGGCCGTGCTGCGCGGCAACCTCGCACCCGACGGCGTGGTGATCAAGCCCAGCGCCTGTGCGCCGCACCTGCTGCAGCACACCGGCCGCGCGCTGGTTTTCGACGACTACCCGAGCCTCAAGAAGGCGGTGGACGATCCCGCGCTGGACGTGACCGGCGACGACATCCTGGTGCTGCGCAATGCCGGCCCGCGCGGTGCCGGCATGCCCGAATGGGGCATGCTGCCGATCCCGACCAAGCTGTTGAAAGAGGGCGTGACCGACATGCTGCGCCTGTCGGATGCGCGCATGAGCGGCACCAGCTACGGCGGTTGCCTCCTGCACTGCTCGCCAGAGTCGGCCGTGGGCGGACCGCTGGCGCTGGTGCGCACCGGCGACCGCATCCGCGTCGACGTGCCGAAGCGGCTCATCCACCTGGAAGTGAGCGACGAGGAGCTGGCGCGCCGCAGGGCCGCATGGACGCCGCCCCCGCCGCGCTACGAGCGCGGCTACGGCTGGATGTTCGGCCGCCACATCCTGCAGGCCAACGAGGGCTGCGACTTCGACTTTCTCGAAACCACCTTCGGCCGGCCGGTGCCCGAGCCGGACATCTTCTGAAGAATCCAACGGAGACCCATGTGAATCCCCAGACCCGCGACAGGCTGATGAAGGTCAGCACCGCCACCCTGTGCACCGCGCTGTTCAAGCGCGGGCTGCGCAACCAGTTCATCCAGGACGTGCATCCGCTCAACCCGGCCCTCGCCAACATGGTGGGCGAGGCCTTCACGCTGCGCTACATGCCCGCGCGCGAAGACCTGAACCCGATCACTGTGTTCAACGACCGCAACCATCCGCAGCGCCAGGCCGTGGAGCAGTGCCCCGAGGGCGCGGTGCTGCTGATGGACAGCCGCAAGGACGCGCGCGCCGCATCGGCGGGCGGCATCCTGGTGAGCCGGCTCATGAAGCGCGGCGTGGCCGGCGTGGTCACCGACGGCGGATTTCGCGACAGCCCCGACATCGCAAAGCTGGGCTTCCCTGCGTATCACCAGCGCCCCAGCGCACCGACCAACCTGACCTTGCACCAGGCCATCGACATCAACGTGCCCATCGGCTGCGGCGACGTGGCGGTGTGGCCGGGCGACGTGGTGGTGGGCGATGCCGAAGGCGTCATCGTGATCCCGAAGGACATCGCGGACGAGGTTGCGGCCGAGGCCACGGAGATGACCGTGTTCGAGGACTTCGTGCAGGAGAAGGTGCTCGAAGGCCGCTCCATCCTCGGCCTCTATCCGCCGACCGAGGCGCAAAGCCGCACCGAGTTCGCCGAATGGCGGCAGGCGCGCGGCCGCTGAGGCCCCGCTTCATCCGACACACGACAAAGAGAGACAAGACCATGCCCTTCCTCCAGCGCGCCGCGCAGCTGCCGTTCGCCTTCTTTGCCTTCGCCTTCGCACTGGCGCCTGCTGCGGTGCTCGCGCAGGCCGAATGGCCCGCCGCCAAGGCCATCACCTACGTCGTGCCCTTCACGGCCGGCGGCTCGACCGACATCGTGGGCCGTGTGCTGGCCAACAAGCTGCAGGAGAGCCTGCACCAGTCGGTCGTGGTCGACAACAAGCCGGGCCAGGCCGGCGGCATCGGCGCGGCCTACGTGGCCAAGGCCGCGCCCGACGGCTACACGCTGTTCGGCGGCACCATCAGCACGCACGCCATCAACGCGAGCCTGTACAAGAAGCTGCCCTACGACCCGATGAAGGACTTCGAGCCCGTGTCGCTGGTCGGCCGGCTGCCCAACGTGCTGATCGTCAACAGCCAGCTCGGCGTGAACTCGGTGGCCGAGCTGATCGCATTGCTGAAGAAGGACGAATCCAAGCGCACCTTCGCGTCGTCGGGCGCCGGCACCTCGACGCACCTGGCCGGCGAGATGTTCGCCGACATGATCGGCGTCAAGCTCACGCACGTGCCCTACAAGGGCACGCCGCCGGCCATGACCGACGTGGCATCGGGCCTCGTGCCCTTCATGTTCGACCAGGTGACCGCGGCGCTGCCGCTGGTCAAGAGCGGCAAGCTCAAGCTGCTCGCCGTGACCACCGGCAAGCGCATCGCGCTGGTGCCCGAGCTGCCGACCATGATCGAGTCGGGCGTGCCCGGTTTCGAGATGTCGTCTTGGCAGGCCGTCTATGCGCCCAAGGGCACGCCCAGGCCGATCATCCAGCGCCTCAATGCCGAGATCGTGAAGGCCCTGAAGCAGCCCGACGTGCAGGCCAAGCTCTCCGGCCAGCTGGCCATGGACATCGCGGCCAGCACGCCGGAGGAACTGCGCGACCACATGGCGCGGGAGATCCCCCGCTGGGCCGAGCTGGTGAAGAAGTCGGGCGCTACCGCGGATTGAATGGGCTGCGTCGTGGCCGATGGAGGCGTCGGATATCTGTTGCCGTGCTATCCGCCAAGCCGTTCCGCCAGCAGCGCGTATTGCCGATCGAACATCTTTGGTTTTGATGCTTTCAGCTTCTCCAGATTCAGCAACTTCCATTTGAGCGCGGGGAGGTCCTGAAGCACAGGGAACGGCATGAGGTCCCATTCGGGCGCTGCCCTGACCAATGACAGCAGGAAGTCCTTGTGCTCGCGCGTCAGGGCATTCGGCAGTTCGGCTTTCAGGGTGGCTCGTGTTTCGAGCAGGGTCTCGAGGGATACCTCGCCCATGGTCATCCCCTTGAAGTGATTCTCGTAGATGGCATCGAACGGCGCGTCGACGCTGAACAGCACCTCATGCACCGGTCGGTTGTGTCCCGCCAGATAGGCAACGAAGCAGTCGACAAAGCCGGCCGCAAGGCCGAACTTTTCATACATCTTCATGACATCGAAGATGTCGCGCGGGTGCTGGCGATCCATTGCCGCCACCAGCTTGCTCCCGTAGAGTTCTGCTTCATCCAGCATCGGAACGGTCAGTCCCGAGGTGAACATGTCTTGCGCCGCAAGTGACAGCGGCATTGTCTTGGTCGGCAGCAAGGCGCCGCGAAAGACATGGTTGACTTCCACCTTGACTTCGATGTTTCCGTTGCGGACGAAGAGCTTCAGGTCTTCGCCGGTCGGCTTCTTCGGAATCGCGACGGAAAGCCCTCTGGCCTGGAGAATGGCGGCCGCCTGTCCGAGGTCGGATCCGATCACGGCAAGGGCTTCCTCGCGCGACATCGCGGGATCGGTGAAGACCACGTCGATGTCGACGGAGAGGCGCGGCATGTCTTGCACGAAGAGGTTCAGGGCCGTCCCTCCCTTGATCGCAAAGCGCGGCGAAGCGAGCACCGCCGGGGCGATGTCGATGAGTAGCCGGACCGTGTCGATGTATTCCTGCTTCATGCCTTGAGGTCCAATCGTTCGCCGCTTTTGGATACCGCGATCCAGCGCGCCGCCCCGCCTTTTTTGTCGCTGTAGGTTTTCGCGAGTGCCGCCCAGGGAAGGTCGAGCTCTTCTGCAAGAGTGCGCGCCAGGCGGACCACCTTGATGCGCGTCGTTCGGGCAAGCAGGGTTTCCAGGACTGGCAGGCGCAGGCTGCGCGTGCCCTCGACGAGGTCGCGCGACTCTTGCAATGACTCCGTCTTGCCGATGTCGCTCAGGTGCTCCAGCAGGGCACGCTCGGGGGTCGAGACAAGAACGTCCGGATGCCCGCCGGGCAAGGACTGGAGCGCAAAGCCCTTCGGCAATCCGCTATCGAACAGCTGCGTGCTCTGGTACCTGCACTCGAAGCGGCTCGTGAACCAGGCAGGGAGGCGGACCTGCTGCTCGCCCCAGAGTGCGATGCTTTCCCGGAAGCTCACATGGTGGCGTATCCCCCGCCAGTGGAGCGCTGTCTTTCCGCCCACATGCATGCCCTCATGACGACGGATCAGGTAGGCAAGGCATGCATCCCGGCTGAGCGTATCGCCGGGCAGCATGTACACGCCGCGCCCCAGATGTTCGAGCCAGCCGGCCTTTGCGAGGTGCGAGGCGTGATCGGCACTGAGGCCGTGCTCCTTCAAGAAAGCCACGTCCAGAGGGGTGCCGCGCGGGACAACTGCCAACAGCTTCTTGAATGAAAAAGACTCTCCAGCTGGTCTCATGGATCAACTATTCCATAGTTTTCATTCGAACTCAAGGAAAGTGATTCAAAAATACCCAGCAATTGGTCAGATAAATCAATTACTGCACAAAAAACATTCGCAGCTAGGCGGCGCCCGCAATCGCGAGCCACGCGCTCGCGAGCAGCGTGCTGCCCGCGGCCGCCAGCAGGGCGCCGACCACCCATTGGAGGATGCGCGGCGGCAGCTTGCTCGGTAGCCGGTGGTGCACGCGCGTCACGCCCCAGACCACCGGCATCGCGCATGCGGCCAGGAGCGCCGAATGCCACGAGAAGTGCCCCGTCGGCACGACGATCACCAGCCGCACCAGCGAGTTGAACGCGAACATCAGCAGCAGCGCGCGCCGCACCAGTTCGCGCTCCAGCGGCTGGCGGTACAGATGGAACACGATGGGCGGCCCCGAGCTCGAGAACAGCCCGCCCAGCACGCCCGAGAGCGCGCCGATGACTGCAAAGCTCGCGCGGCCCGACACGGCCGCGAGCGGCCGGCCCTGCATCACCAGCAGCACCGCGCAGACCAGGATCGAGGCGCCGAGCAGGCCCCGCAGCCAGTCGACCGCGCCGCCGCTCAGCCATGTGAGCAGCATGAGACCGACGATCACGCCCACGGTGCTGCCGTTGAGTGCCGGTTTCATGAGCTGCCACGGCACCACGCCGGGGCGCGCCCGGAAGTAGGTCCAGGCATTGATCAGGCTCAGCACCGTGGCGGCGTTGGCCGTGTCGCTCACGCTGGCGATGTGGAACACCGACACCAGCCCGAGCAGGATCAGGCTGAACGCGAAGCCGGTAAGGTTCTGGGCGTAGGTGGCCAGCGCCACGCAGGCCATGAAGACCAGCACTGGGCCGGCTTCGGAAATCAATGCTTGCACCGGATGGGAGATGGGTCGGTACGCTGCGCTCCGGAGAGCCGGGCGGTGTGCAAGGCGGCGGCAAGCCGCTCTGCGAGCGTTGAAAAAAGAAAGCGCTGAAACCGAAATTCAGCGGCGCGGAACCGGCCCGCATTGTCCTTGAAAATGAAATGTCCCGCCGCGCCAGCGCGGCCAGAGGATTGCAGGCCGTCGCGACATGAACCCGGTCTTTCTCTTGCTTGTCCATGCGGATCCGCAGCAGGTACAACGCCTGTTGCGGCGGCTCGTTCTGCACGGCCGGTGCTTCGTGCATGTCGATGCCAAGTCCGAGCTTTCGGAATTCTGGATCGACGATCCCCGCGTGGTCTACCTGGACGACCGGGTCGACGTGCACTGGGGGGCCATCTCCCAGGTCGATGCCACCTTGCGGCTCATGCGTGGCGCGCTCGAAGGCTGCGACGTACCGCAGGTCAGCCATTTCGTGCTGCTCTCGGGCAACTGCTATCCCGTGCGTCCGGTGGAGGAGTTCGGCGCCTTTTCGCGCGCGCATGCCGCCACCAACTTCATCCGGCTGATTCCCCTGGCCAGCACGCGCAAGCTGCATCAGCGCGTGCGCCACTTCTGGTTCTACGAAGACCTGCCGGTGAATGGGCGCAAGTTCTCGCCGGTACGGTTCATGCGCGGATTCATGCAACTCATCGGCAAGCTCGGCCGCCGCTCGTTCCCGCTCTTTCCGCGGTGGCACTTCGGTTCGCAGTGGTGGGCGCTGACGCCGCAGGCCGTGAGATACCTGGTGTCGCATCCCCATGAAGCATCCGTGAAGCGCTTCCTGCGCTTCTCCAAGGCACCGGACGAGATCTACTTTCATACGCTGCTTGCCAATTCGCCGCTGCAGCACACCGTGGAGCCCGTCGACGGATCGGGCGTCTGGGACGCCGCGAACCTGCACCTCATCGATCCCTCGCTCTCGCGCTGGTACCAGGCATCGGACTACGAGGAGGTGGTCGCGTCCGGCAAGTGGTTCGTGCGCAAGGTGGGCAGCGGCATGTCGGGCGATCTTTGCGACAGGCTGGACGGCAACCCTCGTGTCGCCCGGCCCTGACCGGCGAGATCGAATGCAGGGCGGCGCCGATGCCGGCGCGCTCCTTCAGGGCAGATGAGGACCGAGCCGGCCGAACTGCGCCATCAGCCACTCGGCCAGTTCGAGCTCCACACCCTGCAGTTCGCCAGCGCCCAGCCAGATCAATCCATAGTGGCTGCCGTCGGGATCGAAGCCGGCGGGTGCCGCCAGGCTTCCACGTTCCACATCGTCGATCGCGAGCACGAGCGGGCTCAGCGCCACGCCCAGGCCCGCGGACGCAGCCTCGACGATCAGGGAGTGATGGTCGTAGTAGCGGACCTCCGTGGGCCGGCGCGCCGACGGATGGGTCTTCAGCCATTGCGCCCACGCGTCGGGCCGCGTCTTCGATCCGAGAGCCAGATAGTCGCCTCGTTCGAACCGCGGCACCCATTCCGGCCGCATGACAGGCCCGACCTTTTCGGGGAAAAGAGTCCGCACGTTCCACGTCTCGGGCACCGCGAAGTCCAGCCGCCGGATGGCGAGATCGACATGGTTCTTGCGGAAGTCCACAAGCCCTCCACCCACGGAGAGATGGAGGGCAAGGTCCGGATGCGCCGCTTGAAAACCGCCCAGCCGCGGAATCAGCCATCGCATGGCCACCGAAGGCTCGCAGGAGAGCACCAGGGCGGTCTTCACGGCGCCGGTGGCGCGCAGGCTTTGCACCGTGGCGGCCAACTCGCCGAAGAACCGGCCGAGCGTGAGGTTCAGCGTCTCGCCGGCCGGCGTGAGGCGCAGGCCTCGCCCGTTCCTTTCGAACAAGCTGACGCCGATGTCATTGGCGAGCTTGGTGATCCGGCGGCTGACGGCGCCGTGCGTGAGGGCCAGCGAGTCTGCGGCGTGGCGAACGGAGCCCAGCCTTGCGGTGGCTTCGAACGCCCGCAGGTCGTCGAGCGAAGGGATGTCTGATCGATCCATTGGTGACAATATATCACCAATCAACGTCAGAAACTATCGCTTTTCCTTGTTTGAACTAGTTTTGATAATTGATGCATGCGCACCAATCATCAGCCCAGCATCGCCGTCCTCGCCGACGACCTGACGAGTGCGGCAGACGGGGCCGCACCCTTTGTCGCGCGCGGCCTCACGGCGTCGATCGGGAGGGGCCGGTTTCCGGGCAATGCGGCGGCGGTGGTCGCGGTCGACAGCGCTTCGCGGTCTGCGACGCCAATGCAAGCCATCGAGCGGGTGGCTCGATTGACGACGCGGCTTGCCGGCAGTGCCGTGCTCTACAAGACCGTGGACTCCACGCTGCGCGGCCACATCGCGCAGGAGCTCGAAGCGTGCTTTGCGGCCAGCGGCCGCAGATCGCTGGTGTTTGCGCCGGCGTTCCCCGAGGCCGGGCGCACGACGGTCGGAGGCATTCAGCGCGTGGACGGCATCCCGGTTGCGGAGAGCGTGTATGGGCAGGACCCGGTGCATCCCGCGCGGCACTCGGCGCTGGCCGACCTGGTTCCGCGCAGCATCAGGCATGTCACCTTGCTCGACGCGGTCACGCAGCAAGAACTCGACTCGCAAATTGCCTCCATCGAGGAGCCGGAGTCGGTGTTGTGGGTCGGCTCTCCCGGAATG
Organism: Variovorax sp. OAS795; assembly: GCF_040546685.1. NCBI lineage: Bacteria > Pseudomonadati > Pseudomonadota > Betaproteobacteria > Burkholderiales > Comamonadaceae > Variovorax > Variovorax sp. OAS795. The sequence continues at coordinate 56,571 of NZ_JBEPOH010000002.1, forward strand.
GCGGCCGCCCTGTCGCGGCGTTTCGTGCCCGAGAAAACCCGGCCGCCGGCGGTGGATGGCATCGGCAACGAGGTCCTGGTCGCCGTTGGAAGCGCGAACCCGCGCAGTCACATCCAGGCCGATCACGTGCAGGAGGCCCTCGGCGTCATGCTGCTGCGCGGCCCCAAGGCGCGAGAGCAGGATCCCGCGGCGGTGCTGCGCCGCATTGCAGAAGCCGCAGCGCGAGAGCTCCAGGACCCACGCTTCGGCGCGTTGATCGCCACCGGCGGCGACACGATGGAAGCGATCCTGGATCTTCTCGGCGTGCGGGAGTTCGAGATCCTGCAAGAACTCGAGTCCGGACTCCCCCTCGGCCGCGCCAGGCTCGGCGGTGGACGCCTGCTCCTGCTCGCCATGAAGGCCGGCGGCTTCGGCAGCGACGACGCCCTGGTGCGCGCCGTCTCCCGCCTACGCGGAACAACCCCAACCTTGCGAACGGATTCACAGTGAAGAACATCTCCTCCCCGCTTGCCCTCACCATGGGCGACGCATCCGGCATCGGGCCGGAGATCGTGGCAAAGGTCCTCGCGAAGGGCGGCGAACGCGTCGTCGTGTTCGGCAGCCATGCCGTCATGCAGGACATCGTTCGCAGGCTGGGGATGAACATCGAGGTGCGGCGCATCGATGCACCCGCTGCAGCCCGGTTCCAGCCGCGGACGATCGAAGTCATCGAGACCACCGGGATCGCCGAGCTTCCGCCCCTCGGGCAGATCAGCGCCGTCTCGGGCCAGGCGGCCTTCGATGCCATCGTTGCAGCGATCGCAGCGGCGAAATCCGGGGAAGTGAGCGGCATCGTCACGGCGCCGATCAACAAGGAGGCGATGGCCAGCGCGGGCATCCGCTACCCCGGCCATACGGAAATCCTGGCCGACTTCGGCGGCGCCACGCGCGTGGCAATGATGCTGGCGAACGACGACATGCGGACGGTGCTCGTCACCATCCACACGTCGCTGCGCAAAGCCATCGAGCAGGGCGATTTCGACGCCCAGATGTCCGCCATCCGGCTTGCGCACGAGGGCGGGAAGGCCCTGGGCTTCGCGGCGCCGCGTGTGGCCGTCGCAGGCCTCAACCCGCACGCCGGTGAGGGCGGCCTCTTCGGCGATGAGGAAATCCGGATCATCCGGCCGGCCATCGAAGCGGCGCGGGCCGAAGGCATCGATGCCAGCGGACCTTATCCCGGCGATACGGTGTTCATGCAGGCACGCATGGGCCGGTTCGACGTTGTCGTGGCCCAGTACCACGATCAGGGCCTCATCCCGGTGAAGTATCTCGGGCTGGAAAAGGGCGTGAACATCACGCTGGGCCTTCCGTTCGTGCGCACCAGCCCGGACCACGGCACGGCATTCGACATCGCCGGCCGCGGGATCGCAGACCACGCCAGCCTGGAAACGGCGCTTGCCTATGCAAAGCGCCTCGTCGCTGCGCAAACCCACACACACTGACTTCGAAAAAGGAACCACCATCATGGGTCTACGTTTCATCTTCATGCTCACGCGCAACGACCGCACGGTTGCGGATGCGTCGCAGCAGCTCCAGACGGCCCTCGGCCTCGGGGTGCGGCACATCGGGTTCAAGGACATCGGCTTGCCGCTCGAGCAGCTGAAGGGGCTGAATGCGGCGATCAAGGCCGGCGGCGCAACGTCCTACCTGGAAGTGGTGTCGCTCGACCGCGAAAGCGAAATCGTTTCGGCAAAGGCAGCCGCCGAGATCGGTGTCGACGTTCTACTGGGGGGCACGCGGGTCGATGACGTGCTGCCGATCCTCGAGGACACCGGCATCCGGTACTTCCCGTTCCCGGGCCGGATCACCGGGCACCCGAGCGTGCTGGAAGGCACCATCGAGGAAATCGTTGAAAGTGCCCGGGCGATTGCGGCGCGGGATGGCGTGCATGGCCTGGACCTGTTGGCCTATCGTTCGGCCCAAAACGTGCCCGCGTTGATGGCGGCCGTCTGCGCCGCGGTCTCCAAGCCCGTCTACGTTGCGGGCTCGATCGCCACCCCTGAACGGATTGCAGTCGTCCAGGGCGCAGGGGCAGCGGGCTTCACGATCGGGACGGCGGCACTGGACGGCAAATACCCGGCCAGCGGGAATGACGTGCCGAGCCAGCTCGCCGCCATCATTCGCGACGTCGCTGCACTGAACAAGCATCTTTCGACCATTCCGAAGAAGAATTTGTCGACGGCCTTTGCCGGACGGGCCGAGGGGCAGGGCGACAACCTGCGAATCAAGGTCGCCAGGTTCGAGGGAGCCCCCTGCTGGTCATTCAGGCAGCACGGCGATGAGCTGTTCTTCGTTCATCGGGGGCGCCTGCTAATGAAGTTCCGTGACCGCGAGGAGATCGTCGAGGCCGGCGAGTTCATCGTCGTACCGCATGGGGTCGAGCATTGTGCGGTGGCCCTGGACGGGGAACCGTCGGAGGTGTTGCTGGCAACTGCGGCTGCCTAGCTTGCGTCGGGCGGTGCTCTCACACGGCGCAGTCCTGGCGAGCACCCGCGGTATCGGTCCGCGGCTTTATGCGGTCAAATAGCGGATCTGACGCTATTGATGCAAGACCGATATGAACTACCGCCAGATCGAGTGCTTCCGCGCCGTCATGCACACCGGCTCGATGACGCTTGCCGCTGCGCAGCTGCACACCTCGCAGCCGAACGTGAGCCGTGCCATCGCGCTGCTGCAGGGCGAGACGCAGCTGAAGCTCTTCGAGCGCGTCGGGCAGCGCGTGGTTCCCACGCCCGAAGCGCACGCACTGCTGAAGGAAGTGGACCGCGTCTACGTCGGCCTGCAGTCCATCGGCGACGCGGCGGACCGCATCCGCACGCTGGGGGTCGAAGGCTTGCGCATCGCGGTATCACCGGGCATCGGCGTCAGTCCGGTGCCGCGCATCCTGCAAGTCTTTCGCGGCATGCGCCCGCGCGTTCCGGTCGTGGTCCACACGGCCGATTCCGCGACCATCTGCAAGTGGGTGTCGTCCGGGTACTACGAGCTCGGCCTGGTCGGCTATGTCGCGCTGCCGCAGGAGGTCGACACCACGCTCGTGCATTCGGACCGCGCGGTATGCATCGTGCCGCGGGGGCACCGCCTCGCGCGCAAGCGCAAGGTCGTTCCCTCGGACCTGGCCGGCGAGTCGTTCATATCGCATGCGTCTCCGGACGTGGTGCGTGCGGCCACCGACCGCGTCTTCAATCCCGAGGTGCGCCGGCTCGAGATCGAGACGACCCTGGGCACCACCATCTGCGCAATGGTGGCGCGCGGGCTGGGCGTGAGCATCGTGAATCCCGCGATGCTCAGCGAGCTTGCGCTCACGGGCGTGCATTCGCTGGCGTTCGAGCCTGCGATCCATATCGAATGCCACCTGGTGCTTGCACGCCAGCAGCCGGCGCAGGCGCTCGTGGCTGATTTTCTCGAGGCCATACGCGTCGTGACGCGCAGCCCCGAGCACACAGGGCGCAAGAAGGTCAGCCGATCGCCTGCGTGACCAGCGCCCAGCCGCCGTGGGCGGGCCCGCGCTCCGGTACGCGGCCGCGGACCATGACGGACCCTCCGCCGGCGCGTGGCAGCCCCAGGCTCTCCAGCCATGGGGCCAGGCCGCCCGAGGCGTAGACATCGACGCGCACGAAGCCTTCGGCCTGACGGCAGCATTCGGCGATCAGCAGGCGTGCGGCATCGAGATCCGGCGCTGCCACCGGTCCTACGGCATGGCCTCCGCCATGGCGGCGAAGCACCGCGAAGCCGGCGACATGGCCGCGTCGCTCGAGGACCACTGTTTTCTCCTCCGAGAACAACCGGCCAAGCAGCTCGACGCGGGCCATGCCCGCACCCCGCGCGTCCATCGCGATCAAGGATTCGACGTCCGCGGCGGCCAGCGGGCGCAGGCGGTCGCCCGCACGCTCCGCCAGCGCCGGCAAGGCCGCAAGCACGCCCTGGTGCTGGTCGATCTCCCCTGTGGCGACGAATCCCAGGCGCTCATACAGGCCGCGGCCTGCTGCCGTCGCAATCAACAGCACATCCCGCGTGGCCAGGGCGTCGAGCAGCGCCTCCATCATGCGGTTGCCGATGCGCTGGCCCTGCAGCTCGGGCGCGACGATCACGAGGCCGATGGTGGCGTGGTTCGCGCCAAAGTGCCACGACAGCGCGGTGCCCAGCACTTTGCCGTTGCGTTCGGCGACCACGCCTTGCCCGAGCGACAGCGCGAATTGCCAGTCTTCGAGCCGGTGCGGCCAACCCAAGGTGCTGGACAACGCGTGCGCCGACGGCAAGTCGCCGGGCTCGAACGGACGCAGTGCGGCATCGGCCGTGGCCGCCGTGGGCTCGACTGCGATTGCGGTGGAGGAGAGCTTCATGCAGTCGAGTATGGAGACACGGACCCATGCGGTCGAATAAAGATTCGGAGATCTTTCATTCGAATTTGATATGCAAGCCAACCCGCCTCCGACCCAGGGCGGACGCCGTCAGGGCCTTCGATCCGCAAGCACGGTTCATATCAACACTGCATAGCTACCGCAAAAACTTGTATTTGACCGCATGTATCGGCGTTCCGATACTTCACGCACCAACTCGACTCGCAGCCATGACTTCACCATCGCCCACGCCTGCCGCCCCAGTGGAAGGGGGCTCGATCATCGAAAGCCTCAGGCGCGCCGGCCGCCTGGACCGCATCTTCGTGGACGGCGAGTGGGTGCTGCCCGACACCCAGGCGCGCAGCGCCGTCATCGACCCCTCCACCGAGGAGCCCGTCGCCGAGATCGCTCTCGGCAGTGCACGCGATGTCGCCGCCGCCGTCGTGGCCGCACGGCGCGCGTTCGCCACCTGGTCCGTGAGTTCCCCCCACAGCCGCGCCCAGCTGCTGGACCGCGTCCACGCCCTCATCCTGGAGCGCGCAGAGCTCTTCGCCCAGGCCATCTCGCTGGAGATGGGCGCGGCCATCGGCTTCGCGCGCCTCACCCAGGTGCCCTCGGCGGCCGAGCACATCCGCGTGGCCCGCGACAACGCGCGCAGCTACCCCTTCGTCACCCACCGCGGCGACATGGCCCTGGTGCGCGAGGCCATCGGCGTGTGCGCCCTGATCACCCCGTGGAACTGGCCGCTCTACCAGATCACCGCCAAGGTCGGCGCCGCATTGGCCGCCGGCTGCACCGTGGTCCTCAAGCCCAGCGAACTCTCCCCCCTGAGCGCCCTGCTCTTTGCCGACGTGATGCACGACGCGGGCACCCCGGCCGGGGTGTTCAACCTGGTGAACGGCAGCGGCGCGGAAGTCGGCGCCGCGCTGGCCGAACATCCCGACGTGGACATGGTCTCGTTCACCGGCTCGACAAGGGCCGGCGTGCTGGTGGCCCAGGCAGCCGCCCCGACGGTCAAGCGCGTGGCGCAGGAGCTCGGCGGCAAGTCGCCCAACCTGATCCTGCCGGACGCGGACCTTTCCGTGGCCGTGCCCAAGGGCGTGGCGACCGCGTTCCGCAATGTCGGCCAGTCGTGCAGCGCCCCCACGCGCATGATCGTGCCGCGCAGCCGGCTGCAGGAAGTGGAGCGGCTCGCGCTCGAGGCGGCATCGGCTTTCGTGGTGGGCGATCCGCGTTCGCAGCAGACCACGCACGGCCCGGTGGCCAACCGGGCGCAGTTCAACCGGGTGCAGGAAATGATCGGCGTGGGCCTGGCCGAAGGCGCACAGCTTTTGTGCGGCGGCCCCGGACGGCCCGAGGGCCTGGACCGGGGCTTCTACTGCCGCCCGACCATCTTCAGCGCGGTGCACTCCCGCATGCAGATCGCGCAGGAGGAGATCTTCGGGCCGGTGCTGGCGATCCTTCCCTACGACAGCATGGACGAGGCGGTGGAGATCGCCAACGACACGGTCTACGGCCTGGGCGCGCATGTGCAGGGCCAGGACCTGGGTGCGGCGCGCGCGGTGGCGGCGCGCATCCGCTCGGGGCAAGTGCACATCAACTACCCGGCGTGGAACCCCGAGGCCCCGTTCGGTGGCTACAAGCGCTCGGGCAATGGGCGCGAGTACGGGGTCGAGGGGTTCGAGGAATATTTGGAAACCAAAGCCATTCTTGGCTTCAATGCTCAGGAGAAGAAATGACCGTGGCCATCGTGCTGCACCGTGCCAACGGCGCACCAGTATCAACCGCCTTCCGCCGCGCGCCGTTCGGCAAGGACGACCCCTTTGCGCGGCATCGCGAGATCGCGTGGGAAGGACCCCGATCGATGATCGCGGGCCGCACCAGCTTCATCGGCGAGCTCGACATCGCAAGCTATCCGCACATCGAAACCATCGTGGTGGCGGAAGGCGAGCTGACGCTGACCGCGGCCGGAGCGGAACCACTGGTGCTCGGCCCGCAAGCGGGTGCCGTCATCGGATGCGGCACCTCGCTTCGCATCGCGGCTGGATCGCGCGTGCAGTTTTCCTTTTGCGCGGCCGCCTGCGACAAGCCGACGCAGCGCGGACTTGTCCCCCTTCGCGCCGACGCCGACTTCAAGCCGTCGGCAACTTTGCCGGCGGAGGCGCTCCTCGGCCCGGCCCCGCAATGCCGCAGCGACAACGTCTTCACGGACGACGCCGCGCAGTACAGCGCCGGCACCTGGGACTCGACCCCTTACCACCGCATCGTTCGCCCGCATCGCCAGAACGAGTTCATGCATCTCGTCGCGGGAAGCGTGCGCTTCGCAGCCCCCGATGGGAGCATGCTGTCGATGGGCACGGGCGATGCGCTCTTCGTGCCGCAGGGCGCATCGATCGGGTGGGAGAGCAGCGATCGCGTGGCGAAGTTCTACGTGGTCCAGGCCGTCCCGGCTTGAACGCGCGAGCGAGATCCATCATGTCGCCTCCGCTGCAACACATCCAAACTTCTCCCACGCTGCCGGCTTCGGCGGACGTCGTCGTGATCGGCGGCGGCATCATCGGCGTCTTCACCGCCTACTACCTGGCCAAGCGCGGCATGTCCGTCGCCTTGGTGGAAAAAGGCAGGATCGGCGCCGAGCAGTCAAGCCGCAACTGGGGCTGGTGCCGGCAGCAGAACCGCGACGCGCGCGAACTGCCGTTGGCGACCAAGAGCCTGGACCTGTGGGAACAGTTTGCCGCGGAGACCGGCGAAGACACGGGCTTCAAACGCTGCGGTCTGCTGTATCTCAGCAACGACGAGGCCGAATTGTCCCAGTGGGCCGGCTGGCGTGATTTTGCGAAGACCGCGGGCGTGACGACCCACGTGCTGAGCAGCCGGGAGGCTGCCGAGCGTGGACAGGCGACCGGCCGCGCCTGGAAGGGCGGCGTCTTCTCGCCCAGCGACGGCACGGCCGATCCCGCCAAGGCTGCGCCGGCCGTGGCCGTTGCGCTCATCAAGCTCGGCGGCAGCGTGCACCAGAACTGCGCCGCGCGCGGCATCGAGACCGAAGCCGGGCGCGTGAGCGGCGTCATCACGGAAGCCGGCGTCATCAAGACCAAGACCGTCGTGATGGCCGGCGGCGCGTGGGCGTCTTCATTCTGCAGGCAATTGGGCATCCGCTTTCCGCAGGCCTCGATCCGCCAATCCATCCTGAGCGTGTCTCCCGTGGAGCATCGCTTGCCCGCCGCCCTGGTGATCGCGGGCGTCTCGGCCACGCGCCGCAACGACGGCCGCTACGCACTGGCCATCAGCGGCCGTGCGCGCGTGGACCCGACGGGGCAGTTCCTGCGCTTCGCGCCGCAGTTCGTTCCCATGTTCGCCAAGCGCTGGCGCAGCCTTCTGCCGGGAGGCCTGGAAGGCATTCGCGGAGGCCATGAAACGCTGGGGCGCTGGCGGCTCGATGCGCCGACACCCATGGAGCGCGTGCGCATCCTCGATCCGAAGCCCTGTTCGACCACGATCAAGGAAACCCACCGCCGCGCGGTCGAACTGCTGCCGCAGCTTCGCGATGCGAGGATCACGCACGCCTGGGCCGGCTTCGTCGACAGCACGCCCGACGGTGTTCCCGGCATCGGCGAAGTGCCGGGCCTGCCGGGCTTCATCCTGGCCGCAGGCTTCTCGGGGCACGGCTTCGGCATCGGGCCCGGCGCCGGCCACCTGGTCGCGGACCTGGCCAGCGGCGCCGAACCGATCATCGATCCCGTCCCATTCCGGCCCAGCCGATTCAGTGGCACCGCATGGGGCAAGGTCGCTGATTTCTGAATCTAAACAGGAGACAACCATGAACGATCACAGCAGTGAACTGAAAGGTAGCGACATGAAGCGGACACACAGGATCGGCGATGCCCCCATGGGCACATTGACACGGCGAGACGCCGTATTTGCAGGCGCAGCCACCTTTGCGCTGGGGTCCCTGGGCCTGGCGGCGCGTGCCCACGCTGCCGGGCCGGCCACCAAGCCCACGGGCCAGGCCATTCTCGGCTTCTCGCAGGAGGTGACCGTCCTGCATCCGCTGATGACCGCCAACGAGGTGGACCAGGGCGTCTGGTGGAACCTCTTCAGTCCGCTGTGGATGCTCGATGCGGAAGGCAAGTTCGTGCCCCTGCTCGCGAAGTCGGTTCCCACCCTCGAGAACGGGGGCATCTCGGCCGATGGCCTGACCTGGCGCGTCGAGCTGCGCAACGACGTGAAGTGGCACGACGGCAAGCCGATGACCGCCGAGGACGTCAGGTACTCGATCAACCTGATGAAGAACCCGGCGTTCCGCGCCCGCAACCGCACGGCCTTCGAGTACATCGCGTCCGTGGGCGTCGAAGGTGCCCACGTGATCACGTGGAAGCTGAAGGAACCGTATGCACCGCTGACCTCCGTGCTGAGCTGGACCTTCATCGTTCCCGCGCACGTTCTTTCGCAGAACCCGGATCCGAACTCTGCGCTGTTTGCCGCCGCGCCCGTCGGCACCGGGCCGTTCAGGTTCGTCAGCCGCAAGACCGGCGACCACCTGATCCTCGAGGCCAATCCGGATTACTTCGGCAAGGGGCCGTCGCTGAACCGGCTCATCTTCAAGTACGTGCCGGACCTGAATGCGATGTACACCCAGTTCAAGACCGGGGAGATCGATTTCATCGGCCTGCAGGGCATCCCTGCCAACTTCTACAAGGAAGCATCCGCGCTGCGCGGCCGCCGCGTCCATGCAGCGCCCCGCGGCGCGGTGGAGAACCTGACGCTCAACCTCGCGCACCCGGCCCTGGCCGACAAGGCGGTGCGCAAGGCGCTGAACATCGCGATCGACCGGCAGTCGATTTGCGACCTCGTCTATTACGGCGTGCCCAAGCCCGCGAACAACTACCTCGTTCCGACGCACTGGGCTTCCAATCCCAACCTGCCCAAGCCCGAGTACGACCCGAAGAAAGCCTCCGCGATGCTGGACCAGGCCGGCTGGGTGCGCGGCGCAGACGGTATTCGCGCCAAGAACGGCGTGCGGCTGTCCTTCACGAATTCGACCACCACGGGCAACCAGCTGCGCGCGCAGACGCAACAGCTCATCGCCGACGACTTCAAGAAGATCGGCGTCGAGATGCTGATCAAGAACATGGTGGCGGCGGTGCTCTGGGCAGACTTCTGGCGCAACTCCGAGTTCGACAGCCTCCTGACCGCGCCGACCTACACGATCGCATCGGATCCGGACATCACGCACCGCTTCGGCTCCGCAAGCATTCCGAAGGAGACCAAATCGGGATCGAACGTGAGCCAGTACAAGAACGCCGGGGTGGATGCGCTGCTCGCCCGGGGCCGCCAGGAATACAACCTGGCCAAGCGCAAGGAGATCTACGCCAAGGTCCAGGAGCTGATCATGGATGACCTGCCGTTCCTGCCGCTGTTCTACGAGGTGCAGATCGAAGGGACGAAAGCCAACCTGGACGGCTATGCGAACAACGTGAACGCATTGGCCAACAGCTGGAACGCGGCCAGCTGGCGCTGGACGGCCTGAGCATCATGGCTCGCTACCTTCTGCGCCGCCTGCTGCAGTCGCTGCTGCTGCTTGCGCTCGTCTCTGTGATCGCCTTCGCCATCCTGCATCTTGCGCCGGGGGGGCCGCTGGCGCAGTTTGTCGCCACCGGCGACCTGGGGACGGAAGACGTCGACCGGCTGATGAAGCAGTACGGGCTGGACCGGCCCGTGCCGATCCAGTACCTGGACTGGGCCGGAAGCATCGCCACCGGCGACTGGGGCAAATCCTACCGGGACCAGTTGCCGGTGCTGAAGAAGATCGGCATGCACGTCGGGCCCACGCTCGAACTCATGGTGAGCTCGACCCTGCTTGCGATGTTCATCGGCGGCATGATCGGCATCCTGGGTGCGGTGCGGCGCTATTCGATCTTCGACCACCTCGCCACCATCGGCGCGATGGTCGCGCTGTCGATTCCCACCTTCTGGTTCGGCCTGGCGGTCATCTATGTCTTCTCGGTGAACCTCGGCTGGCTGCCGGCCGGCAACCGCGAAACGATCGGCGATGGCTCCTTCATCGACCGCCTGCAGCACCTGGTGGCGCCATGCATCGTGCTGGCGCTGGTGTCCACCGCCGTGTGGAGCCGCTACATGCGCTCCTCGATGCTGGACGTGGTGAACCAGGACTACATCCGTACCGCCAAGTCCAAGGGCGTGCCCGCGATGCAGATCCTGCTGCGCCACGCGCTGCGCAACGCGCTGCTGCCCATGATCACGATCACGGGCCTTCACGTGTCGACGCTGCTCAGCGGCGCGCTGGTCACGGAAACCGTGTTCACCTGGCCGGGCATGGGCCGGCTGTTCCTCGACAGCGTCAGCAATCGCGACTACCCGGTGGTGATGGGAATGCTGATGTTCACGGCCTGCATGGTCCTGCTGGGCAGCCTGGTCGCGGACCTTCTCTACTCCGTCGCAGACCCGCGCATCAAAGGAGCGTCGAAATGAGCACCGTCCAGACCGCAACGCTGGTTCCGCCGCGCCGCACGCTCGCCGAACGCTTTCCGGCCCTCAGGCGCTTCCTGCGCCACCGCGCGGCGCTGCTGGGCGTGGGCATCGTGCTGTTCATGACGCTCCTGAGCTTCGTCGGCCCGCTGCTGATGCCGTTCAACGCCACCGACACCGACATTCGCGCACGGCTGGCGGAGCCGTTCGCCGGCCCGCACCTGCTGGGCACCGATCCGCTGGGTCGCGACGTCCTGGCGCGGCTGATGTATGCCGGGCGCATCTCGCTGGCCGTCGGCTTCGCGGCCACTGCGCTGTCGGTGGTGGTGGGTGTCCTGGTCGGTCTGGTCGCGGGGTTCTACCGCGGCGCGATCGGCGCGGCGCTCATGCGGTTCGTGGATGCGATGCTCTGCTTTCCGACCATCTTCCTGTTGCTGGCCGTCGCAGCCCTGATCGAGCCGTCGGTCACTTCCATCGTGGTGCTGATCGCATTGGCCAGCTGGATGGAAGTGGCGCGTGTGGTGGAAGGACAGATCCGGTCGCTGCGCGAACGCGATTTCGCGCTGGCCGCGGAATCGCTCGGCGCCAGCGACAGCCGCATCATGTTCCGCGAGCTCTTGCCCAATGCGGTCGCGCCCATCGTGGTTGCTGCCACGCTGAACATCGCGCACGCGATCCTGGCGGAGTCTTACATCAGCTTCCTCGGCTTCGGGATCCAGCCGCCGACGCCGAGCTGGGGAAACATGCTGGAAAACGCCCAGAGCTACCTGACCAACGCGCCGTGGCTCGCGATCGTGCCGGGACTGGCCATCACGCTGACCGTCACGAGCTTCAACTTCATTGGTGACGGCCTGCGCGACGCGCTGGACGCAAAACTGGATCGATGAAATGCTCGATATGAACCGTTTTGAACCGATCCCCGTCCAGCACGCCGAAACCGCCGTCGAGGCGGAGCACATCCTGGACGTGCGCGACCTGAACGTCTCTTTCCGCACCTCGGCCGCAACCGTGCATGCGGTGCGCGACGTCAGCTTCTCGGTGCGCCGCGGCGAGACACTGGCGCTGGTGGGAGAAACCAGTTCCGGCAAGAGCGTGACCTGCCTGGGGCTGCTCGGCCTCACGCCGCCCGCGCCCTACTGCACGATCACCGGTTCCGCACGCCTCATGGCGCGCGACGGGATCGCCTACGAGCTGGTCGGCTCGCCGGAGCGCGTGATGCGGCGGGTGCGCGGAGGCGTCGCTTCGGTGATCTTCCAGGAGCCGATGACGTCGCTGAACCCGGTGCACACCGTCGGCGCGCAGATCTGCGAAAGCTTGCGCATCCACCTCGGGATGAGCGGGCGTGCTGGCACGGACCGCGCCGCCGAGCTCCTGGACCAGGTCGGCATCTCGGACCCGAAGCGGCGCTTGGCGAACTACCCGCACGAGCTGTCCGGCGGCATGCGGCAGCGCGTGATGATCGCCATGGCGATTGCGTGCGAACCCTCGCTGCTGATCGCGGACGAGCCCACCACCGCACTGGACGTGACCATCCAGGCGCAGATCCTCGAACTGCTGCAGAAGCTGCAGTCCGAAACCCGGATGGCCATGATCTTCATCACGCACAACCTCGGCACGGTGGCCGAGATCGCCGATCGCGTGATGGTGATGTATGCAGGCCGCATCGTCGAGCAGGCCGGTGTCGTGGAGCTGTTCACCGAGCCGCGGCATCCCTACAGCCGCGGCCTGATCCACTCGGTTCCGCGGCTTCATTCGAATCGTGCCCGCAAGACGCCGCTGTTCGCGATTCCGGGCAACGTGCCCGATCCGTCCTCGCACCCACCGGGCTGCACCTTCGGGCCGCGCTGCAGGCACTTCGAGCCGGGCCGCTGCGATGCGTCGGTGCCGAACCTGGACAACGCCAGGCCGGGCCATCTGGTGCGATGCGTCCGGTGGCCGGAAATCGAAGGAGTCGCGTGATGCAGCAAAACGAACTTACTCCCCCCTTGCTGCAGGTCGAGGGGTTGCGCAAGTGGTACCCGCTCGGCGGCGGCTGGCTTGGCAAGCCGGCGCAGAACGTCAAGGCGGTCGACGGCGTCAGTTTCGAGATCCGACGCGGCGAGGTGCTGAGCCTGGTGGGCGAAAGCGGCTCGGGCAAAAGCACGATCGGCCGCGCCATCCTGAACCTGGACCCGCCGACGGCAGGGCAGGTGCACTTCGATGGAGAAGCCCTGGTGGGCCTCTCGCGGCGCCAGATGAGGCCTTTGCGTCGCGCGATGCAGATGGTGTTCCAGGACCCGTACTCGTCCCTCAACCCGAAGCACACGGTCGAACAACTGCTCTCGGCACCGCTGGAAATCCACATGCCCGAGCTGAAGGTGCAGGAACGGCGGGAACGCATCGATGCCGTGCTGAAGACGGTGGGGCTCAATCCCGCGCATCGGTCACGCTATCCGCACGAATTCTCCGGTGGCCAGCGGCAGCGGATCGGCATCGCCCGTGCGCTCATGACCCAGCCGCAACTGCTGGTGGCCGACGAACCGGTGTCGTCCCTGGACGTCTCGGTGCAGGCGCAGGTGATCAACCTGTTGCTCGAGCTGAAGCAGCGGCTCGGCCTCACGATGCTGTTCATCAGCCACGATCTCGCGGTGGTGGGCCATATCTCGGACCGCATCGCAGTGATGTACCTCGGCCGCCTGGTGGAGATCGGGGACGCCGAATCGTTGCTGAACAACCCGCGGCATCCGTATACGCGTGCCCTGATGGCCGCCGTGCCGAACATCGATCCGCGGCAGCGGCGCCCGCGCGAACTGCTCAAGGGCGACATTCCCAGTCCGCTGGCGCCCCCATCGGGTTGCGCGTTCCGCACGCGCTGCCCCCATGCCCAGTCGGCATGCGCGAGCGGGGTGCCCGAACTCAGGTTCGTCGAGCGCCATCACGCGACCGCCTGCATCCGAGACGACATCTGAATCCGCTTCATTCAACCAAGGATCTTTTCCCATGAGCAATCTCACCTTCTTCAAGTACGACGACCTGGGCACCGCGCGCGAAGGCGGCCCGCTGCCCGAACGTGTCATCGAGGGCGATGCGAAATTCAAGAACTGGGACGTGGACCAGTCTGCCGACGAAAAGGTGCGCGCCGGAGTCTGGGAGACGACGCCGGGCACCTACAAGTCCATCAAGGGCGGCACCTGGGAGTTCTGCTGCATCCTTTCGGGCGTGTCTGAAATCACCGAAGACGGAAAGGCGCCCGTGCGGGTAAAGGCCGGTGACTCGTTCGTGATGAAACCCGACTTCACCGGCGTGTGGCGCTGCATCGAGACCACCCGCAAGATCTGGGTCGTCTACAAGTAAGCGCCATGGCTTTCGTCTACAAGGCCGACCCCGTGCGCGGCGCGGAATGGGCGCGCCTGTTCGCCGCCCACGCGCCCGACATTCCGTTCCATGTCTGGCCCGACACCGGGGAGCCGGACCGGGTGCGCTATCTTGCCGCGTGGCTGCCGCCGCAAGACATGGCCCGGCAATTTCCCAACCTGGAGCTCTTCTTCTCCACGGGCGCCGGGATCGACCAGATCGACCTCGCCGCACTGCCGCCGGAACTCCCGGTGGTGCGCATGGCGGAGCCCGGCGTCGTCGCGGGCATGGTGGAGTACGCCACGATGGCCGTGCTCGCGCTGCACCGCGACCTGCCGACGTACATCCGGCAGCAGCATGAGGGCCGCTGGGCCGCGCACCGCGTCCATCCGGCATCGAAGCGGCGCGTGGGCATCCTCGGGCTGGGCGTGCTCGGGTGCGCCGTGCTGGACTCGTTGCGCACACTCGGCTTCCAGCTCGCGGGCTGGAGCCGGACGCGCCGCGAGATCGACGGCGTGGCGTGCTACGCGGGCCGGGAAGAACTGCCTGCGATGCTGGCCGGCACCGACATCCTCGTGTGCCTGCTTCCCCTGACCCATGAGACGCGCGGCATTCTCGACGCCGAGCTTTTCGATCATCTGCCGCGCGGTGCATCGCTGGTGCACGTGGGCCGAGGGGCGCACCTCGACCACCAGGCGCTGCTCGATGCGCTGGAGAGCGGCGGGCTGTCGGGCGCGGTCGTCGACGTCACCGATCCGGAGCCGCTGCCGGCGGACCATCCCTTCTGGGCGCATCCGAAGATCCTGCTCACGCCGCACGTCGCGAGCATGACGCAGCCGGAGACGGCGGTGGAGCAGGTGCTCGACAACATCCGATGCCACCAGGCGGGCGTGCCGCTGATGGGGCTGGTCGATCGCGCGCGGGGATATTGAGATGCTGTACCTGTCCACCCGCGGCCATCCCGGCCGCAAGCACTTCTGCGAAATATTGCTGGAGGGCCTGGCGCCAGACGGCGGCCTGTACCTGCCGGCGCACTATCCGCAGGTCACGCCCGGGCAGCTTTCCAGATGGCGCGAACTGCCGTATGCCGACCTGGCCTTTGAAGTCCTCTCGCTCTACATCGACGACATTCCGGCCGACGACTTGCGCGCGATCTGCCGCAAGACCTATACCGAAGAGGTGTTCGGCACGAAGGCGATCGTGCCGCTCAAGCCGCTGGAAGACGGCGTGTGGCTCCAGGCCTTGTCCAACGGCCCCACGCTGGCCTTCAAGGACATGGCGATGCAGCTCCTGGGCAACCTGTTCGAATACGAGCTCGCCCGCCGCGGCGAGGAGCTCAACATCCTGGGGGCCACCTCGGGCGACACTGGCAGCGCCGCCGAATACGCGATGAAGGGCAAGAAGGGTGTGCGGGTGTTCATGACGTCGCCGCACGGCCGCATGAGCCCGTTCCAGCAGGCGCAGATGTTCAGCCTGCAGGACGCGAACATCCACAACCTCGCGATCGAAGGCGTGTTCGACGATTGCCAGGACATCGTCAAGGCCGTGTCCAACGATCTCGCGTTCAAGCGCAAGTACAGGATCGGCACGGTCAACTCGATCAACTGGGCGCGGCTCCTGGCCCAGGCGGTGTACTACTTCGCCGGCTACTTCCAGGCCACCAAGTCCAACACCGAACAGGTGAGCTTCAGCGTGCCCTCGGGCAACTTCGGCAACGTGTGCGCAGGCCACGTGGCGCGGATGATGGGCCTGCCCATCCAGACGCTGGTGGTGGCCACCAACGAGAACGACGTGCTGGACGAGTTCTTCCGCACCGGCGTCTACCGCGTGCGCGCGGCGGCCGACACGCATGAAACGTCCAGCCCGTCGATGGACATCAGCAAGGCCAGCAATTTCGAGCGTTTCGTGTCCGACCTGCTGGGCCGCGACGCGGGTACGGTGGCGCGCCTGTTCGGCGAGGCGCTCGCGGCGAGGGGCCGCTTCGACCTGGGCGCCGATCCGGCCTTCGCAGTGGCACGCACGCGCTACGGGTTCCTGAGCGGCAAGAGCACGCACGCCGACCGCCTGGCGACCATCCGCGACACGCACCAGCGCTTTGGCGTGACCATCGACACCCACACGGCCGACGGCCTGAAGGTGGCGCGCCACCTCGTGCAGCCCGGTGTGCCGATGATCGTGCTGGAGACGGCGCTGCCGATCAAGTTCGCCGCGACCATTGTCGAAGCCCTGGGTCACGAGCCCGACCGGCCCGCGCGGTTCCAGGGCATCGAAGACCTGCCCAAGCGCGTGACGGTGCTCCCGGCGGATGCCGTGCAGGTCAAGGCATTCGTCGCCGCGCACCTGGACTGAGCGCAGCATGGCCGTCTTCACCGAAGTGTCCTGCGACGAGGCTGCCGCCTTCCTGCGGCGGCTGGGGCTTGGCGAGTTGCGGGCCATGTCCGCCTGCAGTGGCGGCATCGAGAACACCAACTACTTTGTCCACACGGACCGCGGCGAGTACGTGCTCACGCTGTTCGAGCGCCTGACATGGGAGCAATTGCCGTTCTACCTGCACCTGATGCAGCATCTGGCCGGCCGCGGTATTCCGGTGCCAAGGCCGGCGCCGGACGCCGAAGGCCGCATCCTGCACCTTCTCAAGGGCAAGCCGGCCGCGGTGGTGGGCAGGTTGCGCGGAAAGAGCGAGCTGGCGCCCGATGCGCAGCAATGCGGCGCCGTGGGCGAGATGCTGGCGCGCATGCATGTTGCCGGCCGGGACTATGCCCGCCACCAGCCCAACCTGCGCGGCCTGCCGTGGTGGAAGGAAACCGTGCCGGCCCTGCTGCCTTGCGTCGGCGACGACCAACGCGCGCTGCTGCTCGACGAGCTGGCCCTCCAGACCCGCATCGCCGCATCGCCCGACCACGCGGCCCTGCCGCGCGGCCCCATTCATGCCGACCTGTTTCGCGACAACGTGCTGTTCGAGGGCAGCGGCCTGAGCGGCATCCTCGACTTCTACTTCGCAGGCTGCGACACCTTCGTGTTCGACATCGGCGTCTGCCTCAACGACTGGTGCGTGGATCTGGACAGCGGACGCGCCGACGGCGTTCGCAGGGCTGCATTTCTGACGGCCTACGAGTCGGCGCGCCCGCTCGTGCCCGAGGAACGTCGCCTGTTGCCGGACCTTGAGCGGGCCGCGGCCCTGCGCTTCTGGGTATCGCGCCTGCGGGACTGCCACATGCCCCGCGAAGCCGCCGCCCTGAAGGCCCACGACCCGAGCCACTTCGAACGCGTCCTGCGCCAGCGCGTGAGCGATGCCGCGGGCGCGGCCATTTTCCAGAAAGGACTTCGGGCCGCCCCGGGCCCTGACGATCGACCATGAGAACCACCGCAGATTTCTACGCCTCGCTCCGAGCCGAACTAGAGGAGATCCAGGCCACCGGCCTGTTCAAGCTCGAACGCACGATCCAATCGCCACAGGGAAGCCAGATCGCGACTGCCGATGGGCGGGAAGTGATCAATCTCTGCGCGAACAACTATCTGGGCCTGTCATCCCACCCCGGGGTCATAGCGGCCGCGCAAGACGCACTGGCTGCACGCGGGTTCGGCCTGAGCTCCGTCAGGTTCATCTGCGGAACGCAGGACATCCACAAGACGCTCGAAGCGCGCCTGTCGCAATTCCTCGGCACGGAGGACACCATCCTCTACGGGTCCGCGTTCGATGCCAACGGCGGCTTGTTCGAGACACTGCTCGGACCCGACGATGCCGTGATCAGCGACGAGCTCAATCACGCGTCGATCATCGACGGCATCCGCTTGTGCAAGGCCAGGCGCTACCGCTACCGGCACGACGACGTGGCGGACCTGCGCGCGCAACTGAAGGCCGCGGACGACGCGGGCGCCCGGCACAAGCTGGTGTTCACCGACGGGGTCTTCTCGATGGACGGGACCATCGCCCGCCTGGACGAAATACGCGATGCCTGCAACGAGTTCGGCGCCCTGCTGGGCGTCGATGACTCGCACGCCACCGGTTTTCTCGGGAAGCGCGGGCGCGGCACCCATGAATACCGCGGTGTGTTCGGCAAGATCGACATCATCACCGGCACCCTGGGCAAGGCACTCGGCGGTGCGTCCGGCGGATTCACGAGCGCCAGCGCGGACGTCGTCCAGCTGCTGCGCCAGCGCTCGCGGCCCTATCTCTTCTCGAACAGCCTGGCGCCGGTGATCGTCGGCGCGACCCTGAAGGTGCTCGACCTGCTGGAGGCCGACACGAAGCTGCGCGACGGTCTGGAGGACAACACGCGCCACTTCCGGGCCGGCCTCGCGGCCAGCGGTTTCAAGCTGAAGCCGGGCGAACACCCGATCATCCCGGTGATGCTCCATGACGCGGAGCTCGCCCAGGACCTGGCGCGCCGGCTGCTGGCGCTCGGAATCTACGTGACCGGATTCTTCTACCCGGTGGTGCCCAAGGGCCAGGCCCGCATCCGTGTCCAGATCAGCGCGCAGCACACGCGCGCCCAGCTCGACGCTGCATTGGGCGCCTTCGCGCAGGCCGGCAAAGAGATGGGGGTGATCGCATGAGCGGCGCGCCCCGGATCCTCGTCATCGGCGCCAACGGCCAGTTGGGCTCCGAGCTCTCCGCCGCGCTGGCAGAGCGCTACGGCGCCGACAACGTCGTGGGCAGCGACCGCGTGGAGGTCGGCCGAAACGCCAAACTCCGCCATGAGATGCTGGATGCCACGGACGCCGGCCAGCTTGCACAGGTGGTCGAGAAGCACCGCATCACCCAGATCTACCATCTGGCAGCGGCCCTGTCCGCGACGGGCGAGACGGCACCGGAGTGGGCATGGCGGCTCAACATGGGCAGCCTGCTGAACGTGCTGGAGATTGCGCGGCACCGCAAGCTGGACAAGGTGTTCTGGCCGAGCTCCATTGCCGCGTTCGGTCCGACGACACCCGCGGTGGCCACGCCTCAACAGACGGTCATGGAGCCCAGCACCATCTACGGCATCTCGAAGCTGGCCGGGGAGGGCTGGTGCCGCTGGTACCACGAGAACCATGGCGTGGATGTTCGCGGCCTGCGCTATCCGGGACTGATTTCCTACAAGGTGAGCCCCGGCGGCGGAACCACCGACTATGCGATCGACATCTTCCACGCGGCCCTCAAGGGAGAACGCTACACCTGCTTCCTCGCCGAGGATGAACCCCTGCCCATGCTCTACATGGACGATGCGGTGCGCGGGACCCTGGAGTTGATGGAAGCCCCCGCCAAGGCCATCACCGAACGCGGCAGCTACAACCTCGCCGGCGTGAGCTTCACGCCGCGCGAGATCGCGCAGGAGATACGCAAGCACCTGCCCGGCTTCGAGATCGCCTATGAGCCGGATTTCCGGCAGGCGATCGCCAGCGGGTGGCCCGACTCCATCGACGACAGCTGTGCGCGGCGCGACTGGAACTGGGCGCCAAGGTACGACCTTGTGGCCACCGTGCGCGACATGCTGAAGAACCTCTCTCCCAAGTCGATGCCGGGCGTGGCAAATGGCGAGCACGCGGCTGCAAATTGACAACCTCCGAATGACAAGCACCATGACACTGACCCTCGAACGCACGGACCTGATGACCGCACGCCAGTTGATCGGCGACGAATGGCGCGAGGCAAGCGACGGGCGCCGCCTCGACGTCACCGACCCTGCCACGGGCGACGTCTTCGCCAGCGTGCCGGACGGCAGCGCGGCCGATGCGCGCGCGGCCGTCGATGCCGCCCATGCCGCCTTCCCGGGCTGGCGGGCCGTGCCGGCGAAGCAGCGCGCACAGGTCATCAAGCGCTGGAACGACCTGGTGATGGCGCACCAGGAAGACCTCGGCCGGCTGATCTCGCGCGAGCAGGGCAAGCCGCTGGCCGAGGGCCGCGGCGAGGTGGCCTATGCCGCCAGCTACATCGAGTGGTTCGCCGAGGAAGCCACGCGCGCCAACGGCGACATCATTCCCGCGCCGGTGCCTGGCCGGCGCATGTTCGCGCTGAAGGAGCCGGTGGGCGTGGTCGCCGCCATCACGCCGTGGAATTTTCCGGCCGCGATGATCGCGCGCAAGATCGCGCCGGCGCTGGCCGCGGGCTGCACGGTGGTGTGCAAGCCGGCCGAGGACACGCCGCTGACTTCCCTGGCGCTCGTCAAGCTGGCCCGGGAGGCCGGGGTGCCCGCGGGTGTGATCAACATCGTCACCGCCTCGCGCGAGCGCACGCCCGAGGTGGTGGACGTGTGGCTGGACGATGCACGGGTGCGCAAGATCAGCTTCACCGGCTCCACACCCGTGGGCCAGCATCTCGCGCGCCGTTCGGCCGACACGCTGAAGAAGCTGTCGCTCGAGCTTGGCGGCAACGCGCCCTTCATCGTGTTCGAGGACGCCGACGTCGATGCCGCGGTCGAAGGCCTCATGGCTGCCAAGTTCCGCAACGGCGGCCAGACCTGCGTGTCCCCCAACCGCGTGTTCGTCCAGGCCAAGGTGCACGGTGCCTTCGTCGACAAGCTCGCGGCGCGCGTGGGTGCGCTCAAGGTCGGGCCAGCCACCGAAGCGGATTCGCAGATCGGCCCGATGATCAATGCGCGCGCGGTCGACAAGATCGAGCGCCATGTGCAAGACGCGGTCGCCAGGGGTGCCAAGGTGCTGACGGGCGGGAAGCGCCTTGTCGACCTGGGCCCCAACTACTACACGCCCACGGTGCTGGTGAACGCCAATGCCGCCATGGCCTGCAGCTGCGAGGAAACCTTCGGGCCCGTGGTCCCGATCACGCGCTTCGACAGCGAAGCCGAGGTGATCGCGGCAGCCAACGACACGCCCTTCGGCCTTGCGGCGTATTTCTACTCGACCGACGTGCGCCGCATCTGGCGCATGGCCGAGGCGCTGGAGACAGGCATCGTCGGCATCAACGAAGGCGCGCTGGCCGCGGAGGCCGCGCCCTTCGGCGGGGTCAAGGCCTCGGGCTACGGACGCGAAGGCTCGGTGCACGGGCTGGACGACTACCTGCACACCAAGTACGTGTGCCAGGGGCAGCTCTAGCAGCCTCCGGTCAGCGCCGATCGGAGGTCCGCAGCGCGTTGGCTTCGGCGAGGAACGACTCGAGCAGCCGCTGCGCGGGCACGGTGAGTGGCGTATCGGCGCGGTGGAGCACGTGGATGGTCGTGTTCGGCAGCACCTCGCCGATGGGCAGCTTGACCAGCCCCATGCCCGGACCGTAGCGGTCGAAGAAGCCCGCGGGCATGATGCCGATCACGTCGAGCCTCGGCATCAGCGCCAGCAGCGTGGCGAAGGACTCGCACTCGAGGCGCACCTGCGGCGCGCGGTCGCCCGTGGCGCCGAAGCGGATGTTGCGCGGGTCGCCCGGGCCTCCGGCCGGACCGGTGAGCACCCAGCCCGTTCCGAGCAGCTCGGCCAGCTGCGTTGCATGCGCCAGCGGATGGCTGCGGCGTGCGACCAGCACCGACTGGCTGTCGAACAGCGGCTGGACCACGAAGTCTCGGCCGATGCCCTCGACCGGCAAAGGACCGAGCGCCATGTCGAGCTCGCCTGCACGCACCTGCTCCAGGGCGCGGGGGTAGAGCGCGTCGCGCATGCGCAGGCTGACCTGGGGCCATCGCGCGCCGAAACGCTCCACCGCACCAGGCGCCAGCAGGATGGCCGCGACCGGCGACACGCCGACCGTCACCTGCGCCTCGGCATGGCGCAGGTGCCATGCGACTTCTTCGCGGGCCCGCTCGATCTCGCGCACCACGGTGGCGGCGCGGGCGGCCAGCAGTTCGCCCGGCGGCGCCAGCCGCACGCCCTTGGGCGTGCGGACGACGAGCGCCGTGCCGAACTCGTCTTCGAGCTGGCGCAAGGCCTTGGTCAGCGCCGGCTGCGACACGTTGAGGGTCTGGGCCGACGCGCGCAGGCTGCCCGTCTTCGCAAGAGTCAGCAGCAGATGGAGATGCTGGAGCCGCATGGTCGCCGAGCCGGAGGTGGTGATAACCCATGGTAATCGACATCAAAACATGTGAAGCGACAGGGGGCAAAGGGGCCTCTAGCATGCGACGCATACCACCACACGACAGGAGCCGGCATATGACCCGACGCGTGAAGAACATCCTCTTCATCATGTGCGACCAGCTTCGCGCCGACCACCTGTCGTGCTTCGGCCATCCGAGGCTGCAGACGCCGAACCTCGATGCGCTGGCCGCGCGCGGCGTGATCTTCGACCGCGCCTACGTGCAGTCGCCGGTCTGCGGGCCGTCGCGCATGAGCTACTACACCGGCCGCTACGTTCACTCGCACGGCGCGAGCTGGAACTTCGTGCCGCTCAAGGCGGGCGAGATGACCATCGGCGACCACCTGCGCCCGCTGGGCGTGCGCTCGGTGCTGGTCGGCAAGACGCACATGCGCGCCGACCTGGCGGGCATGTCCCGCCTGGGCATCGACCCGGCCTCGACGATCGGCGTGCGGATTGCCGAGTGCGGCTTCGACCCCTACGAGCGCGACGACGGCATCCATCCCTATTCGGGCCATGATCCGGACCCCAGCTACAACGAGTACCTGCGCAGCCACGGCTTCGGCGGCGACAATCCCTGGGAGAGCTGGGCCAACTCGACCGTCGACGACAGCGGCCAGATCCGCTCCGGCTGGTTCCTGAAGTACTCGAACCGCGCCGCCCGCGTGCCCGACGAGCACTCGGAGACACCCTACATCACGCGTCGCGCGATGGATTTCATCGCCGAGGCCGGCGACCAGCCCTGGTGCCTGCACCTCTCGTACATCAAGCCGCACTGGCCCTACGTCGTGCCCGAACCGTACGCCAGCATGTACACGCCCGACGATGCGCTGCCGGTGGTTCGCTCCGAAGCCGAGCGGCAGGACCCGCATCCGGTGTATGGCGCGATGATGAAGCACCGCGTGTCCGAGACCTTCTCGCGCGACGGCGTGCGCGAGGCCGTGATGCCGGGCTACATGGGCCTGATCAAGCAGATCGACGACCAGCTGGGCAAGCTCTTCGGCTTCCTGGAGGAACGCGGGCTGATGGAGACGACGATGATCGTCTTCACGTCGGACCATGGCGACTACCTGGGCGACCACTGGATGGGCGAGAAGGACCTGTTCCACGAGCCGATCATTCGCGCGCCGCTGATCGTCTACGACCCCGACCCGCGCGCCGACACCACGCGCGGCACGCGCTGCGATGCGCTGGTCGAGGCGATCGACCTGGCGCCGACCTTCCTGGACGCCTGCGGCGGCGTGCCGGTGCCGCACATCATGGACGGCCGCTCGCTGCGTCCGCTGCTGTTCGGCAGGCGTCCGCCCGACTGGCGCGAGCACGTGGTCTGCGAGTACGACTACGCCTTCCAGGATTCGCGCATCGCGCTCGGCACGCCGTCGCGCAGCGCCTGGCTGCGGATGATCTCCGACGGCCGCTGGAAGTACGTGCTGGCCGAAGGCTATCGCCCCATGCTGTTCGACCTGGCGTCCGACCCGAACGAATTCATCGACCTGGGCGCCGCACCCGAACACGAAGCAGTGCGCCAGCGCCTGCATGAAGCGCTGTTTCGCTGGGCGCGCCAGCCACGCCAGCGGGTGACGATCCCGGACGGTGCCATCGAGACGATGGAGATCCAGCCGCGCATCTCGGAAGGCGGCATCCTCATCGGCTACTGGGACGAAGAAGACCTCGCCGAGGCACGCAAGCGCTTCAAGCCGCGCTTCGCATCGACCAACCCGCTCGTGAAACCCACGCTCGACCGACTCACCCGCCACGAAGGAGTGCCCCATGACCATTGAAACCCCCGACATCACGCGCGCGCAGACCGGCATGGACGGCGTGTCGTGGAACATCCTGGGGCAGATCTATGTGCCCAAGCAGGCGAGCGACGACAGTTTCTCGTGGCATGCGACCTTCCCGGTGGAGACCTTCGTGCCGCCGCACGTGCACCCTCACCAGGACGAGTACATCTTCGTGCTCGACGGCCGCATCGACCTTTTGTTGGGGGGCAGGAAGACCTACGCCTCGGCGGGCGACCTGGTGCGCATGCCGCGCGGCATTCCGCACGCCTTCTTCAACAACACCGGCGAGCCGGTGACGGCGCTGTTCTGGGCCACGCCGGCCGGCAAGCTGGAGGCGCTCTACCGCCGCATCCACAACATGTCGAGTCCGGCCGAAGTGGTGGCCGCGGCGCGCGACTACGACGTCATCTTTGCACCGCCCGTTTCATCGGCGGCATGAGCACCATGACGATCCCACGCAGACGGATCCTCGGCGCTCTCGCTGCCGCGCCCCTTGCCGCAACCACGTCGTTCCCGGCCTGGAGCCAGGGCTATCCCGCCAAGCCGATCAGGATCGTCGTGCCGCTGCCGCCCGGCAGCCCGCCCGACGTGCTCGCCCGCCTGGTGGCCGAGCGCCTGCAGGACGCATGGAAGCAGCCGGTCGTCGTCGACAACCGGCCCGGTGCCACGGGCATGATCGGCATGGACGCGGTGGCCAAGTCGGCGCCCGACGGCTACACGGTGGGGATCATGTTCCTCACCCACACGGTGCTACCGGCGCTGTTCGGCAAGGTGCCCTACGACACCGGCGCGGACCTCGCGCCGATTGCCAACCTCGTGTGGCTCTACAACGTGCTGGTGGTGCCGCCCTCGGTGCCGGCCACCAGCGCCAGGGAACTGGTGGAACTTGCGCGCACGCAGCCCGGCAAGCTCACCTACGGCTCGGGGGGCAACGGCTCGCCGGCCCACCTGATCGGCGAATCATTCAGGCAACTCACCAGGACCGAGATGCTCCATGTGCCGTTCAAGGGACCCAACGAAGCCGTGCAGGCGCTGCTCGGCGGCCATGTGTCGGCCATGTTCGCGACCACCTCGGTGGCCGTGCCGCTGGTGAATGCGGGCAAGCTGAGGGCCATGGCCGTGACCAGCCCCGCACGGCTTCCCGCGCTGCCGTCGGTGCCCACCATGGCCGAAAGCGGCGTCCCCGGCTTCGACCTGAAGGAATGGGAAGGCATCGTCGCGCCCGCCGGCACGCCGCGCGAGATCATCGCCAAGTGGAACGAGGAACTGACACGGATCATGCGGTTGTCCCAGGTCCGCGACAAGCTGACGGAGCTCGGCATGGAGGCGGCGCCCGCGAACTCGCCCGATCAGTTCACGTCGCTGGTGCGCGGCGAACTGCAACGCTGGACCCGGTTCGTGAAGGCCACGGGGCTCAAGACGGACTGACGCCGTGGACGACCCGCAGTTCCAGTATGTCGAGGGGCAATCGCGCGCGAGCTTCACGCCGCTGCTGGCGGCGTTCGAGGCCGAGAGCGCGGTGGCCGTGGCCACCGGGCCCTGCGTGCTCGACCAGCGCTACGGGTCGCTCGAGCGCCAGACCTTCGACTTCTTTGCAGCGCGCCAGGACCCGCGGGGCACGCTGGTCTACTTTCATGCGGGCTACTGGCAATCGCGCGACAAGGCGACTTTCCGCTTCATCGCACCGGCGTTCACGGCCATCGGCCTGCATGTCGCGCTGGTCAACTATCCGTTGTGCCCGACCGTGTCGCTCCCCGCGCTCGTGGAGGCTGCGACCGCCTGCCTGCCCGCGATCCGGAGGCGGGCGGGCTCGGGCGGTGCCGATCGCCTGCCATTGTTCCTGTCGGGGCATTCGGCGGGCGCCCATATCGCGGCCGAGATCACCTTGTCGGGTGCCCCGGACATCGCGGGCCTCGTCGCCCTGAGCGGCATCTACGACCTCGCGCCGCTGCTCGCCACCACGCTCAACCAGAAGCTCCGGCTGGATCCCCCGGTTGCGGCGGCCTGCTCGCCGGTGCATCGCATCGGCGCGCCGCTGGCACCGGCGCTCGTGGCCGTCGGCGAGGAGGAAACGCCGGCCTTCATCGCGCAGAGCCGGCGTTTTCACGCGGCATGGGAGAAGGCAGGAAACCCGAGCGACCTGCACGTCGTGCCCCAGGCCGATCATTTCAGCCTGCTGCGTCAGTTCTCTTCGCCGGGCAGTGCCTTGTTCGATCAGGCCTGCGTGTTCATGGGGCGCGAAGCGCACAGCTGATCGGGCAAGCAGGGCGGCGGGTTTTCCAGCCGGCGCGCCACGCGTCGCGCCCTAGGCACCGCCCCTGCTTGCGAGTGCCACCACCTTGGCCAGTTCGGCGACCTGGTCCTCATGCAAGACGGCGAGCCGCTCGAGCTTCCGGCGTCCCGCCGCGAGCAGGTGCACCTCGACCTGGCGCCGGTCCGTATGGCTCGCCTTGCGCCGGACGAGGCCGGCTTCCTCGCAGCGCGACACGAGGGCGACCACGCCATGGTGCTGCGCCTGCAGGCGCTCGGCAATCTCGCTGATCGTGGCCCACTCGCGGCCAGCGAATCCCTGCGTGTGAAGCATCAGCTGGTACTGCAGAACGGTGATGCTTTCGGCGCGGGCAGCGTCCTCGCTGAAGCGCAGGAAGCTGCGCAGCCTGAATCGGAAGTCGGACAGTGCTTCGAGATGCTGCTTCTCGATGGTTCCCCGTTGGCTGGCCATGGATGTTCCAAAAAAACTATGAGCGGACGAGGGGCAATGTAGCAGCCGGCGCGAATCCGCAGAGGGTAATTACTCACAATGTGATGTAATAAAGCTCATAACATGATATATCTGACCTGAGCCCGACCTGCGCGGCGTTTCTGCCTTCACGGCACGTCGCGCGCATTTCCACGTTGTCCATCGCTGTTGCCCACAGGGCAGGGCGGACAGCCATATCCATTCCATTCCAGAGAGAAAGATTGCATATGCAGATCAAGAGCCAGAAGACCTTCTTCTCGGGCCTCATGTTCACGTGCGTCGGGGCGGCGTTTGCCCTGGGCGCCGCCAACTACAACGTCGGCAGCGCGGCCCGCATGGGCCCCGGCTATTTCCCGCTCATCGTCGGCGTGCTGCTGACCGTGCTGGGGCTGGTGGTGACCAGCACCGCGTTCACCGGCAAGGCCACCGATGGCGACCCGGTGGGAAAGATCGCCTGGAAGCCGCTCGGCTTCATCATCGGTGCGAACCTGCTGTTCGGCATCCTGCTTGCGGGGCTGCGCAGCATCGGCTTGCCGGCCATGGGGCTGATCCTTGCGATCTATGCGCTCGTCGTCGTGGCCTGCATGGCCGGCGCGAACTTCTCGATGAGGCTGGCGCTGGTTCTCGCGACCGTCCTCGCCATCGGCAGCTACCTGACCTTCATCGTGGGGCTCCAGCTGCAGTTCCAGGTGTGGCCCACCTTCATCACCGGCTGAGCACGAGGCAAGACCATGATGGATCTGATCAACCACCTTTCCCTCGGTTTTTCCACTGCGGTGACGCTGCAGAACCTTGTCTACGCCTTCGTCGGATGCCTGCTGGGCACGCTGATCGGCGTGCTGCCCGGCATCGGCCCGACCGCGACGATCGCGATGCTGCTGCCTGCGACCTATGCATTGCCCCCCGTGGCGGCGCTCATCATGCTCGCGGGCATCTACTACGGCTCGCAGTACGGCGGCTCGACCACCGCCATCCTGGTCAACCTGCCCGGGGAGTCGTCTTCGGTGGTCACCGTGATCGACGGGCACCAGATGGCCAAGCGGGGCCGCGGCGGGCCGGCGCTCGCTGCCGCGGGGCTGGGGTCGTTCTTCGCTGGCTGCGTGGGCACGCTGATCCTCGCGGCGTTTGCACCGCCGCTTACCGAGATCGCCTTCAAGTTCGGCCCGGCCGAGTATTTCTCGCTGATGGTGCTGGGCCTGATCGGCGCGGTCGTGATGGCCTCGGGCTCGCTGCTCAAGGCCATCTGCATGATCATGGTCGGCCTGCTGCTGGGCCTGGTCGGCACCGACGTGAACTCCGGCGTCGCGCGCTACAGCTTCGACATCCCGGAGCTCACCGACGGCCTGGGATTCATCGCCATCGCCATGGGCGTCTTCGGCTACGGCGAGATCATTGCGAACCTGGCCAAGCCGGAGGATGAACGCGAGGTGTTCACCGCCAGCGTCACGGGCCTGATGCCCACCAGGGAAGACTTCAGGCGCATGTTCCCGGCCGTCCTGCGCGGCACCGCGCTGGGCTCGTCGCTCGGGATCCTGCCGGGCGGCGGCGCCACGCTGTCGGCCTTTGCGGCCTACACGCTGGAAAAGAAGATCAAGCTCGGGGCGGGCGAAGTGCCTTTCGGCCGCGGCAACATCCGCGGTGTGGCCGGTCCGGAAGCCGCCAACAACGCCGGCGCGCAGACCTCCTTCATCCCCATGCTGACGCTGGGCATACCGCCCAACCCCGTGATGGCCCTCATGGTCGGGGCCATGACGATCCACAACATCCAGCCGGGTCCCCAGGTGATGACGAGCAACCCCGAGCTGTTCTGGGGCCTGATCGCTTCGATGTGGATCGGCAACCTGATGCTGGTCATTCTCAACCTGCCGCTCATCGGCCTGTGGATCAAGCTGCTGACCATTCCCTACCGGTGGCTGTTTCCCGCGATCGTGCTGTTCTGCGCCATCGGCGTGTACTCGACCAACAACAACGTGTTCGACATCTGGCTGGTGGCGATCTTCGGTGTGGTGGGCTACACCTTCATCAAGCTGGGATGCGAACCGGCGCCGCTGCTTCTCGGCCTCATTCTCGGGCCGATGATGGAAGAAAACCTGCGGCGCGCATTGCTGCTCTCGCGCGGCGAGTGGAGCGTCTTCGTGTCGCGGCCGATCTCCGCGGGCCTGCTGGTCGCGGCCGTGCTGTTGATGATGATTGTCCTGATGCCATCGATCCGGTCGAAGCGGGAGGAAGCGTTCGTCGAGGAAGGCTAGGGAAGTCGTCCGGCACGGGCATCGGTGGCGTCCGGCGGGCGCGCGGCCCACGCGCTCATCGTGGGCTCATTCTTCGCGACTTAGACTGGAAGCTCTCAAGGCCCCGAACGCACGGTGCACGCGCATCGTTCGTCCGCGCGCCGTTCCATTCGTTGTTGCCCAGAAGGAAAACACCGTGCAGATCAAGCGACTCATTCTCTCCAGCGTCATCGCGCTCGCCGGCGTCGCCGCGCTGGCCCCGGGCATGGCTTCGGCCGCGCCGTACCGCGGCCACGACGGTCACCGGGCGCACCAGGTGTGCCATTGGGACGCGCACCACCATCACCGCGTCTGCCGCTGGGTGCGCTGAGTTCACCGGCCCCGGTAGATGGCTTCGACCAGCGCCAGCGTGCGCAGGTTGTCGGCCGGCGCGGTCTCGAATGGCCGGCCATCGCGCAGGCTTTCGACAAAATGCGCGATCGTCGCGGCGTAAGAGGCGAGGTAGCACGCGGGCAGGTCGTAGTGCTTCTCGGCGGGCTGGGCGCCGAAGCAGCGCAGCGTGTTCTCCTCGAGCTCGATCGTTCCTTTCGTCCCGACCAGGGTCAGCCGGTCGGCCTGGGCCGGCGTGCGGCCGTGCACAGAGAGGTTGGCCATCAATGCCACCGGCGCCTGGGTGGCGGTCTCGAACGACAGGAAGGCCCGGTCTTCGCCGCGCATCGCCGGGCTCGCACGCCCGAGCCGTGCGTGCACCAGCGTCATCTCGCCAAGCAGGAAGCGCAGGGTGTCGATGTGGTGGATCAGTATCTCCATCACTAGCGCACGGTCCAGGCCTGCAATGAAAGGCTGGCGCTCGAGCGCGGGCAGCCGGCCGGCCTCGTCGGGCAGGAGCCCCGAGGTCAGGAGGCTCATCGTCGCCTGGACCACCTCGCCGATGCGCCCCTCGGCCAGCCATCGCGCAAGGTCGCGGTAGCAGGGACGGAAACGCCAGTTCTCGTGCACCATGAGCCGGCACCTGGGCGCCACTTCCTGCGCCAGCGCACGGGCTTCGGCCAGCGTGGGCGCCAGCGGTTTCTGGCAGAGCACGGCCAGGCCGCGCGCTGCCGAGGCGCGCACGATGGGCGCATGGAACTCGCGCGGCGCTGCCACGTCGACGGCATCGAGCGGCATCGCATCGAGCATGTCCTGTGCGCTCGCGAACACGCGGTCGATTCCGAACTCGCGCGCACGCGCCTCGGCGGCCGCGGCGTTCGGGTCGGCAATGGCCACGACCGTGGCCTGCCCCTCCAGGGCGCGCCAGCCCGCGAGATGGTGCGAGGTGACCCAGCCCGCCCCGACCAGGCCCACGCGCAGGGCCCCGATCATGGCGCACCCACGTCGGCCGCGGGAATCGCCTTCTCGGTGAGCGCATCGAAAAGATAGAGGGCGCGGTCCGGAATGGTCAGCCCGACGCGATCGCCGATGCTGCCCCTCACGTCGCGGTGCAGGCGCGCCATCACCTCGCCCGCATCGCCCTCCAGCGCCACCATGAGGAGCGTCTCCGCGCCGAGCGGCTCGACGGCCGAGACCACGCCTCGCAGCGTGTTGCGGTCCTCGCGCCATTCGTGCAATTGCAGTTCCTCGGGCCGCACACCCACCAGCAGGTCGCCCGCCGGCGGCAGCGCGGCGCGGGCCCAGCGCGCGAGCGGGAGTTCGCTGCCCGCGAGCGTTGCAACGGGCGACGGCTGCCCCTGCGCGATGCGGGCCTTGAGGATGTTCATGGGCGGGTTGCCGAGAAAGCGCGCGACGAACGCATCGGCCGGCGCGCGGTAGACGTCCAGCGGCTTGCCGACCTGGGCCACCTTGCCCTTGTTCATGACGCAGATCCGCTGGCCCATGGTCATGGCCTCGACCTGGTCGTGCGTCACGTAGATCATGGTCGCGCCCAGCCGGTGGTGCAGCCGCACCAGCTCGTTGCGCGTGTTCACCCGCAGCGCGGCGTCCAGGTTCGACAAGGGTTCGTCGAACAGGAAGACCTTGGGCTCCCGCACGATCGCGCGGCCCAGCGCCACGCGCTGCCGCTGCCCGCCCGACAGCGCCGCGGGCTTGCGCGCCAGCAGCTCGTTCAGCCCGAGGATGTCGGCGGCCGACTTCACGCGCGCCGCAATGTGGCCGCGGTCGACCTTGCGCCGACGCAGGCCGAACGACAGGTTCTCGGCCACCGTCATGTGCGGGTAGAGCGCGTACGACTGGAACACCATGGCGATGTCCCGGTCCTTGGCGGGCACCTCGTTGACCTTGCGGGCGTCGATGGCCAGCGAGCCTTCGGTGATCGCCTCCAGCCCCGCGATCATGCGCAGCGTGGTCGACTTGCCGCAGCCCGAGGGCCCGAGCAGCACCATGAACTCGCCGTCCTGGACGGACAGCGACACGTCGTCGACGGCGGGCTGCGCGGTGCCCTTGTAGCGCTTGAAGATGTTTTCGAGATGGACTGCGGCCACGGTTTTGTTCCGGTCGGATGGAGGGGAAGGGTGCGCGAGCCGGGTGCTCACTTGACGGCGCCGGCCGTCATGCCCTGGATGAGTTTTTCGGAGAAGAAGGCGTAGAGCACCACCACCGGAATGACCGCGATCATCATGCCGGTGGCGATCATCCCGATGTCCTGGAAGTAGTCGCCCATGTAGGCGCGGATGCCGATAGGGAGCGTGCGTGCGCCCTGGTCGCTCAGCAGCACCACCGCGAACAGGAACTCGTTCCACAGCTGGATGAAGTTCAGGATGATGGTGGTCGCGATCGCCGGCATGCCCACCGGCAGCACGATGCGCCAGAAGATCTCGAAGTCGGAATACCCGTCCATCTTGGCGGCATCGAACAGGTCCTGCGGGATGCGCGCGAAGAAGCCTTCGAGCAGGTACACCGTCAGCGGCAGCTGCAGGCTCACGTACACGATCATCAGGCCGAGCCGGGAGTTGTACAGGTTGTATTCCACCAGCACCTGGAACAGCGAGATCAGGATGATCTGCGGCGGAAAGACGATCGAGCTGAACAGGATGAAGTAGACCAGCCGGTTGCCGCGGAAGTTGTAGCGCGCGAGGCAATGGGCAGCGGCCGCGCCCAGCAGGGTGACGATGGCCACGGCAGAAACGACGATGAGCGTGCTGTTCCAGAAGTACTGCGCAAAGTTGGAGTCCACCCAGGCGATGCGAAATTTTTCCCAATGGAAGGTTTCGGGCCACGCGAAGTGGTTGGCGCTGATCTCGGACGTGGTGCGCACCGACATCGTGCCGATCCACACGAAGGGCAGCGCCGAGTAGAGCGTGTACAGCACCACGGCGGCCATGAGACCGCCGTTGCGCAGCATGCGCGACAGCGCGGACGCAGGCGATTCGCGGTGTTCGGCCGCGGCGGGGGGATGCAATGCAGGAGAGGCCGAGGTCATGGGATCAGTACTCCATGCGCTCGCGGCGACGGAACAGCAGGTTGAAGAAGACGACGAAGCCGACCACCACGAAGAACCACACCACGGCAATCGCCGAGGGGTAGCCGAGGTCGAAGGTGTTCCAGTTGAAGGCCCGCTTGTACACATAGGTCGACACCGTTTCGGTCGACCACACCGGTCCGCCCTCGGTCATGATCCAGACCAGGTCGAACACCTTCATCTTCCCGATGAACGCGAGGATGTAGAGATTGAGCAGGGTGGGCCAGAGCATCGGCACGATGATGTCGGTGAGCTTGTGCCACCAGCCGCAGTTGTCGAGCTCGGCGGCCTCCAGCACCTCTGACGGCAGCGAATGCAGCGCCGCAAGGCACACGACCATGTTGAAGCCGGCCCACTTCCATGCGTGCGTCACGATCAGCGAGCCCAGCGCGAACCGCGGGTCGCCGAGCCACGCCTGCGCCCAGCTCCCGAGCCCGAGCGCGCGCAGCACGCCGTTCACCACGCCCCAGTCGTAGTTGTAGATCCAGACCCACATGATCCCCACGACCACATAGGACAGCAGCACCGGCGTGAACCACGCCACGCGCAGGAAGCGGGAGAACGGCACGCCGGCATACAGGCATAGCGCCAGCAGCAGCCCGGCCGCCACGTCGAGGATCGGTCCGATGACCGACCAGACGGCGGTGTTGCGCACGGCCGCCCAGAAGGTCTTGTCGCTGAACACCTCGGCATAGTGGGCCCAGCCCACGAACTCCGACGAGCTCAGGTCGGCCACGTTGAAGAAGCTGTTGTAGAAGGTGCGCAGCACCGGATAGGCCGTCAGCGCCGCATACACGATGAGCGCCGGCGCAAGGAACAGCATCACCGTGGGCAGTGAAGCCCGGCGCGAATCGGCTTCCGGCGCCGAGAGCCAGGACGCGAGCGTGCGGCGCGCCGCCGCCGCGAGGCCGGGAGAGGAATCACTCATGTCGGTTGCTTCGATCCCGGCGAATCAGCTCGATGCCTTGCATGCCGCATCCATCTGCGCCGCCGCCTCGTTCACGCTCACCAGGCCACCGGGGAAGGCGCGGTTGAGCACCTGGGCGAAGGTGTCGCCGCACTTGCCGCTCATGTAGTGCAGCGGCGTTCCGATGAAGTATTTGGCCCCCGCGCTGCGTTCCTGCAATTCCTTGAAGTAGGGCGCGTAGATGCTGGTGATGCGCGACGGGTCCGTCCTGACGCCGGTCTGCAGCAGCACGGTCTCCATCCACTTGTTGCCGTTCTCCACGGTGGCGAGCGACGAGAGCATCTTGCCCGCGCATTCCTTGTTCTTGCTGCGCGCGTACATCACGTAGCTGCCGCCGACCGCCAGGGTCTTGCATTCGGGGCACTTGCTGCCGTCCATCACCGGGTACTTCATCAAGCCGAGCGCAAAGTCCTTGGGCTGCCCGCCCTTCTCGGGCGCCACGAAGGCGCGGCCGGTGTACCAGCTCGCGATCGGGAACATCAGGGCCCCGGGGTTGGTGTGGAAGTAGTAGTGCGACTCGCCCAGCTTCATCGTCGCCATGCTCTTGGGGAACATGCCGGCATCGACCAGTTGCCTGACCCATGTCATGGCCTCGATCACGCGCGGATCCTGGAAGGGCAGCCTGCCGGTCAGGAGCTTCTCGTAGTCGTCGGTGCCCAGCTTGCGCAGCAGCACCTCCTGCAGGAAGTACGCGCCGGGATAGGGCCGGTCGCCCACGCCCGTGGCGGTCGGCATGATGCCGGCGGCGACAGAGCGCTTGACCATGTCGGTGAACTGGGCCTGCGTCATCTGCATGCTGGCCGGCGGCGTCACGCCGATCTTCTTCATCAGGTCGCGGTTGTAGTAGAGCTCGACCGAATACGCTTCCTGCGGCATGGCGTAGACCTTGCCGTTCCAGGTCCATGCGCGCTTGGCCCAGTCCTCGAGGTTGGCCAGGTCGATGTACTTGTCTAGGGGCTCCAGGTAGCCGCTCTTGGCGAACGCGATCTCGTCGGGCTCCAGCCAGAAGATGTCCGGCGCCTGGCCGGTGCGCACCGAGGTCTTCACGGAGGTGTAGAGGTCGGCCTTCTGCACGAACTGCAGGTTGACCTTGCACTGCGGCGTGGCGGCCTCGAACTGCTTCACGCGCTCTTCGATGAAGCTGCGCTTGGAAGCTTCGTCGGGCCAATGGCTCCACATGGTGATCGCCTGCTGCTGCGCCATGGCGGGCGCGCCGATCAACCCGAGCGCGGTGCCAGCCAGCGCCAGCGCGGCAGCGCTGCGGTGGAACGTGCGCAGGACCGGCCGCGCGGTGGAATGAAGAAAAAGCGTCATGGGTGTCTCCTGTCTATGAATCCGGGCCGGCGGCGCCGATGCGGTCTTCGCCGGTTGCGTGGAATCAGCCGCGCGGATAGCCCGGCATGCTGAAATCGATGGCCTGCAGCTGGGCGTCGACCGCGGCGCGCGTGGCGTCGTCCAGCGGCACCAGCGGCGGGCGCACGGTGCGCCATGGCGCATCGCCCGCGCAGGTGGCCACGGCGTGCTTCATCGCCGGAATCATCGAAGGGCCCTGGAACACCTTGCGCACCGCATCGGCCCTTGCCTGGAGGTCCGCGGCATCCGGACCCTGCCATCCCGCGTAGACGCGGTGGATGCCGGCGGGATTCATGTTCACCGTGGCGCTGATGCAGCCGGCGGCGCCGATCGGCATCGCCATCGAGAGGAGCGACTCGCTGGCGGGAAACACGTCGAAGCCGTCGGCTGCGAAGTTGTCGATCATGGCTTTCGTGTTGGCCCAGTCGCCGGAGGAATCCTTGGCGCCTGCGATGACGCCCGCATAGCGTGCGCGCAGGCGCTCGATCAGGCCGAGGGTGATCGGCACATGGGTGAACTGGGGGATGTGATAGAGGTAGATCGGCGCACAGCCCGGGCCCACCTGTTCGATGATTTCGGCGTAGTAGGCGAACACGCCGTCCTCGGACACACCCTTGTAGAAGAACGGCGGCAGCACCAGGAGGCCGGCCGCGCCGATCTTCGACGCATGGCGCGAAAGCTCGACCGCGTCGGGCAGGGCGCAGGCGCCGGTCCCCGGCATCATCTTCTCCGGCGGAATGCACGCTTCGACCAGCGCCTCGGCCAACGCCTTCCGCTCGGCGACGCTGATCGAAGCGGCCTCCGAGTTGGTGCCGAAGATGGCGAGGGCCGCGTGGTTCCGCACGAGCCACCCGCAGTGCGCGATGAAGCGGTCGACATCGGGCTCCAACTTCGCGTTGAAGGGCGTCAGGACGGGCGCGAGAACGCCGCGCAGTCTGGTGGTCATGCTGTTGTGTCTTCTGGAGAGGGAATCGGTGCAATGGAATCGAAGCCGGCCGGTGGCTTCTGCGCGCCGAGTTTGAAAGCACAGCCCCTTCGGAAGAAGCGATGCCGGCACCGTCAGAACAAAATAATTTTTTGTTCCGGTCCCTTCGCGACGTTACATTCCTGCGCATGGATACGCGCTACCTGCAGAGCTTCGTTGCCGTCGTCGAACTGGGATCGATGGCCGAGGCGGCGCGCCACCTGGACCTGACGCCTGCCGCCATTGCGGCGCGCGTCAAGGCGCTGGAGGAGGAGATGGGGCTGGCGCTGGTGCAGCGTGCGGGGCGCTCCGTTCGTCCGACCGAAGCCGGCCTCAAGATGCTCGACCGCGCGCGCACCGTGCTGCGCGAAATCCGCGACCTGCGGGCGGCCGCCAGCGATGGGTTCGCGCTCGGCGAATTGAAGCTCGGCGTGTTCGGCTCGGCGCTGACCGGCGTGCTGCCCCCGCTGCTCAAGCGCCTCTACGAGCGCTACCCGGACCTGTCCGTGTTCGTCGCGCCCGGCAATTCCATCGAGCTCTGCCGCCAGGTGAGCGTGGGGGCCCTGGACGCCGCCATCGTGGTCGAGCCGCAGTTCGCCGTGGGCAAGGGCTGCGCGTGGCAGGCGCTGCTGGAAGAAGGCCTGGTGGTGGTCGCGCCCGCGGGCTCGGCGGACCGGCCGGCCCACCAGTTGCTGGAGACGGAACCCTTCATCCGCTACGACCGATCCGTGCTGGGCGGCCAGCTGGCCGACCGCTACCTGCGCGACCACAACCTGGCGGTGAAGCAGCGGCTGGAGATCGACAACCTGATGGCCATCGCCGCGCTCGTCGGACAGGGCCTGGGCGTGGCGCTGCTGCCCGACTGGGCGCCCATGTGGCACGTCGGCTACGGCATCGTGCCGGTCCCGCTGCCCGCGCGCGCGCCGGTGCGGCGCGTGGGCGTGGTGTGGGCGACGCACGGGCCGCGCGCCGCCTTGTCGGAGGCGCTGCTGACCGAGGCGCAGGCGATGTACCGTCAGCCGAACTGATAGAGCCCGGCCGGGTTGTCGACCAGCACCTGCTTGCGCACGGCCTCGTCCGGCACCGCCTGGGCGAATGCATCCAGAAGCGCCGCATCGTCGGGGATCCGCGAAGGCTGCTCGGTCGGGTGCGGCCAGTCGCTCGCCCAGAGCACGCGCCCGGGCGCCTCGCGGGTGTAGGCGCCTGCGGCCCGCACGGCGTCTTCATAGCCCGGCGCGCCGACCACCGATTCGTTGTAGAAGCCCGAAAGCTTGACGTAGGCCTTGCCCTGCTGGAGCAAGCCGCGCACCATCAGGAAAGCCGGGTGCCGCGTCGCATGCGGCTGCGGCACGCGCGCCAGGTGGTCGAACACCACCGGCACCGGCAGGGCGGCCCAGACCGCTCGCGCCTCCAGCAGCACGGCCGCAGGCGCGTTGACCTGGATGTGCCATCCCAGTGGCGCGATCCGCGCCGCCAGGGGCTTCACCATGGCGAGCGTGGTCGCACCCGGCGGCGCAAGATTGAACCGGATCCCGCGCACGCCCCCGTCGTGCAGCTCGCGCAACCCGCCGTCCGTCACGTCGGTATCGACCACGGCAATGCCGCGCGCCCTCCCGCCGAACTGTGCGATCGACGCGAGCAGCAGCCGGTTGTCGGTCCCGTAGCTCGACGGCTGGACGATGACATTGCGCGTGGTGCCGATGCGCTTCTGCAAGGCCTGGTAGTCGGCGATCAGTGCATCGCCGGGCTGCAGCGCCGCACCGGCGGCGAACGGGTAGCGCGCATCGTAGATGTGGTGGTGGCAATCGCAGGCATCGGCGGGCACGCGCGTGGCCGGCCGTGCCGTGCCGCTCGACCACTTCACGGCGGGGGCGGGTGCATGCGCACCAGAGGGCGCAGCCCGGCGGTCCATGCTAGCGCGGCACCTTGCCGGTCATCCTGGCTGCCCGCAGGAAATCGAAGTCCACGCCCTGGTCGGCCTGCGTCACGGTCTGCAGGAACAGCTTGCGGTAGCCGCGCTCCGCGGTCGGCGCGACGGCCGGGGACGCTTCGGCGCGGCGCGCGAGCTCTTGCGCCGGCACCAGCAGAGAGATCTCGCGGTTCGCGACGCTGAGCCGGATGCGGTCGCCGTTGCGCACATAGGCCAGCGGACCGCCGATTGCCGATTCGGGCGTGACATGCAGCACGATGGTGCCGAACGCCGTGCCGCTCATGCGGCCGTCCGAGATCCGCACGATGTCCTTGACGCCTGCGCGGGCCAGCTTGCGCGGGATCGGAATGTAGCCCGCCTCGGGCATGCCGGGCGCACCCTTGGGCCCGATGTTTTTGAGCACCAGCACGTCTTCGGCCGTGACGTCGAGGTCTTCGCTGTCGATCCGGCGGACCAGGTCCTCGATGTTCTCGAACACGACGGCCCGGCCTTCGTGCTCCATGAGCTTCGGGTCGGCGGCCGACTGCTTGATGATGGCGCCGCCCGGTGCGAGGTTGCCTTGCAGCACCGCGATGGCCCCCTGGGGATAGATCGGGTGGCTGCGCGGGCGTACCACCGCCTGCTCAAAGCCCGGGCCCGCGCGCTCCATCTCCTCGCCGAGCGTGCGGCCCGTCACGGTCATGGCGTCCAGGCGCAGCAATGGCTTGAGTTCGCGCAGCAGCGTGGCCATGCCCCCCGCATGATGGAAATCTTCCATGTACCACTGGCCCGACGGCTTCAGGTCGAGCAACACCGGCGTCTCGCGCCCCATGCGGTCGAGCGCGGCCAGATCGATCTCCAGGCCCATGCGCCCGGCGATCGCCGCGAGATGCACGATGCCGTTGGTCGACCCGCCGATCGCCAGCAGCACGCGCATGGCGTTTTCGAAGGCCGCGGGCGTCAGGATCCTGTCGATCGTCAATCCGGTGCGCGCCATCTGCACCGCCTGCGCCCCGGTCTGCTCGGCAATGCGGATGCGGTCCGCGGTCACGGCGGGCGGGGAGGCGCCGCCCGGCACCGTCATGCCCAGCGCCTCGGCAATGCAGGCCATGGTGCTGGCCGTTCCCATGACCGAGCAGGTGCCCACGCTGGCGACCAGCTGGTTGTTCACGTCGGCGATTTCCTCGGCTTCGATCTCGCCCGCGCGGTACTTGCCCCAGTAGCGCCGGCAGTCGGTGCAGGCGCCGACCCGCTCGCCGCGGTGGCTGCCCGTGAGCATCGAACCCGTGATGAGCTGGATCGAGGGAATGCCGGCCGACGCCGCGCCCATCAGCTGGGCCGGCACGGTCTTGTCGCAGCCGCCGATCAGCACCACGGCGTCCATGGGCTGGGCGCGCACCATCTCCTCGGTGTCCATCGACATGAGGTTGCGCAGGTACATGCTGGTCGGCGCGGCAAAGCTCTCGTGGATGGAGACCGTTGGAAAGTCCATCGGCAGCCCGCCCGCCAGCATCACGCCGCGTTTGACGGCCTCGATGAGCTGCGGCGCGTTGCCATGGCACGGGTTGTAGGAACTCCCCGTGTTCGCGATGCCGATCACCGGACGGTCGAGCGCCGCGTCGGTGAAGCCGGCCCCCTTGATGAAGGCCTTGCGCAGGAAGAGCGAGAAGCCCTGGTCTCCATAGCTGGTGAGGCCCTTGCGCATGCCGGCGCCGTCGGTCGATGGGTCGGGCTCGAAAGGGGATTTCTCGTCGGTCATGCGCGCGGTTCCTTGGGTTCGTGCATCGGGTCGCGTCGTGTCATTCGTCCGCCTTGATGTTGGTTGCGGCAATCAGTTTCTCCCAGCGCGCCACCTCGAGCGCGATGCGCTGGGCCGCTTGCGCCGGCGTCGCGGGCTCGGCCGCATACACGCCCTGCTTCAGCAGCATCTCCTTGACTTCGGGCGACCGCACCAGCCGCGACAGTGCCTCGTTCAGCCTCGCGACGATGGCCTCGGGCGTGCCCGCGGGCGCCAGCACGCCGAAGGTCGAAGCGATGTCGAGCGCCGGCATGCCGGCCTCGACCGCGGACGGCACCTCCGGCAGCATCGAGATGCGCCCG
This sequence comes from Variovorax sp. OAS795, assembly GCF_040546685.1. Lineage (NCBI taxonomy): Bacteria > Pseudomonadati > Pseudomonadota > Betaproteobacteria > Burkholderiales > Comamonadaceae > Variovorax > Variovorax sp. OAS795. Next base: position 96,264 of record NZ_JBEPOH010000002.1, read on the forward strand.
GGCATCGTCACCGCCAGCGCGCGCAGCTTTCCCGAGGTGATGAACGGCAGCGCCGCGGGCACCGTCTCGACCATCATGTTGACCTGTCCGGCCACGAGATCCGTCATCGCAGGACCGCTGCCCTTGTAGGCGATGTGTGTCATCTCTATCTTGGCATCGCTGCGGATGATCTCGGCGGCCAGGCGCTGCGGGGCGCCCGCACCCGAGGACGCGTAGTTCAGCTTCTCGGGATGGGCCCTGCCATAGGCCACCAGCTCCTTGAGGCTCTTCACCGGGAGCGTGGGGTTCACCACCACCACCAGCGGCACCGATCCCACCACCATGACCGGCGCGAAGTCCTGGGTGATGCTGTAGCGGATCTTGCCCTTCTCCAGCGTTGCCATGGTGGCATGGGAGGTGAGCGCGCCCATGAGCAAGGTGTAGCCGTCCGGCGCCGCCCTGGCGGCGGCTTCGGCGCCGATGTTGCCGCCGGCCCCGCCGCGGTTGTCGACGACCACCTGCTGGCCCAGCTGCTCGCCGAGCTTCAGGGCGATGATGCGGCCGATGACGTCGGTGGCGCCGCCCGGCGGGTAGGGCACGATGAGCTTGATCGGCTTGTCGGGGTACGCCGCGAACGAAGCCGCGGCGCCGAGGGAGAGCGCAGCCGAGACCACGGCCCCTACAAAGAAGCGGCGGCGCTGCGAAGGTGTGTCGGGCATGGTCTGTCTCCGGTCGGGACGCGAGCCGATACCGTCGGACCGCTGTGTGCAAGTCCCCTAGTGTTGCCAATGCCCGCACCGCGTCCAAGCGCCGCGCGCATGGACAGACCACAAAACTTTTTTTGTTTACCCGGCCACGGCGCAGCCCCGCGGCCGCGCCGGGCTAAGCGACCTCAGAGCCCGCCCTGGCAGAGGTACTTGGTGTGCATGTAGTCGTCCAGGCCGTGCACCGAGCCTTCGCGGCCGTAGCCCGATTCCTTCACGCCGCCGAAGGGCGCGGCCTCGGCGGCCAGCGCGCCTTCGTTGATGCCGACGATGCCGGATTCGAGCGCCTCCGCCACGCGCCAGATGCGCCGCACGTCGGTCGAATAGAAGTAGGCGGCCAGGCCGAAGGGCGTGTCGTTGGCGGCGGCGATCACCTCGGCCTCGGTGTCGAAGCGCGTGACCGGCACCACCGGCCCGAAGGTCTCCTCGCAGCTGCACTCCATGGTGGCGTCGGCGTTGACCAGCACCGTGGCCGCGTAGTAGTTGGGGCCGTCGCAGCGCGCGGAACGCAGCCGCTCGCCACCGACCACCACGCGCGCACCGCGCGCCACGGCGTCGCGCACGTGACGCTCGATCTTGTCGACCGCGCGCGCATTGATCATCGGGCCGATCTGCGAGGCCGGATCGGTGGCCGGGCCGACCTGGAGCGCGCCCACGCGCGCCGCCAGCTTGTCGACGAAGGCGTCGTGCACCCTGGCCTGCACGAACACGCGGTTCGGGCACACGCAGGTCTGGCCGCCGTTGCGGAACTTGGCGGCCATGAGCCCTTCGACCGCGGCCTCGACGTCGGCGTCGTCGAACACGATGAACGGCGCATTGCCGCCGAGCTCGAGCGACAGCTTCTTGAGCGTGTCGGCCGAGGCGCGCGCCAGGTGCTTGCCGACCGGCGTGGAGCCGGTGAAGCTGATCTTGCGCACGCGCGCATCGGCCAGCCACACATCGACCACTTCGGGCGTGCGCTCGCGCGAGGCCGTCACGATATTCAGCACGCCCGGCGGCACGCCGGCTTCCTCGGCCAGCTTCACGAGCGCGAGCGACGTGAGCGGCGTGTCCTCGGCCGGCTTGCACACCACCGTGCAGCCCGCGGCCAGCGCCGGCGCGATCTTGCGCGCGATCATGGCGGCCGGAAAGTTCCACGGTGTGATGGCGGCGACCACGCCCACCGGTTCCTTCAGCGCCATCATGCGGCGGCCCGTGACGGGCGCGGGAATCACGTCGCCGTTGGCGCGCGTGGCTTCTTCGCCGAACCACTCGACATAGCTGGCCGCGTAGGCCACTTCGCCGCGGCCCTCGGCCAGCGGCTTGCCTTGCTCGCGCGAGATCAGGCGGCCCAGGTCTTCCTGGTGTGCCAGCATGAGGTCGTTCCAGCGCTTGAGAATTTGTGCGCGCTGCTTCGCCGGCACGGCGCGCCAGGCGGCAAACGCGGCGTGCGCGGCGGCGACCGCGGCGCGCGCGTCGGCGGCGGTGCCGTCGGGCACGCTCGCAAAGACGGTGTCGGTGGCAGGGTCGGTCACATCGAGGCGGCGGCCATCGCTGGCGTCGCGCCATTCGGCGCCGATGAGCTGGCGGCCTGGCAGCAGGTCCTGGCGTTCAAGGGTCAGAGTCATGATTGCAGACGAAGTCGTGAAGGGTTGTGGGGCTCAGGCAGCGGCGACGCGTTCGGCGATGGCGAGGCCAATCTCGGTGGTCGAGGCCGTGCCGCCCAGGTCGCGCGTGCGCGGCCCGTCGCGCAGCACCGCCTCGATGGCGCCGAGGATGGCGTCGTGCGCCGCGCGGCCCGCGCCTTGTCCCTGGGTGAGGAAGTCCAGCATCAGCGCGCCCGACCAGATCATTGCGATCGGGTTGGCTATGTTCTGGCCGTAGATGTCGGGCGCCGAGCCGTGCACCGGCTCGAAGAGCGACGGAAACTTGCGGTCCGGGTTCAGGTTGGCCGAGGGCGCGAGGCCGATGGTGCCGGTGGTCGCGGGCCCGAGGTCGGAGAGGATGTCGCCGAACAGGTTGCTCGCCACCACCACGTCGAAGCGCGTGGGCTGCAGCACGAAGCGCGCCGAGAGGATGTCGATGTGCTGCTTGTCGGCCTTCACCTCGGGGTAGTCGCGGCCGATGGCGTCGGCGCGGCCGTCCCACCAGGGCATGCTGATCGCGATGCCGTTGCTCTTGGTGGCCACGGTGAGGTGCTTGCGCGCACGGCTGTTCGCGAGCTCGTAGGCATAGCGCAGCACGCGGTCGGTGCCATGGCGCGAGAAGACCGACTCCTGGATCACGATCTCGCGCTCGGTGCCTTCGTACATCACGCCGCCGAGCGAGGTGTACTCGCCCTCGGTGTTCTCGCGCACCACCAGGTAGTCGATGTCGCCGGGCTTGCGGTTCGCGAGCGGGCAGGGCACGCCCTCGAAGAGGCGCACCGGGCGCAGGTTGATGTACTGGTCGAACTCGCGGCGGAACTTGAGCAGCGATCCCCAGAGCGAGACATGGTCTGGCACCGTCTCGGGCCAGCCGACCGCGCCGAAATAGAGCGCATCGACGCCGCGCAGCTGCTCCTTCCAGTCGTCCGGCATCATCTGGCCGTGCGCGGCGTAGTAGTCGCAGCTGGCCCAGTCGATGGTGCGGCAGTCGAGCTCGAAGCCGAAGCGCTCGGCCGCGGCCAGCACCACGCGCAAGCCCTCGGGCATCACTTCCTTGCCGATGCCGTCGCCGGCGATCAGCGCTATGCGGAACGTGGGAATCATGCGTGTATCTCCCGGGTTGGGTGGGCCGCTGCCGCTGTCGCGGCCGCGTGGTCCATGTCGTCGAGCCAGCCGCGGCGCAGCTCGGGCACCGAGCGCGCGAGCAGCTGGTAGTAGGGGTGGTGCGGGCCGCGGTCGTAGTCGGCGCGCGCCACCTGCGAGAGCTTGCGGCCGTGCTGCATCACCACGATCTCATCGCACACCGAACGCACCGTGTGCAGGTCGTGGCTGATGAACAGGTAGGACACGCCCAGTTCGCGCCGCAGCTCGGCCATGAGGTCGAGCACCGCGGCGGCCACCACCGTGTCCAGCGCCGAGGTCACCTCGTCGCAGAGGATCAGGTCGGGTTCGGCCGCCAGCGCACGCGCCAGGTTCACGCGCTGCTTCTGCCCGCCAGAAAGTCCGCCCGGCAGCCGGTCGGCCACGGTGCGCGGCAGCTTCACGAGGTCGAGCAGCTCGTGGATGCGCTGCTTGAGCGCCTCGCCGCGCAGTCCCTTGTAGAACTGCAGTGGCCGCGCGAGGATGCGCCAGATGGTCTGCGACGGGTTCAAGGCCGTGTCGGCCATCTGGAACACGATCTGGATGCGGCGCAGCTCTTCGGGGCTGCGCTGCTGCAGCGTGGGCTTGAGCGCGTGCCCGTCGAACATGACGCTGCCGTGGCAGGGCTTCAGCAGCCCGGCGACGGCGCGCGCCAGCGTGGTCTTGCCCGAGCCCGATTCACCGATCACGCCGATGGCCTGGCCGCGGTACAGCTTCAGGTTGATGTCCTCGAGGATCAGCTTGGCCGGCTGGCCCTTGGCATCGACCGGGCCGTAGCCGCATGAAAGCTCCTTCACCTCGAGCAGCAGCGCGGAGTCGCCCGAGGCCTGGCCCGAGGCGCGCACTGCGGGCCGTGCCGCCGCGAGCAGCGACTTGGTGTAGTCGTCGGCCGGCGCCGAGAGGATCTGCTCGGTCGCGTTGAGCTCGCTCATCTTGCCGTTGCGCAGCACCAGGATGTGGTCGGCCATCTGCGCCACCACGGCCAGGTCGTGGCTCACGTACACGGCCGTGGCGCGGCGCTCGCGCACCACGCGGCGGAACGCGCGCAGCACCTCGATCTGCGTGGTCACGTCCAGCGCGGTGGTCGGCTCGTCGAGGATCACGAGGTCGGGATCGCCGATCAGCGCCATGGCCGCCATCAGCCGCTGCAGCTGGCCGCCGGAGACCTGGTGCGGATAGCGCGAGCCGATGTTGTCCGGATCGGGCAGCGCCAGTTCGCGGAACAGCTGCACCGCCTTGGCCTCGGCTTCTTCCCGCTTGCACAGGCCGTGGATGACGGTGGGCTCGACCACCTGGTCCATGATCGTGCGCGAGGGATTGAAGGAGGCGGCCGCGCTCTGCGCGATGTAGGAGACCGTGCGGCCGCGCAGGCTGCGCTGTCGCGCCGCGTCGAGTGCCAGCACGTCGGTGTCGCCGATCTGCACGCGGCCGCCCGCGATGCGGCATCCGCTGCGCGCATAGCCCATCAGCGCCAGCGCGGTGGTGGTCTTGCCGGAACCGGATTCGCCGATCAGCGCCAGCACCTCGCCGGGCTGGACCGAGAAGCTCAGGTTGTCGACCAGCGTGCTGTTGCCCGCCTCGATGCGCAGGCCCTGGACAGTGAGTGGTGCGCCCATCAGCGTGCTCCTCGTTCGCGCGCGGCTCGGCCGGGCAGGTTGTCGATGACGAGATTGACCGCGATGGTCAAACTCGCGATGGCCAGCGCGGGCACGATCACCGAGGCGCCGCCCATGGCCAGCGCACCGATGTTCTCGCGCACCAGCGAGCCCCAGTCGGCCGCGGGCGGCTGGATGCCCAGGCCCAGGAAGCTCAGGCTCGCCAGCAGCAGCACCACGTAGACGAAGCGCAGCCCCAGGTCGGCCAGCATCGGGCCCAGGATGTTGGGCAGGATCTCGCGCAGCATGATGTAGAGCGTTCCCTCGCCGCGCGTGCGCGCCACGGTCACGTAGTCGAGTGCGTTGATGTTGACGGCCAGCGAGCGCGCCATGCGGTAGGCGCCGGGCACGTAGATGATGCCCGCCGTGACCACCAGCATCGGCACCGACGAACCGAAGCCCGCCACCATGATGAGCGCGAACATCTTGCTCGGAATGGCCGTGAGCGTGTCGAGGCCGCGGCTCAGCACCGCGTCGATCCAGCGGCCGCTGGCGGCGGCCAGCAGCGCCAGCACGGTGCCGGTTCCGCTGGCCAGCAGCGTGGCCAGCAGCGCGACGCCGATGGTGTAGCGCGCGCCCTCGATGATCAGCGCCAGCATGTCGCGGCCGAGATAGTCGGTGCCCAGCCAGTGCTTCGCGCTGATCGGCTCGAAGACGTTCGACGTGCCCGCGGCGGCCATGCCTTGCGACGTCAGCCAGGGGCCGAGCAGTGCCGCGAGCAACCAGAACACCAGCACCGCAAGCCCGATGAGGCCGGACGGGCCGAAGCTCGCGAGCCAGCGCAGCGGGCCGCCCCGGCGCTCTGGCGGCGCGGGTGCCAGGAGCGCCGTGGCGCTCACGGCCGTTGGAGAAGTGGAGGTTTCCATGGAGCTTCCTTCAGCGGTGCCGCAGCCGCGGGTTGGCGAGAATGCCGCAGATGTCGGCTGTGGTCACCAGGATCAGGTAGGCGCAGCAGAAGATCATGGCGCAGGTCTGCACCAGCGGCATGTCGCGCTGCGAGACGCCATCGACCATGAGCTTGGCGATGCCCGGATAGTTGAAGATGGTCTCGACGATGATCACGCCGCCCAGCAGGTACGACAGGCTCAGCGCCACGGCATTGGCGATCGGCCCCACCGCGTTGGGCAGCGCGTGCGCCAGCACCATGCGCATCGGCGAGGCGCCCTTGAGTCGCACCATCTCGATGTAGGGAGCCTCGAGCTGGTCGATCACCGCGGCGCGCGTCATGCGCATCATCTGCGCGATGATCACGCAGCACAGCACCAGCACCGGCATGGCGAAGGCGCGCAGCAGCTGGCCCAGCGACTCGATGTCGTTGACGAAGGAGAGCGCAGGCAGCCATCGCAGCTGGACCGCGAACACCAGCACCGCCAGCGTCGCGACCAGGAACTCCGGCACCGACACCACGCCCACCGCCGTCGTCGAGGCCGCGCGGTCGAACCACGAGCCGCGCCACACCGCCGACGCGATGCCGAGCGCCAGCGCGATCGGCACCGAGAACAGCGCCGTGACGGCGGCCAGCAGCAGCGAGTTGGGCAGGCGGCTGGCGACCAGCTCGCCCACCGGCATCTGCGTGGTCGCGGAGCGGCCGGGGTCGCCCTTGAGCATGCCGACCAGCCATTTCGCGTAGCGCTCGGGCGCCGGCACGTCCAGGCCCATCTGCGCGCGCAGCGCGGCCACGGCTTCCGGCGTGGCGTCCTGGCCGAGCTGCTCCTGCGCGGCGTCGCCGGGCAGCACCGCGGTGATCGAAAACACGATCACCGACACCGCCAGCAGCGAAAGTAGCGCCAGCGCGATGCGCTGGCCCAGAAGCTTCAGGATCACATGGTTCATGTCGATGCTCCTCGGGGCGGGACGCGCGGCGGCTGGCGCCTCACGCCTCCAGCCATACGTTCTCGGCGAAGTTGTAGCCCATGAGGCCGCCCAGCGGGATCGGCGACAGGCCCTTGAGCTTGGAGGAGTGGCCGTCCAGGCTCGAGAGGAACAGCGGGATGCCGATGCCGGCGTCCTGGTGGATCATGGTCTGCATGTCGGCATACATCTGCTTGCGCTTGGCCAGGTCGGTCTCGGCGCGCGAGGCCAGCAGCAGCTGGTCGAACTTGTCGCTCTTCCAGCGCGACTCGTTCCAGGCAGCGCCCGACTGGAAGAACTGCGTCAGCAGCACGTCGGCGCTCGGGCGCGGGTTCACGTTGCCGAAGCCCACGTGGCTGTTGAGCCAGTGGTTCGACCAGTAGCCGTCGGCCGGCATGCGCTTGATGTCGATCTCCAGCCCGGCGCGCTGCGCGGTCTGCTGCAGCAACAGGGCCATCTCGACCGAGTACAGCGCCGCGGGCGAGGCCACCATCGGCACCTTGCCGGTGATGCCGGACTTCTGCAGGTGGAACTTCGCCTTGTCCAGGTCGAAGGGGCGCTGCGGCAGGCCCGAGAAGTAGAAGCGGTTGGTCGGGTCAATCGGCTGGTCGTTGCCGACCACCGCGTAGTCCAGCGCAATGGTCTTCTTCATCTGCTCGCGGTCGAACAGGTGCTTCATGCCCAGCACGAAGTCGGGGTTGGCGCCGGGGCCCACGTCCTTGCGCATGATGAGGTCGGAGTACTGGCCCGACTGCGTGACCAGGATGCCGAAGCCGGGCGTGCCCTTCACGCGCTCCACCGAGCGTGGATTGACCGAGCCGACCAGGTCCATGCCGCCCGACAGCAGCGCATTGACGCGCGCGCTCTCGTCGCCGATGCCCACGAACTCGATCTCGTCCAGGTAGGGCTTGCCGGGCTTCCAGTAGGCGTCGTTGCGCACCATGAGCGAGCGCACGCCGGGCTTGAACTCCTTGAGCTTGTAGGGGCCGGTGCCGATTCCGGCGTTGAAGTCGGTGGTGCCTTCCTTGACGATGTGGAAGTGGAAGGTGCCCAGGATCACCGGCAGGTCGGCGTTCGGCGAGGTGAGCACGAAGGTCACTTCATTGGCGCCCGTGGCCTTGGCGCTCTCGATCTGTTCGGCGAGCACCTTGGCCTTGGACGCGACCGCGGGGTCCTTGTGGCGCATGACCGAGAACACCACGTCGGCCGGCGTCAGCGCCTTGCCGTCGTGGAAGGTCACGCCCTTGCGCAGCGTGAAGACCCAGGTCTTGGCGTCCTTGGTGGTGAACGACTCGGCCAGCGCAGGCTGCGGCGTCAGGCTGGCGTCCAGCGAGGTGAGGCTGTTGTAGACCATGTTGCAGCGCGAGTAGTCGGTCTGGTTCGACTGCTTGGCCGGATCGAGCGTGTCGGTGGCGGCGGCGGTGGCGCCCGCCACGCGGATGCGGCCGCCCTTCCTGGGCGTTTGCGCATGGGCGGTCATCGCCATGCCGGCGAGGCCGCCGGCCAGCGTGGCCTGCATGCCACCGGCCATCAGCATCGCGAGGATGTCGCGCCGCGATGCGCCGCGTTTCAGCGATTCCATCACGCGAAGGCTTTCGCTGGGACCGACGAGGTTTTGGAACCTCTTGTTGCTGCTGTCGCTCATGGTGGGGTACTCCTGTGAAGCCGGTGACTGAGGGTTGAAGAACAAACAAACACGGAACGAAATCGGTGGACGCGCGGCGCTCAGGCCAGCTTGTCCTTGAGCGAGTAGTAGAGCCCGACCGCCGGCAGGAACCAGGGCGGGCCGACATGGCCGGGGATGGCGGGCCAGTCGCGGTCCTGCCAGGGGTTGGCGCCGGCGTCGCCGTTCATGACGGCGGCCATGCGCTCGCCCATGTGGACCGACATCTGCGTGCCGTGGCCGCTGTAGCCCATGGCGTAGTAGAGGCCGTCGCGCTCGCCGGCATGGGGCAGGCGGTCCTGCGTCATGTCGACCAGTCCGCCCCAGCAGTAGTCCAGCCGCACGCTGCCGAGCTGCGGGAAGGTTTCGGCCAGTCCGGCGCGCAGGATCTCGCCGCTCGCGGCATCGGCCTGCGGGCTGGACACCGAGAAGCGCGCGCGTCCGCCGAACACCAGCCGGTGGTCGGCCGTGAGCCTGAAGTAGTGATGGATGTTCGCGACCGTGGTGTAGGTGCGCCGCGCCGCGAGCAGCGCCTGCGCACGCTCCGCGCCAAGCGGCTCGGTCACGACGATGAAGCTGCCGATCGGCACGATGCGCCGGCGCAGCCAGCCGAAGCTGCCGTAGCCGCCGTGGCGCGTGGCACCCGTGGCCAGCAGCACCTGCTGCGCCGTGACGGTACCGCCCGCGGTGTGCAGCCTGTGCGCATGGCCTTGGCCCAGCCGCTCGATGCGGTTCACCTGGGTGCCGGTGTGGATCTGCGCGCCGTGGCGCTGCGCGGCCTCGGCCAGGCCGCGGGCGAAGCGGCCCATGTGCATCTGGCCGCTGCGCTTGTAGAGCAGGCCGCCGTGGAAGCGCTCGCTCTGCACCTCGCTGCGCACCTGCGACGCATCGAGGATCTCGACGTCGGTGTCCACGCCATCGGCGACCAGGCGCTGCGCGCTGCGTTCGAGCGCGGCCATCTGGTGGGCGCGCGTGGCGAGCTTGAGCTTGCCGTGCCGCATGAAGTCGCAGTCGATCGCCTCGTCGCGCACCAGCCGCGCCACGGTGTCCACCGCGTCGTCGTAGGCGTGGTACCAGGCGCGCGCCTTGTCGATGCCGACCTTGGCCGCCACCTCGGCGTAGTCCACTGCCAGCCCGTTGTTGACGTGGCCGCCATTGCGGCCCGACGCCTCGGCCGCCACGCGCGTGCCGGCCTCCAGCACCGCGACGTTGGCGCCGCGCCGGGCGAGGGCCAGTGCCGCCGACAGGCCGGTGAAGCCGCCGCCGACGATCGCCACGTCCACCTGCGCGGGCAGCGCGTGCACTGCGGGCGAGAAGGCCGGGGCGGAATCGGTCCAGTAGGAGTCGAGCTTCATGGCGAGGGCGGTTGAACGCGTGGAAAGGAAAAGATCAGAGGCCGACGACGCCGGGCAGGCCGCCGATGTCCTTGATCTCGGTGTAGCGGTAGGCCGGATTGCCCGGGCCGTGGCCGCGATTGACGAACACCTTGTTGACGATGCCGATGTCGTCGGCCGACATCAGGTCGTAGCGCAGGCTCGACGACACATGCAGCACGTCTTCGGGGTTGCAGCCCAGCGAGTCGAGCATGTATTCGAAGGCCTGCAGGCGCGGCTTGTAGGCCTGGGCCTGCTGCGCGGTGTAGACGCGGTGGAACGGTGCGCCGAGCATGGCGACGTTCTTCTGGATCTGGTCGTCCGAGGCGTTGGACAGGATGACCAGCGGGATTTCCTTGGCCACCTTGGCGAGGCCTGCGGCGACGTCGTCGTGCGGGCTCCAGGTGGGCACTGCGTCGTAGATCTTCTGCGCGTCCAGGTCGAAGTACTGGATCTTCCATTTTTTGCAGAGGCGCCGCACTGCGTTCTTCAGCACCACCTCGTAGGGCTTCCAGTCGCCCAGAACCTCGTCGAAACGATAGGCGGTGAAGTCGGCATGAAACTCGGCCATGCGCTCGGCTGGAACGCGGTCGGCGAAAAGGTCGGCGGCCATCTCCTTCATGCGGAACCGGGTGAGGGTGCCGTAGCAGTCGAAGGTCACGTATTTGGGACGGAAGGTCATGGTCTCGGTTCCTGTTTAAAGGGTGGCAAATGCGACAAACTCATCACGAAGCGATTGCAGCACGCCCCCGCTCGAGGTATGTAGGGAAAAGCGGTGCGTTGCGAAGCGAAGCTGCGGTTTGCAGGGCCGGCGACGGCATGCCGTGCGGTGTGCCCTGCGGGCGTGCGGCCATGCACCTCGGTGCGTCGCCGCCGAGGCCGCAGGCACGCTTTTGAAGCGCGCTGCGGCCCCGGCAAACCGGCGCGCCGGGCTGTTGCCGATGGATGTTTCGCGGATCGAAGGCGTGCATGGCGGAGGTCTCCGGGGCAGGTTGGCAAGGGGTCGTCGATCCTAGGCAGGATGGCTCGGCATTTGTGTGCGTATCCGGCCGCGCCGCCGCATCGAATTGCGAAACCGGGGTGCGTGGCAGCCGAAGCTTGCAAGTTGCGAAAGAGCGCAGATTGGCTATGGTGCGGCGCCGCAATGTCGTCCAAGATGGGCCCGCCCTTCCTTCGACACAGAGAGTTTTTTCCCATGCCCGAACCTATTTCGAACGCACCCGCCGCGGACGGCGTGGTGCTCAGGCCGATGACGGCCGCCGACCTTCCGCATGCGCATGCGCTGTCCGCCGAGCTTCGCTGGCCGCACCGCCCCGCGGACTGGGAACAGGCGTTCTCGCATGCCGAGGGCATCGCGGTCGAGCGCGACGGCGAGCTCGTCGCGACCGGCCTGCGCTGGCTCTGGGGCAAGACCCACGCCACCATCGGCCTGGTGATCGTCTCGCCCGCCTGCCAGGGCCGCCGCATCGGGCACCGGCTCATGAGCGCCTTGCTCGACGGGCTGGACGGGCGCACGGTGCTGCTGCATGCCACCCCCGAAGGCCGTGGGCTCTACGAACGGCTCGGCTTCGTGCGCACGGGCGAGATGCGCCAGCACCAGGGCATCGCGCTGCCGGCCCCGCTGGTCGCGCTGCAGCCGGGCTGGCGGCTGCGGCCCGCCGGGCTCAATGAACTGCCCGCGCTGCAGGCGCTCGATGCCGCGGCGCGGGGCATGCCGCGCGACGCGCTGATCGCCGACCTGCTGCAGGGCGCCGATGCCTGCGTGGTGCTCGACCACGACAACCAGCCCAAGGGCTTCGCGATGCTGCGGCGCTTCGGCCGCGGCCATGCGATCGGCCCGGTGGTCGCGCCCGACACGGAGGGCGCGAAGGCATTGATCGCGCATCTGGCGGGCATGAACGCCGGTGCCTTCACGCGCATCGACATCGACTTCGAAAGCGGCTTGGCCGAATGGCTCGAGAGCATCGGCCTCCTGCGCGTGGATGCGCCGACGACGATGGTGCGCGGCGAGCCGCTCGCTGCGGCGCCGGAAGGGCCGTCGCTGTTCGCCATCGTGACGCAGGCCGTGGGCTGAAGGCGGCGCCATGACGAAGACCACCACCTTTCTCTACAAGTCCGATCCCGTGCGCGGCCGCCAATGGGCCGAGGTGTTCGGGCGCGACCGGCCCGACATCGACTTTCGCATCTGGCCCGACATCGGCGATGCGGCGCAGGTGCGCTTTCTCGCGGCCTGGGAGCCGCCGCCGGACCTGGCCGGGCGCTTTCCGAATCTCGAGGTGCTGTTCTCCTCGGGTGCGGGCGTCGACCAGTTCGATTTTTCGGCGCTGCCCGAGGCATTGCCCGTGGTGCGCATGATCGAGCCCGGCATCGTGCGCGGCATGGTCGAGTACGTGACGCATGCGGTGCTCGGCCTGCACCGCGACATGCCGCAGTACCGTCGCCAGCAGCAGGAAGGGTTGTGGAAGGCGCTCCCGGTGCGCCCGGCCGGCCAACGGCGCGTGGGCGTGCTGGGGCTCGGCTCGCTCGGCCAGGCCGTGCTGGCGCAGCTGGTGTCGCTCGGCTTCGACTGCGCGGGCTGGAGCCGCTCGCGCCACGAGGCCGAAGGGGTGCAATGCCATGCGGGCGCCGACGAGTTGCCGGCTTTTCTTGCGCGCACCGACATCCTCGTGTGCCTGCTGCCGCTCACCGATTCGACGCGCGGCTTTCTCGATGCGAAGCTGTTCGCGATGCTGCCGCAGGGCGCGGGCCTGGTGCACGTGGGCCGCGGCCCGCACCTGGTCGAGCGCGACCTCCTCGATGCGCTGGCCAGCGGCCGGATCGGCGACGCGGTGCTCGACGTGACCGACCCCGAGCCACTGCCGCCCACGCATGCGTTCTGGCGCCATCCGCGCATCGAGATCACGCCGCACATCGCGAGCATGACGCAGCCGCTGAGCGCAGCCGAGGCCGTGCTCGACAACCTGCGCCGCTGCGAAGCCGGCGAGCCGATGATCGGTCTGGTGGACCGCGCCAAGGGCTACTGAAAAGGCGCGCCGCATGATGTGCTGTGGCAAGGCGCATTACCGCAGCGTGCTTTGTGCAGCACCCCCAAAGCAGCACCACGCCGCACGGCGCGGCGCCTAAGCTGAGGGCATCGAAAGCTTCCTCCGCTCTCGCTTCAAACCCCACACCGCCATGACGCATCCCACCGCATTGCCGCACCATGCCACGCTCGACGCCATCGACCGTGCCCACCTGATCCATCCCGTCTCGCCCTGGCGCACGCACGAGCAGCGCGGCCCCACCGTGCTGGCCTCGGCGCGCGGTTCCTGGCTGACCGATGCCAATGGCCACGAGCTGCTCGACGCCTTCGCGGGCCTGTGGTGCGTGAACGTGGGCTACGGCCAGGAGAGCGTGGTGCAGGCCGCGGCCGAGCAGATGCGGCAGCTGCCCTATGCCACGGGCTACTTCCACTTCAGCAGCGCGCCGGCCATCCGCCTCGCGGAAAAGCTGGTGCAGGTCACGCCCGCCTCGCTGACCCGCGTGTACATGACGCTCGGCGGCTCCGAGGCCATCGACGCCGCCGTGCGCTTCATCGTGCAGTACTACAACGCGATCGGCAAGCCATCGAAGAAGCAGTTCATTGCGCTGGAGCGCGGCTATCACGGCTCGTCGTCGACGGGCGCCGGCCTCACGGCGCTGCCCGCCTTCCATCGCGGCTTCGACCTGCCGCTGCCCACGCAGCACTACATTCCTTCGCCCAACCCGTACCGCCACGCACAAGGTGCCGATCCCCAGGCGCTGATCGCCGCCTCGGTGGCTTCGCTGCGCGCCAAGGTGGCCGAGCTCGGCGCCGACAACGTGGCCGCCTTCTTCTGCGAGCCGATCCAGGGCTCGGGCGGCGTCATCGTGCCGCCCAAGGGCTGGCTCAAGGCCATGCGCGATGCCGCGCGCGAGCTCGACATCCTCTTCGTGGTGGACGAGGTCATCACCGGCTTCGGCCGCACCGGCCCGATGTTCGCCTGCGAGGCCGAGGGCGTGGAGCCCGACCTGATGACCATGGCCAAGGGCCTGACCTCGGGCTACGTGCCGATGGGCGCGACCATGATGTCGGAGAAGGTCTATGCCGGCATCGCCGACGGCACGCCCGCGGGCGTGCCGGTGGGCCATGGCGCCACCTACTCGGCCCACCCGGTGAGCGCCGCGGTCGCGCTCGAGGTGCTGCGCCTGTACGAAGAGGGCGGGGTGCTCGCCAACGGACAGCGCGTTGCGGCCCACTTTGCAGCCGGGCTCGACGCCCTGAGCGCGCATCCGCTGGTGGGGGATTCGCGCCACCGCGGCCTGCTGGGCGCGCTGGAGCTCGTGAGCGACAAGCAGAGCAAGCGCGGCTTCGATGCGGCGCTGGGTTTGTCGGAGCGCATCTTTTCCGCCGGCTACCGCAACGGGCTCGTGTTCCGCGCCTTCGGCGACAACATCCTGGGCTTTGCGCCGGCGCTCACCTTCACCGAAGACGAGTTCGCCCAGATGTTCGTGCGCCTGAAGAAAACCCTGGACGACGTGCTGGACGCCGCCGACGTGCGCGCGGCGCTGGCGGCCTGAGCGGGAAAGCACTGCCCGGGGCGCCTGCCGGCAAAGCAGAATCGGACCATCTCCGCTTTTTTCAGGACCGCCATGTCTGAAGCCTTCAAGATCGACCGACTCGACCTGCGCATCCTTGCCCAGCTGCAGCAGAACGGGCGCATGACCAACGTCGACCTCGCCGATGCGGTCGGGCTCTCGCCCAGCCCCTGCCTGATCCGCGTCAAGCGGCTCGAGCAGGCCGGCTACATCGCGGGCTATGGCGCGCACCTGCGGCTCGAGAAGCTCGGCGACACGCTCACCGTGTTCACCGAGGTCACGCTGCAGGACCACCACCGCGAAGACTTCGTGCGCTTCGAGACCGCCATCCGCGAGGTGGACGAGGTGCTCGAATGCCACCTCGTGAGCGGCGGCTACGACTACCTGCTGCGCTTCCTGACGCGCGGCGTGAATCACTACCAGGAAGTGATCGAGGAGCTGCTCGAACGCAACATCGGCATCTCGAAGTACTTCAGCTACATCGTCATCAAGTCGCCGTTCATCAAGACGCATTGTCCGATCGAGCGGCTGTTTCCGCACCCGCGCTGAGCGGGGCCCTGGCGGGGAGGCCGCCGGTCACAGAGCGACGGCCGTGAGCACCTAAGATGGCTCCCCATGGATGAACTGCCCAAGCTGTTCCAGGACCTGATGGCCTTCGCTGCCGTCGTGGACGCCGGCGGGTTCAATGCCGCGGGCGCCAGGTTCGGGGTTCCTCCCTCGCGGCTGAGCCGCTCGGTCGCGGCGCTCGAAAAGAGCCTGGGCGTGCATCTGCTCGTGCGCACCTCGCGCCGCTTCACGGTGACCGATATCGGCCAACGCACCTACGACGATGCATTGAGTGTTCGCGCGCAGCTGCAAGGCGCCGTGGCCGCGGCCAGCGATTCGCGCGGTGAACCGGCGGGCTTGCTGCGGGTCTCGTGTCCCATGGCGCTGGCCTCGGCCCTGGTCGGCCGCATCGCCATCGAGTTCATGGCGCGGCATCCGCGTGTGAAGATCGTCGTCGAGTCGACCGATGGCCGCAGCCGTCCTTTCATGGCGCCGGCCGACCTGGCCATACAGCCGAGCCTGCAGCCACTTCGCGATTCGAGCCTGGTCGCGCGTCGCCTCGCCAATGCGCACTACGTGGTCGTGAGCGCACCCGGTCTCTCACACGGCATCCCGTCGGATCCCGGACCGTCGGACTTTCCCTGCTTTCCGGCCGTGGGATGGACCTTCCTTCCCGATCCTGCGCACTGGTCCCTGCAGCATCCGCGCCATGGTTCGCACGAGATCACCGTGGACGTGCGCTTCAGCACCGACAACCTGCTGCTCATTCGCGAAGCGGCACTGGCCGGGTTGGGCGTCGCACAACTGCCGCACGCACTGTGCCGCCGGGACATCGAAGAAGGCCGACTGCGCGTGATTGCGCCCGAGTGGGCTGCGCCCGAGGTCGGCATCTACGTGCTGTATCCCTCGCGCCGTGGGCTCACGCTGGCGGGGCGCCGGTTCATCGATGCGCTGGAAGAGGGCATGGCCTCGCTCGAACGCGAGCCGCGCTGACCACCCGGCATCGTTGCACTGCTGGAACGTTGCATTGCGCGGGCGGCCTTATGCAAAGCTCGCGCGATCCCTAGCATTCTTCCTGGCCGTTCGCCCCGGGCGGTAGATCGACAGGAGACATATGCAAGAAGACGCTCTTCGCGCCGCGGCCACACGCCGGCGCTTCCTGCTTTCAGGTGCCGCTCTGGCGAGCGCCTCCCTGGTGGGCTGCGGTGGTGGCGGCGGCAGCGGCGCCAGCGGCATCGGAATCGTCGGCGGCGCGGGTGGCACCGTCGGCACCGGTGCTGGCGGCGATGACAGTCTCGTCGCATCCACCGCGTCCGGCCGTTATCGCGGCCGGCAGCAGGACGGCGTCGCTTCGTGGCTGGGCATTCCCTACGCGCAGCCGCCGGTGGGGCCCCTGCGCTTCCAGGCGCCGCGGCCCGTCCAGCCTGTCACCGGCATCGTCGACGCCGCTGCCTTCGGGGCAGCCAGCCTGCAGACCGTCGGGGGCATGGTGTCCTGGATCTATCCAACGCCGGAGCTTCAAAGCGAAGACTGCCTGACGCTCAACGTGTGGAGCCCATCGGGCGCCCAGCGGCTGCCGGTGATCGTCTGGTTCCATGGAGGCGGCTTTCGCACCGGCGCCACCGGCATGCCGCTCATGAACGGCAAGTTGCTGGCGCAGCGCGGCGTCGTCGTGGTCACGGCCAACTATCGCCTGGGCGCGCTCGGCCTGCTGTCCCATCCGGACTTCGCCGATGCGGGCAATGGCGCCACGGCCAACTGGCAGTTGCAGGACATGGACGCGGCGCTGCGTTGGGTGCGCGACAACATCGGCGCATTCGGCGGCGATCCGGCAAGAGTGTGTGTCGTGGGCCAATCGGGCGGCGCCATGCACACGGCGATGCTGGCGCAGAACCCTGCGTACCGCGGCACCTTCCAGAAGGCCGTGCTGCTGAGCCCGCCGAACGTGGCACCGCCCGCCTCATTGACCGTGACGGACGCGGCGGCCTACACCGAGCTGCTCGCAACAAAACTCGGCACCACGCCACGCGGGCTGCGGGACGTGCCCGCAAAGGCGCTGCACGATGCGGAGCTGGCCCAGAATGCGGCGCCGCTGCCGGCGGGATTCGCCTCGGGGGCATCGCCCTACAAGCTCGCGCCGCTTATCGACGGCAAGACCTACCTGGGCGACTGGACCCGGCGCGACTGGCCCGCGGACCTGCCCGTGGTGATCGACTACACGCTCGACGAAGGCGCGTTCTGGTGGGACCTGTACGACCCGGCGAGCAACAGCATGCTCACGCCGACGCCTCCCGGCACGCTGCCCGCCGTTGGCGCCGCGCTGGTCGCCCAGCTCGGCGGCCGAACCGACGCTGCGAACACGGTCATCGACGTGTATGTTCAAGCCGCGCTTGCGGAAGGGCGGCCGACGACGCCGTCGCTGCTGTGGACGGACATCTTCGGCGACCAGTTGCTGCGCAATTTCGGAACCCGCTATGCAGCCCGGCTTTCCGCGGCCGGCGTGCCGGTCCGTCTTGGCACCTACATGCATGCGGTCAAGGCGCCGGGGCGCGGCGTGCCGCACTGCGCCGATGTGCCCATGCTGTTCGGCACCTACGGACTGAACTACTACCGCGACAAGCTCGGTGCCACGCCGCAGGAGGCCCAGTTGTCCAACCAGTTCATGGCGGCCATGGTGTCGTTCGCCAGCGAGGCCCAGCCCAGGCTCGGCACCGGCGAAGCCTGGCCGCTGTACCGGCCCGGAACCGCGACTTCCGTGCGCTGGGGCGAAGGCGCGACGGGCGACACCGTGCTGGGTGCGGTGCCAAAGCTGGACCAGCTGAAGGTCTGGGACGCGGTGCTGGGGTATTGAGGGGCGCTGCGATACTCGAGATATCGCGTTTGCTGTCAAAGTGCCCCCGGCCGAGCCGCCGTGATCGTCCTCTGGGCAAGTGTGGTGCAAGCAGGGCCCGATTGGCAAGACCAACCTGGAGTAAACCGGATGATCCACGCACAGCGCGGCAAGTCTCATGGGTCGATGACCGGACCCCGAGCATCGAAACGATGCGGGTCTGCTGCCTTCGGGCATTTGTTCATTCTTTTCGCGGCGCTTGTTCTTTCGAGCACGGCAGCCGCTCAAGAGATTCGCTTCTTGCCGACTGTGACCAACGCACAAGATTTCCCGGACAAGACCATGGTTGGCAGCGGGCACCTGAAGTGCCGCGATTTCCTCGCGATGCTGGACGATCCGAAACGGCAGGCAGAAGTCGATTCGGCGCTCTCGTGGCTTGAAGGCTATGTATCCGCGGTGAATCATCTGGATTCTTCGGTCGGAGGTGCCATCGAACTGCCGGTGCTCCTGCGCAGCCGTCAGTTTCTTCTTGAGCAGACGAAGGCAGCATGTGACCGGCAAGGCCCATCGCAGCAAGGAGCGGACGGCACCCTGCTGGATGTGGCAAAACTCGTGCGAGGAGCGGTGAACGGGGAGAAGAGAAACGTACTCTCTGGAAGGTCTGCGCCGCCTCGCTGACCTTGCGCTGGGGTGGGGCGAGGAGCGTGACCTGGTCGCCCAGTTCGGCCGGCGCCATCTCGTCTACCGCGACCAGGTCGGGATGCTGCTGCCCAAGCGCAGCAGGCGCGCCCGCAAGACGCCCACGGGGCCCTGAGCGAGCGGCTGCTCCAGGCCCCGTCCGACCGCCAAGGTCAGTTCGCCGCGAAGCAGTACATCAGCCCGGCGCTGCCGCTCGTCTTGAGTTGGTCGACGCTGCAGCCGCGCGTGCCGTGCGAAGCGTTCCACGAAGCATTGGCGACCGGATCGGGGTTGGTGCCCTTGCGGTCGTGGTGACCCACGATGGCGGAGCCGCCGTCGCTCTTGGTCCAGTTGCCGCATGTGGTGTCCTTGCCGGGATCGGGCACGGCCAGGGTGCCGTCAGGGCGCGAGCCGGTGAGGATGTCATGGCGGTTGACCGGATCGCCGAAGCCCGAGACCACCTCGCCCTTCTCGGTCAGCGACGTGTCCTTGCCGACCTTGGCGTTGGCGCTGTGCAGGTCGGCCACGCTGGTGGCGACGACCACTCCCTTGACATTGGTCCAGGGACCCGCGCCGATTCGATCGCGCGCATTGACGGCCGGCTGGCCGTCCGCGGGTGCGGCGCTCAGATAGGCACGCCACGTCTTGTTGCCCGCCCCCGCACTCGTGGCCAGCGACTGGCAGAAGCGGTCGGCTCCAGCCAGGCCTCCGAGGTCGCCGCCCTTGCCGGGGTTCACGCTGGTGATGAAGAAGCTCATGGGGTTGCCGCCTGATGCACGCATGGCTCCGCAACCGACGATCAGTGCGGTGGCTGCGAGGGCGGCGCCAGCGGAAAGAATGAAGCGACGAGGCATCGGGAGTCTCCTGGCAGTATTGGAGCCGAGAGGCTACCGCACCGTCGTGCCGGCGGCAATCCGAGCCGGCCCCGATGCGTCTGCGCACTGCACCATCATTGCGGCGGAAGGACGGGGGGGTCGCCTTCTCAGCAGTCCAACGGACTCACGCCGCGGCATTGCGCAGAGGCCTTGACATTCATCGGCATCAGCGTGGTGACCGGTATGGCCGCGCCCGCTTCGCGGTAGGGGACGAACCTGGCAGCAACAAGCGCTCGCGCGGCGGCTCCATCGAGCGCTGCGCTTCCGCTGCTGCTGACCAGCAATGTCTTGCGCACTGCGCCGCGCTCGTCCACATGCACGCGCAGCACGGCGAGCTCGGACTCAACGCGCCAGCGACGCTCGCGGGATGGCGACAACGTAGTCCAGGTCAAGGACGACGTGAGTGCGCTGTTGGGTGTTCGCCTGTGCAGCCGCGTGAAAGTCGAGCGGCTTGTCGGCACCGTGGTTTCGCAGGCCGAGCGTGCGGAGCCGGAGTGCTCCGACATCGCTTCGACCAGGAAGCTTCACCTTCTCCAAGACCTGGGTGCGCGCGTACAAGGTGTCGCCGGCGACCGTGGGTGCGACGTGCGAGCCGCCGTTGATGGCAAGGATGCTCGTCGCGTTCTCCATTCCGTCGTAGCAAAGCGCCCGGCAGATGGAGATGACGTGGCCACCATAGACCAGTCGCTTACCAAGGGGCGAGCTTGCCATGTGCAACGCATCGAAGTGGGGCTTCGAGTTGTTCTGGTAGAGCCGCGTTGCGGACATGTGGTCCGCGTCCTCGATGGTCATTCCCAAGGGATGGACGATGACCTCCCCTGGGCTGTAATCGTCCCACAGGTCATTTGCCCCGGAGAGCTCGCACCACTCTTCAAGCGCATCGGAGGACTCCAGCCGGCACGCGGAAGTCAGGTCTTCCAGCCGAACGGATACCTGAAGACTTGGAACGTGTGCACCACCCGCTTTGGCGGCGGGATCGGCCTTGTTGACCATCACCCAACGAACCCAGCTGAGAACGTTGCGTCCAGCCTGGTTGCAACAGGTGGACCGGACGTACACGAGGCCTGTCTTCCTGTTCGAGTTCTCCTTCAGGCCAATGACCACGCTCTCGCAACGCAATGTGTCACCCGCGAACACGGATTCGGTGAACCGAACCTCGGCATAGCCAAGGTTGGCCACTGCGTTCAGCGACACGTCCGGGACCGTCTTCCCGAAGGCGATGTTGAACACAAGCACGTCGTCGAGAGGTCGCCGGTCCAGGCCCATGAGCTTGGCGGCCGTCGATGCCGAGTGCAGCAGCTGGCGTGCGCCGGTCAACGCGATGTAGACGGAGGCGTCGCCCTCCGTCACCGTGCGCGGTGTCCCGTGTTGGATGACCTGGCCTAGCTGGAAGTCCTCAAAGTAGTTGCCCCGTCTATCTTTCTGCATAGTCTCCTCGTTGTTTACTCGAGCAAGGCGGTGCCGACGGTCGCCTCGGCGCCGTCGAGGTCTGAAACCCATAGCGCAAGGCTGCCTGGTTCACGCTGATGTCCGCAGACTTGAAAGCTATGCGTATCCATGATGGGCTTCTGCGCTTTGAACGTGAACTGGCGAATGCCCGCGTCAGGCAACTCGCGGCGGACCAGGTCGAGCATCAAGGTCGCCAGCAGCGGGCCATGAACAACCAGTCCGGCGTAGCCCTCCACCTCGGTGGCGTACGGCCTGTCGTAGTGGATGCGATGGCTGTTGAACGTCAGTGCCGAGTACCTGAAGAGGAGCGGCGCACTTGGTAGCACCGCGCGAGACCACAATGCCGGTGCTGTCCGCGGCGCAGCCTGGTGTGCGGCCTTGACCGCAACAGGGGCCGCGTCGCGATACACGATGTCCTGATCTTCGACGACCGCAAGAATTCCGTCGCAGAAGATCTCGTGGCGGACGTTCACAAAGAACATGGAGCCGCTGCGGCCTTCCTTGGGTTTGATGTCAGCGACCGTTGAGGTTCGGCGAAGTGCGGCCCCGATGCGCAGGGGGGCGTGGAAGGCCACCTGGCTGCCGGCCCACATGCGACTCGGCTTGGGGATGGGCGGTAGGAAGCCCCCTTTGTGGGGATGGCCGTCTTGCGAGAGTTCCGACGTGGGCGCACGCGGCAGGAAGTACAGCCAGTGCCAGAGCGGAGGAATGGCGGCTCCGACGTCGAGCGGCGTGGGGTGGTCGAGCGTCGCGGCCATGGCCCGAACCGGGGCCAGGGTGGCGACGTCGAGGCTCTCCTCGCTGCGACCAATCCAGCTGTCGTAGTCAATGGGGCTCGCGGCCTCGTGCGCCGTGGTCACGCTTGGCTTCCAGAAGCATCGGCGCCCGCAACGATGGCTTCATCATGGAGGCGTCCCACTTCGGCGGCGCTCAATTTCAGGACGTCGAGCAGGACCTCATCGGTGTGTTGTCCCAAAAGGGGGGCAGGAACAACGGGATGGCGGGTCGCTCCGAAGATGCGGGTTGCGGCGCCGGCCGCAAGGTGGTCGCCGACCCCCTGCGTTGTGACACGGTTGAATACTTCGTTTTGGGTGCTCAGCCGAGGATCCGCGGCCACGGCTTGTGCAACCGTCTGGTAGGGGCCCCAGCACACGCTGTGGGCGCGCAGCTGAGCGGCTACTTCATCGAATGTGCGAACGGCGCTCCAGGCCTGGAGGAGGGCCGCGATCGGCTCCCTGGCAGTGAAACGGTCTTCTTCCCTGCCGAAGTCGAAATCCAGCTTTTCCTCGAGGGCCCGGATGGCCGATTCCTGGCCGCTGGCTGCGACAAGGCTGCGCCACTGGTTCATGGAGATGGCAGCCACGTAGAACCGCTCACCATCGAGGGTGGTCAGGTCCTTGCCGAACGCGCCATAGAGGTAGTTGCCCGTCGACCTGCGGCCGGCGCCGAGAAGCTCAACCTCGGCTGTGAGGCCAAGGTTGGCGATGGTTGCGAAAGCGAGGTCCGATAGCGCAAGGCGAATCTCTGCGCCTTGGCCGGTGGCGCGTCGATTGGCTAACGCAGTGGCAATCGCGAAGGCTGCGTTGTACGCGCAAGCGACATCCCATGCGGGAAGTACATTGTTTACGGGTTCGCTGGGGTCCCCACTGCCTGTCAACGCGGGGTAACCCACGGCGCAGTTGACCGTGTAGTCGACAGCCGTCGAGCCGTCGGAGTTTCCTTCGATGGTGCAACTGATGAGGTCGGGCCTCGCCTGGGCCAGGGATGCGTGCGACAACCAGGGTGCCCCCAGGTTGGTGAGCAGAACACCGCCGTTGCTGCCCTCCTGTGCGATGAGCGCGCGGACGAGCTCACGCCCCTGCGGCTTGCGCACGTCGATTGCGACCGAGCGCTTGTGCTTGTTCAGCCCAGTCCAATACAGGCTCCTTCCGGCAGGCGAGAGGGGTTGACGGCGGTAGTCGATGCCGCCTCCTGGCACGTCGATGCGGATGACATCGGCCCCGAACTGCGCCAAGGCCATGCCGGCCAGTGGCGCGGCAATGAATGCCGAACTCTCGACCACGCGGATGCCGCCGAGCAGGTTGTAGTTCATGTGACTCCTTCGTGTGCATCAGCCCTTGGCGAACCCTTTCGAGGCTGTGCGGTGCGGAGGAATCTATCGGGCGGTCACTGCAAGCGCAATCGAAATTATCTGAATAACTGTGAAGAATAAACGCACAGTAGGTCAACGGAGCTGCGTCACTCATCGGCCACCACAAGTTCGCGCCCGGTGCCAGGGCGTTCGTCAGCGTCGGGGATGAGTTCTTTTAGCAGGCGCACGAGCTTCAATGACGCGGGCGACAGCTTGTGGCCCCGCAGAGTGTTGATGCACACCGTGCGCGACAAGGTGGGATTGGTGATGCGCAGCACGTAGGTGTTGGGGTCGCCGCGAGAGGGAAGGGTCACCTTCGGCAGGATGGCCGCCCCCAGGCCGGCATTCGCCATCGAGATGAGCGTTTGAGCTTGGGAGAACACGTATCGGGTGGTGAACCGAAGGTGGCGCTCTTTCATCGCATCTTCCAGCATGCCGCGCAGCGCCGTCGCCTTGCTAAGCATGAGCAGTGGCACGTTGCTCAGCGTCGCAAGCGAGATGGTCCGCTTTGCCGTCTTGAGGTATCGCCGGGGGACGAGCGCGTAGAACGGGTCTTCCATCACAGGCTCCATCAGGAACTCGCTCGACTCGATGGAGGGACCGATGCCGAAGTCCACCTCGCGCTTGCGGATGCTTTCAAACTGGGCGCCCGATGTCATTTCGTGCACGGCGACATCAATGCCGGGGTGTTCGCGCTCGAACGCGGCCAGCACCCGGGCAAGGCGGGTTTCCGCCACAGTCGGAGAGCATGCGAGGACAACCTTGCCGTGCTGGATGTCCGCGGTCTCGCGGATCTTGCGCAGGCCGATCTCGACCTCGTGGTACGCCCGGTGCGCGCACTCCATCAACTGCTCGCCCTCCGGCGTGAGGTAGACGTTGCGCGTTGTACGGTGGAACAGCGGGACGCGCAGCTGCTCCTCGAGTAGGCGAATCTGCGCGCTGACGGCGGATGCAGACCGAAACGACTTCTCGGCCGCCGCCCGAAAACTCCTCTCCTCCGCCACCAGCATGAAGGTCTGCAGTAGCTTGAGGTTGACGTTCATGGAGGCTTGTGTGTTCGGCGTCAGCATCGTTGTCTTTCTTCAGGGCATAGCGGAAGGCGTTTCCAGATTGTGCTGGAAAACTTCGGAATTGAACGAATAAATGCGATTGCCCGACGCGAGCTTGCTGCCTAGAGTTCGCTCCGTCAAAGCAACAAGCGTCAATGGGGACAACCGAAAATGAGCAACAGCGCAAACCAAAGCGGCCAGACGAGCTCGGTACGCGATGAACACACAGGGGCTATGCAAGGCCTGCGGGTCCTGGACATAGCGACCTTCGTGGCGGCTCCGTTCTGCGGAACCATCCTTGCGGATCTCGGGGCCGAGGTCATCAAGGTCGAACAGCCCAATGGTGGTGACTCGCTGCGCAAATTCGGCACCATCACCGAGTGCGGTGACAGCCTTGTCTGGCTCAGCGAAGCACGCAACAAGAAGGCCGTCACGCTGGACCTGCGCAAGCCGGAGGGTGTAGCGCTGTTCAAGCAACTGGTCGAGAAGTCCGATGTTGTCTTGGAGAACTTCCGTCCTGGCACCCTTGAGAAGTGGGGCATCGGTTTCGAAGACCTGCGCAAGCTGAATCCCAAGCTGGTCATGCTGCGCATCAGCGCGTACGGTCAGACCGGCCCGAAGCGCGGAGAACCAGGTTTCGCACGCATTGCACATGCGTTTGCCGGTCTGTCCTGGCTAGCAGGAGAAGCCGACGGCCCGCCAGTGGTCCCCGGTTCGACCTCCATGGCCGACTACATCTCCGGTATGTGGGGTGCCATCGGTGTGATGGCCGCGCTGCGCAACAGCGAGATCACCGGCCGCGGCCAATTCATCGACATCGGCTTGTACGAGTCCGTGTTTCGGCTCCTGGACGAGGTGGCACCAGCCTTCGCGAAGTACGGCATCGTGCGTGAGCGGATGGGTGCGGACACGGTGAACGTGGTTCCGCACAGCCACTATCAGACCGCCAGCGGAGAGTGGGTAGCGCTGGCCTGCACGAACGACAAGATGTTCGAACGGCTGGCCGTGGTGATGGACAAGCCCGAGTTGGCGAATACGTACCCAACAAGCGTCGTTCGCGTCGAAAACCGCGCGCTCGTCAATTCGCTGGTCGCCGAATGGATGGCGACGTACACGCTCTCCGAGGTCTTGGAGAGGACGCGTGACGGTGGTGTCCCTTGCGCCCAAATCTATTCCATCAAGGACATCTTCGAAGACGAGCAGTACCGCGCACGCGGCAACCTGCTCCACGTCTACGACCCGCGCGCTGGCGAGTTGGTGCTCCCGGCGCCGATGCCGCTCCTGTCAGAGACACCACCGCAGTTTCGGCATGCCGGCAGGGCGCTGGGTGCCGACAACGCCGAGATTTTTGGGGAGCTGCTCGGTTTGTCGGAGAAGCAACGTTCGGACGCTACCGCCGCGGGCGTCATTTGAAGCGCAATTGCACAAAGGAAACTGGAATGAACGCAGAAGAAATCAAGACCTACCGCATGTTCATCAACGGCGAGTGGGTGGACGCTGCCGATGGCGGCGCATTCGACACCTCGGAGCCGTACACCCGCAAAGTCTGGGCGCGTATTCCGCGCGCCCGGAAGGCCGATGCAGACCGTGCGGTGCATGCCGCGGCAGCGGCCCTGGACGGACCCTGGGGCAAGCTGACAGCGAGCGCGCGCGGCCTGTTGATGTTCCGCGTGGCCGACCTGATTGCGCGCGATGCCGAGAAGCTGGTCCGGATCGAAACGCGCGACAACGGCAAGCTCATCTCGGAGATGCGTGCCCAGGTCGGGTACCTGCCCCAATACTTCCGCTACTTCGGCGGGCTAGCCGACAAGATCGAAGGTGCCGTTTTGCCCATCGACAAGGCTGATACCTTCAACTACACAACGCACGAGCCGCTCGGCGTCTGCGTAGCCATCACCGCCTGGAACTCGCCGTTGCTCCTTGCGGTGAACAAGTTGGCACCGGGCCTGGCTGCAGGCAACACCTTCGTGCTGAAGCCGTCGGAGTTCACCTCCGCATCGGCCCTTGAGCTTGCCGCGCTATTCCATGAAGCAGGCTTCCCGCCGGGCGTGGTCAACGTGGTCACCGGATTCGGTGGCGAGGTCGGCGCGCCTCTCGTCGAGCATCCGAAGGTTGCCAAGGTGGCGTTCACGGGCAGCGAGACCGGGGGGCAGCGCATCTATGAAACGGCTGCACGCGACTTCAAGCATGTGACGCTGGAACTGGGCGGCAAGTCGGCCAACATCGTCTTCGAGGACGCGAACCTGGAAAACGCGGTCAGGGGTGCCATCTCGGGCATCTTCGCCGCGACGGGCCAGACCTGCGTCGCGGGCTCACGCCTGCTGGTCCAGCAGTCCATCCACGACGAGTTCGTGGAGCGCCTGGTCGACTTCGCCAGGAAGGCGCGCATCGGTGACCCGCAGCTGGACACCACGCAGGTCGGGCCAGTCACGACGTCGCCCCAGTACGAGAAGATTCTCGACTACATCAACATCGCCAAAGCCGAAGGTGCGGTTTGCCGCCTGGGCGGCAAGGCGGCCACTGGCCCCGAGGTTGGTGTCGGCCAGTTCGTCGAGCCCACCATCTTCTCGGGCGTGAGCAACTCCATGCGCATTGCACAGGAGGAGGTGTTCGGCCCGGTTCTGAGCGTCATCCCGTTCAAGGACGAGGACGAAGCAGTGGCTATCGCCAACGACAGCCTGTATGGCCTGGCCGCGGGCATTTGGACGCAGGACCTGCGCCGCGCCATGGCCATGCCGAAGCGGCTGAAAACCGGCATCGTCTGGGTCAACATGTATCGGGCTGTGAGCTACATGTCGCCCTTCGGCGGCTACAAGCGCTCGGGCGTCGGCCGCGAGAACGGCATGGACGCCGTGCGGGAGTACCTGCAGACCAAGAGCGTCTGGATCAGCACATCGACCGAGACCGCGGACCCCTTCGTCATTCGCTGAGCCACCCGCCACCAACTACAGAGACAACGCCATGAGCACTTCCTCTATCCAACCCATCCTGCCCGGCTTTCGTCTGAACGGCCGGCGCGCTCTCGTGACCGGCGCGGGTGCTGGCATCGGTGCCGCAATCGCCGCGGCACTGGCGGAGGCCGGCGCTGAAGTCGTGATGATGTCGCTGCGCGAAGACGAACTGAACGACACCGCTGGCCTCATCCGAAGCGCCGGCGGCTGCGTTACGACCTGCGCCTGCGACGTCACCGACTCGGCGATGGTCCGTCGCCTCATCGGCGGCCTGCCGAACCTGGACATCATCGTCAACAACGCAGGCACCAACATTCCCGAGCCGTTCCTCGAGGTCAGCGACAAGAACCTGGACTTCATGAGCAACCTGAATGTGCGCGCTGCGTTCGTCGTTGCCCAGGCCTCAGTTCGCAAGATGCTGGAGGACACCGAGCGGGCGACGAAGGGAGGTGTTGTCATCAACATCACGTCGCAGATGGGCCACGTGGGCTCGCCAGGCCGCACCGTGTACTGCATGAACAAGCACGCGACGGAAGGCCTTACCAAGGCCATGGCGGTCGAACTGGCCCCGCAGAACATCCGCGTGAACAGTGTGGGGCCGACTTTCGTGGACACCCCTCTGGTGCGCAGCATTGTCGATACCGAGGAGAAGAGGCAGTTCCTCTTCTCGAAGATTCCGATGGGCCGCCTTGCCACTGTCCAAGACATCGCCGCTGCGGTTCTGTACCTCGCTTCGCCTGCAGCGGCCATGGTGACCGGCGCCGCGCTGCTGGTCGATGGCGGCTGGACCGCCCAGTAACCCCCTTTTGCATTGATTGGAGAGAACATGAGCAAGTACGGACGGATCGTTGTCGAGACCACGGGTGTGCCCGACGTGATGCGCTGGGTAGAGGATGAAGCGCGCTCGCCCGCCCAAGGCGAGATCCGCGTGCGCCACGAAGCCATCGGCGTCGACTACATCGACACTCAGATTCGATCGGGTCTGTTGCCCGCAACTCTGCCCACGGGCCTGGGCTTCGCTGGCGTGGGCATGGCGGTGGAAGTCGGCGCTGGCGTCGAGCACATCAAGGCCGGCGACCGCGTTGCCTACATGTACTTCACCGCTGGAAGCTACAGCGAAGAGCGCATCGTGCCCGCCGAGCGCGCCATTGCTCTGCCTGACCAGTCGCTCGCGGCAGACTTGGCCGCCGGCGCGCTGTTCCGCGGTCTCACCGCTTGGTACCTCTCGACCCGCCTGCGCCCTATCGGCAAGGGCGATGCGGCACTCGTGCACGCGGCGGCAGGGGGTGTAGGCCTCATCCTGTCTCAGTGGCTCAAGCACCTCGGCGTCACCGTCATCGGTACGGTCGACACCGAGGAGAAGGCCGCCGTCGTACGCGAGTACGGTTGCCAGCATGCGGTCGTTCTGAGCAAGGAAGACTTCGTTGCCAAGGTCAATGAGGTAACGGGCGGCGCCGGCGTGGCCATCGTCTACGAAGCCATCGGCAAGGAAACCTGGGAGCGCTCTCTGGATTGCGCACGCCGCTTCGGTCTCGTGGCCTCGTACGGCTGGCCCTCCGGTGACCCCGGCGAGGTGTCGCTGATGAACTTGCGCACCAAGGGGTCGCTGTTCGTGACGCGTCCCACGGTCACTCAGTACACGGCGGAGGCGGACGACTTCCGCACCGGTGCCGCAGCTCTGTTCCAACTGGTCAAGGACGGCGCCATCCGCATCAAGGTCGGCAACTCCTACCCGCTGAAGGAAGCGCACCGCGCGCACACCGACATCGTGGCCGGCCGCACCGTCGGCTCCGTCGTGCTGATCCCCTGATTGCACTGGTTCAAGGAGACATGCATGTTATTGAAGAACAAAGTTGTAGTGGTGACGGGAGCGGCGTCTCCTCGTGGCATCGGCTTCGCCACCGCGCAGCGGTGCGCAGAGGAGGGCGCCCGGGTGGCACTGCTGGACCTCAACCAGGCAGCTGCCACCGCAGCCGCGGAAGCCATCAGCGGGAGCCACCGAGGCTACGCATGCGACGTGAGAGACGGCGAGTTGTGCCGCCAGGTCGTCCAGCAAATCCTCCAGGACTTCGGCCAGATCGACGTTCTGGTCAACAACGCAGGCGTCAGCCAGTCCAAGCGTCTCATGGACAGCACGGTCGAGGACTACGACCTGGTGATGGACTCGAGCCTGCGCGGCACCTACAACATGTCGCGCGCCGTGGTCCCGCACTTCCGAGAACGCAAGAGCGGCAGCATCGCCTGCATGGGCTCCATCGCCGCGCAGCGCGGTGGTGGCGTGCTGGGCGGCCCGCACTATGCGGCAGCGAAGGGCGGCGTGCAGTCCCTGGCGAAGGCCATGGCGCGCGAGCTGGCACCCGATGGCATTCGCGTCAATGCTGTCGCTCCAGGCCTCGTCGATACCGAGCTCCTGGTCGGAAAGATCGACGACGCCGGAAAAGCGCGCGTCGCTGAGGGCACACCGATGGGCCGCCTCGCAACGCCGACGTGCATTGCGAACGTGTTCATCTTCCTGGCCAGCGACCTCTCTCGATACGTGACCGGCTCCGTCATTGACGTGAACGGTGGCCTGCACATTCACTGAACTTTCAACCTGGCTCGAACGAGCCGCCCACCCGAGGAGACAACAATGAAGTTCAAGCTTTCCCTGAGCAAGACCGTGCTCGCGCTCGCATTGGTCGCAGCCGGCGCCGCGCACGCCCAATCCGGTGAACCCATCAAGGTCGGTTTGGCCGGCCCATTCACCGGAGGCTCCAGCCCGATGGGCGTTTCCATGCGCGACGCCATTCGCATGGCTGTCGACGAAATCAACGCTGCGGGCGGTGTGATCGGCCGTCCGATTCAGCTCGTCGAGCGTGACGACGAAGCCAAGAACGAGCGCGGCGTGCAGATTGCCCAGGAGCTCATCCACCGCGAGAAGGTTGTCGCGGCCCTGGGCTTCATCAACACTGGCGTGACCATGGCGGCCGCACCGATGTACCAGGAAGCGCAGGTACCCATCATCACGCCTGGTCCGACGGGTACGGCGCTGACGCAGCAGTTCCCGGGCTATGTCTTCCGCGTGTCGCTGCCCGACTCGATTCAGGCGGACATGATCGCGGAGGAGGCGGTCAAGCGCCAAGGCTTCAAGAAGATCGCCATCTTGGCCGATTCCACGAACTACGGTCAGCTCGGTCGGGAAGACATGGCGGCGGCGCTCGCCAAGCGGGACATCAAGCCGGTGGCCGTGGAAAAGTTCAACGTACGCGACGTCGACATGACGGCCCAACTGCTGCGCGCGAAGAACGCGGGCGCCGAGGCCATCCTGACCTATGCCGTCGGCCCCGAGCTTGCGCAGATTGCAAACGGTATGTCCAAGCTCGGCTGGCAGGTGCCCATGATTGGCAGCCACACGTTGTCCATGCCCAACTTCATCGAGAACGCCGGCAAGAACTCCGAGGGTGCCATCTTCCCGCAGACCTTCGTGGAAGGTCAGACGGCGAAGGGGACTGCTTTCGTCGCCAACTACAAGAAGCGCTACAAACTCGACCGCATCGCGGCGATGGGCTGGGCTGCTCCCGGCTACGACTCGGTCTACCTCCTGGCCGCCGCGATCAAGCAGGCCGGCTCCACGGACGGGCCGAAGCTGCGGGCCGCGCTCGAGAACCTCAAGGAGCCGGTCGATGGCGTGCTGATGCGCTACCAGCAGCCGTTCTCCAAGGACAGCCACGAACTGTTCCGCGATTCGTCCAAAGCCCTGATGGCCACGATTCGCAATGGTCAAGTCGTCAAGCTGGCTGACAGCAAGTAAGGCTTCCTCCGAAAGGCTTCGCTGGTGCCCTCGTGAAAAGGGGGCGCTTTGAAACAACACGCATCGAAGGCGCGCCCCGGCTGGAAGTTCCGCCGGGAGTGTGAGCCTGAGTGCAACTGAGGTCCACTCAAATGGAAATCTTGCTGCAGATCCTGTTCAGCGGCTGCGCTGTAGGAATGATCTACGCCGTCATCGCATTCGGCTACCAACTGACGTTCGCGACATCGGGAACCTTGAACTTCGGGCAGGGCGAAGCACTCGCCATCGGCGCGTTGGTGGGCCTGACCTTGAGCAGCTACCTCGGTTACTGGGCGATGATTCCAATCGTCCTGGCGTTCGGTGCATGCTACGGACTGTTCGTCGAGCGCGTGGGTGTTCGGCCCGCGATGAAGCTCAAGTCCGAAGGCTGGATCATGTCGACCATCGCCATCGGCATCATCCTGAAAAACGAAGCGGAGAACCTCTGGGGCCGCGAGGACATGCGTTTCCCATCGCCGGTTTCGGAGCAGGCATTCCAGATCGCCGGTGCACGCGTGATGCCTATGGAAATCCTGGTCGTGCTCGGTGCGCTGGCCATGATGCTCGGTATCGAGTTCTTCAACCGCAAGTCCATCTACGGCAAGGCGGTTGTCGCGACTGCAGTGGACCGTGAAGCCGCTGGGCTGATGGGCGTGAACACGGGCAAGGTCATCTCGTTCTCCTATGCGCTTTCGTGCGCTACTGCCGCCTTCGCCGGTGTGCTCATCGCACCGCTGACGTTGGTTGGTGCCGGCATGGGCGCCTCGCTGGGCCCTGAAGGCGCTCGCCGTAGCCATCATCGGTGGGCTCACCTCGGGCCTGGGCGTCATCGTTGGCGGCCTGATTCTGGGTCTCTCCGAGACCGCGACGGGCTTCTTCTTCTCCACAGGCTACAAAGACGTGCCTGGCCTGCTGTTGCTGCTCCTGGTCCTTTCGGTAAAACCCGATGGCCTGCTCGGCAAAGCACTCATCAAGAAGGTGTGAAATGAGCATCCGGCGTGCATCTGTGTTCACCGCGGCGGTGGCTGCCCTCGCAGCAATTCCGCTGTTCACCACCAACCCGTACTACATCCACCTGCTGGTCGTCATTGGCATCTACGCCATCCTGCTGTTCGGCATGGACGTCGTTGTCGGCTACACCGGCGAGGTGTCGCTCGGTCATGCCGGCCTGTTCGGCATTGGCGCCTACGCGGCTGGGCTCATCTTCATGAAGCTGGGCCTGCCCTTCTGGGTTGGCTTGATAGCGGCAATCGGGATCACCGCCGCGTTCGGCCTGTTGCTGGCGCTGCCTGCACTGCGGGTTACAGGCCCCTACCTGGCGATGGTGACGCTTGCCTTCGGAACCATCCTGGCGATTCTCTTCAACGAGATGGACTTCTTGACCTCGGGACCTCAGGGACTGGTGGTGGCAAAGCCCTCCATCTTCGGCATAGAGAACAAGGGGGTGGGCTTCTACTACTTCACGCTCGCGATGAGCGCGCTGTGCTGGATCGGGGTCACGCGCTTGCTCAAGTCGCACTTCGGCCGCGCGTTCATCGCGCTGCGTGGAAGCCCCATTGCCGCGGACTGCATGGGGGTGTCGGTCTACAAATACAAGGTTGTGGCCTTCGTCATCAGCGCAGCCATGGCTGGTCTGGCCGGCGGCATGTTCGCCTTCAGCGAGGGCTACATCGCGCCGAACAATTTCACCGCCGAGCTTGCCATCCTGTTCCTGCTGGCCCTCACACTTGGTGGGCGCCGCTCGCGCATCGGTTCCGTCCTAGGTGCCGCCGTCATCGTGGTGCTCCCGAACCTGCTGTCCGACATTGCATTGTTCCGAATGCTGGCTGTCACGCTTGCAGTCGTCATCACGGGCTACGCCATTTACCGCGTGGCATCGAAAGGCCTCGGCCTGCTGACGGCAGCGATTCCGGTCACGATCGTCATTGGCATGGCAGTGTTGTCGTTCACGCTGACCGACATTTCCGAGCGCCGCCTGACCATCTTCGGTCTGCTGATTCTGGGCGTCGTGTACTACATGCCGGACGGCATCGTCGGCTTCATTCGCTCCGCAACCAAGGGGCTGCGCGCCAAGCCCAAGAAGCATGCGGTGGTCACCACCAGCGTGGTCGCCACACCGTCGCAAGCCATCCAGGCGACGACGTCGGGATGGCAAGGCGCCATCCTGCAGGCGAAGGGGGTGGTCATGCAGTTCGGTGGCCTGAAGGCGGTCAACCAGCTGGACATGGTGGTGGAGCAGGGTGCCGTACATGGCCTTATCGGGCCGAACGGCTCGGGCAAGAGTACGATGATGAACGTGCTCACCGGCATCTACGCGCCCACCTCTGGCGACGTTGTGTTCGAAGGCAATCGCATCAACGGCAATACGCCTTCCAGCATTGCGCTCGGAGGCATCGCGCGAACCTTCCAGAATGTGCAGTTGTTCGGCGACATGAGCGCGACGGAGAACATCCTCGTCGGTCTGCACCACACCTTCAAGTCAACTCTTCTCGATGTCGTGCTGCACACGAGGAGGTACCGGGACGAGGAAGCTGCGGCCCTGCAGCGTGCCCAGGCGCTCCTGGACTTCGTCGGGCTGTCAAGAGACGCGGAAGAGGAGGCACGCAACCTGCCATACGGCCGCATGCGGCTGCTGGAGATTGCGCGCGCCCTGAGCCTGGGTCCTCGCTTGCTGCTGCTTGACGAGCCGGCTGCCGGGCTTCCGCCAGCGGAACTGCCGGACTTGGTCCAGATGATTCGCAAAATCAAGGAGCACGGCGTGGCCGTCATCCTCATCGAGCACCACATGGACGTGGTCATGAGCATCTGTGACCAGGTCACCGTGCTGGACTTCGGACAGAAGATTGCAGAGGGCACGGGCTCCGAGGTGCGAAGCAATCCGAAAGTGGTCGAGGCATACCTTGGGGCCGAAGTCGTGCACGAACCCAAGGGCGCTGGCTTCGCTCCCGCCATGGCTTGAGAGGTACTGACATGCTGCAAGTAAAAGATCTGCATGCGGGTTACGGGCCCACCAATGTGCTTCATGGTGTCTCGCTCGAAGTGCCAAAGGGCAAGGTGGTGAGCCTTATCGGGTCGAATGGCGCCGGTAAGACAACGACCATGAGAGCCATCTCTGGAATGCTCAAGCCGCGCTCGGGTTCCATCAAGCTGGAAGACAAGGAAATTGCCGGCTTGGATTCCCATCACATCGCGCGGCTGGGGCTGGCTCACAGCCCGGAAGGGCGACGCGTCTTCTCCAACCTTAGCGTGCTCGACAACCTGCGACTGGGCGCGTTCCCGCGCTACACCGGTAGCCGTCCGAAGGGCGACGTCGAGTCGGACATCCAAAGCGCCTTGGAGCTGTTCCCCCGGCTGAAAGAGCGTCAACAACAAGCTGCAGGCACCTTGTCCGGGGGCGAGCAGCAGATGTTGGCGATGGCCCGCGCGGTGATGCTCAATCCCGATGTGATCCTGCTGGATGAGCCTTCAATGGGCCTGGCGCCCAAGCTGGTCGAAGAGGTATTCCGCATCATCCGCAAACTGCGCGCCCGGCACGTCACGATGCTGCTTGTCGAGCAGTTCGCAGCCGCTGCGCTTGATGTTTCCGACTACGCCTACGTGCTCGAAAGTGGCCGCATTGCGCTGGAAGGACCCGCCGAAAAACTGAAGGGCGACCCGGCGGTCAAGGCTGCCTACCTGGGTGGTTCCCACTAAAACATCACAAGGAGATTGAACATGAACGGGCAAAAAGGCTACATCTACGCAGAGCTGAACGTACATGATCCCGAGCTCTTCAACACCGAGTACGCGCCGCGCGTGCAGCCTGTGCTGGAGAAGTACAAGGCGCGGTTCTTGGTGGCCGGCGGTGCACCAACAGTGCGCGAGGGTGAGCGCGACGTGCAGCGAATCGTGTTCCTGGAGTTTGACAGCCCCGCGCTGGCCAAGCAGTTCTATGACTCGCCGGAGTATCAGGACGTCATCGCCTACCGGTTCAAGTCGGCCACGACGCACCTCTACATCCTTGAGGGCGCCAAGCACAACGACCCCACCATTCGCCCGTAAGTGGCACAGCGGACCTGAAATGGAAACCAGCAAGTTCGACTTCATCATCGTGGGTGCCGGCTCGGCCGGCTGCGTCCTCGCAAACCGGCTGACTACGGACCCGAGCGTCCGTGTCCTCCTCGTGGAGGCGGGCGGCGAGGACCGTAACGTCTGGCTCAAAGTGCCCGCCGGCGTGCCGAGGGTGGTCGGCCACCCTGGGCTGACCTGGGGCTACGTTTCGGAGCCGGAGCCGGGCTTGAACAATCGCACCATCATCTGGCCACGCGGCAAGACCTTGGGCGGCAGCAGCTCCATCAACGGACATGTCTACATGCGTGGGACTGCCGCGGATTACGACGGCTGGCGGGAGCTGGGCAATACTGGCTGGGGCTGGTCCGACGTGCTGCCTTACTTCAAACGTGCAGAGCGGCATTACCTTGGTGAGACAGAGCTCCACGGCGGCAGTGGTGAACTCACCGTATCGCCGCTGCTCGAGCCACACGTCGGGTCGCAGGCCTTCGTCGAAGCGGCCACCCGCATCGGCGTGCCGCGCAACGATGACTTCAACGGAGCGACGCAGGAAGGCGTCGGATACCTGCAGTTCGCCATCCGCGAAGGCGTCCGGGCCTCGGCGTCTGCGGCGTTCCTGCACCCGATTCGCAACAGGCCCAACCTCACCTTGGTGACGGGCGCGTTGGTGGAGTGCATCTTGCTGGAAGGCCGCACCGCGGTCGGCATTCGCTACCAGCAGGGTGGCACGGTGCGCGAGGCGAGGGTCACCAGGGAGGTGCTGCTCGCTGGCGGTGCCATCAACTCGCCTCAACTGCTCATGCTGTCGGGCATCGGTCCGAGCGAGCAGCTGCTCTCCCATGGGATCCAGGTCCGCCAGGCGCTCGAAGGCGTCGGGCAGAACCTGCAGGACCACATCTACGCCCACTGCCTGGCCAGCGTCGACCCCGTCTTCTCCATCAACAACAAGATCTCGAGCAACGTGAAGATGATTCCGGACGTGTTCCGGTACCTGCTGACCCGTCGAGGTCTGTTGACATCCGCCGCCGCGCAGGTCGGAATGTTCCTGCGCTCCGGCCCCCACACCGATGTTCCCGACCTGCAGGTGCAGATGCGGCCCTTCAGCATGATCAGCAAGGCTGGCATGTACAAGGCCAACAGTGAGCCGGCGTTGACCGCGTCGACCACGCTGTTGCGCCCGTACTCCCTGGGTTCTGTGACCCTGCGGACCTCGAAGCCGCAAGATGCGCCGAAGATGCTCGCCAACTACCTGACCGACCGCCGCGACATCCAGCCCCTCATCGAGGGCATTCGCATCATCCGGAAAGTCTTCAACACGGCGCCCTTCAAGGATCACTTCAAGAGCGAGATGCTGCCGGGCGTCGATTATCAGACCGACCGTGAGCTCGAGACCTACCTGCGCGCGAATGCGCAGTCGATGTACCACCCGGTCGGCACATGCCGCATGGGCAACGGGCCCGACGCCGTCGTGGACCAGGAGCTTCGCGTGCGGGGCATCGGGCAATTGCGGGTCATCGACGCCTCTGTCATGCCACGCATCCCGTCGGGCAACACCAACGCACCGACCATCATGATTGCAGACAAGGCTTCAGACCTTATCTTGCGTGGCAAGCCGGGTAGTGATGCGACCGTTGTTCTCGGCCCGTCGGCCCGCGCAATGGCGCAGGCCACGACCTGAAGGAGGGCAATATGTCTTCTCTTGTGCACCCAGACCGCGCCCTCTTCGCTGGCGAGAAGTTGGCACCGGCGCTTGCAAGCTGCGAGCACTTCGCTGGAAGCGAAAAGCTCATCTTGAAGGCACTGAGCCTGCAGGAGTCTCTCGGGACCATCTTCGATATCACGTGTGACTGCGAGGACGGGGCCAGGGCTGGCGAGGAGCATGAGCATGCCGAAATGGTCGCCCGGGTGATGCTGTCCGACGCCAACAAGCATCACCGCCTCGGGGTCCGCATCCACGACCACACGCACCGCTCTTGGAAGCAAGATGTGGACATCGTTGTGGGCCAGGCGGCCTGCCGTGTAGCCTACGTGACCATCCCGAAGACCACGCGAGTCGATGCGGCCGCTGAGGTCATTGCGTACGTCCAGGATGTCGCAAAGCGAGCGGGGCGAAGCACCCTCGTCCCCGTGCACATCCTCATTGAGACGCATGGCGCCCTGGAGCATGTCTTCGCACTCGCGCGCCTTCCTGCTGTGGAGGTCCTGGACTTCGGTCAGATGGATTTCGTGAGCGACCACCACGGCCTGATCCCGGCTACGGCCTTGCGCAGTCCTGGCCAGTTCCAGCACCAATTGCTCGTGCGCGCAAAAGCCGCGGTGGTCGCCGCGGCCGCGGCGGCCGGTGTCGTGCCGGCACACAACGTCTGTCTGAACCTGAAGGACGAGGGCGTTGTTCGCTCCGACGCTGAGCGAGCCAACCGCGAGTTCGGGTTTCAGCGCATGTGGAGCATCTACCCGGCGCAGATTGAACCTATCGTAGCGGCCATGCGGCCGGCGTTCGGCGAGATGGAGGATGCTGCTGCGATCCTCGCGCTTGCGCAAGACGCAAGCTGGGGCCCGATTCAGTTCAAAGGCGAACTGCACGACCGCGCAACGTATCGGTACTACTGGAGCCTGCTCAAACGGGCCCGCGCGACCGGCATGGGCATTCCAGACGACGCTGACGGACGGTTCTTCTGAACCGCGTTTGCCGCTGCGGCAATGAGCCGCAGCATCGACTTCCCGGAACCAGAGGCCCTTCATCGTGCTATCTCCCAGCCCCGTTCGCAGCGCCGACGCGCGCACCTTTCTTTTCGTTCCAGGAGACCGGCCCGAGCGCTTCGACAAGGGATTCGGCAGCTCAGCGGATGCCCTCATCTTGGATCTCGAGGATGCCGTCCTTCCTGAGAAGAAGACCACCGCGCGCGCACTGGTGGCAAGCTGGCTGCATCCCGACAGGCCGGTTTGGATTCGCTGCAATGCCGCTGGCACGCCATGGTTCGCGCAGGACATGGAACTTGCGGCCCTTCCGGGCATTGCCGGCGTCATGTTGCCGAAGGCAGAGGCCATTCCAGGCGGGCTCGCCGAGCTGTCGGCCAGGTTGGCGTTGCCTATCATTCCGCTCATCGAGACGGCCGAAGGTCTGCACCGAGCGCTTGATACCGCCCGTTGCGCGGGTGTTCTCAGACTGGCATTCGGGTCGATCGACTTCCAAGTCGATCTCGGACTGGATGGGGAAGACGACGCGTTGCTGTTCGCGCGCAGCCAGCTGGTGATGGTGTCTCGCCTCGCACAGATTGGACGTCCACTCGACGGAGTGACGGCGGATGTTCGGAACCAAGAACTGCTTCGTAGCGAAACGCTGCGGGCTCGTCGGCTGGGCTTTGGCGGGAAGCTCTGCATTCATCCCGGCCAAGTGGCCACGGTGCACGAATGCCTGGCGCCTTCGTCAGAGCAGCGCGCATGGGCTGAGCGGGTTCTCGCGGCGGTGCGTGAGGGTGCGCCAGGTGCAACTACCGTCGACGGGAAGCTTGTGGACTTACCTGTGGTGAAGAAGGCCGAGCAGATCGCCGCGATGGCTTCTGCATCGACTGGTGACACTGCGTAGGTCCGCGTCCGCGCCAGTCCTTTCGCAGCTCACCCGCGACGTTGGAAAGGCTGTGTTCGTCCACGCAGAGCCGCAGGAAGTGGTGAATGCGTTCGATGCTCCGCACAAGTCCTCCGAAAGCAGACTCCGGACGGCGGTCACTGGCCCTCGCGCGAGCAGATGTCCATTCGCGATCCCCCCGGCGCTCGTCAGGCCCGCTTCTTGAACATGGCCGACGCACCGCTCGCCGCACGAATTCTTTCAGCAGCGTCCAGCAAAGCTTCCGACAGCTCCTCCATGCGCGCCTCGGTCAGGCGCACCAATGGGCCGGCGATGGTGACCACGCCTATCGCGCCCCTGCGTGACATCACCGGTGCGGCCATCGCCGTCATCTGCGGTGCGAACACTTCGCTGATCATGCTGAAGCCGCGCTTGCGTGTTGCGTGCACATAGGCCAGCAGCGCCTTGACGGTGGTGGGGGCCTTGGGGCCGAAGTCCTTGGGTAAACCGAAGCCCTGCCTGGCAACGAGGCGCATGCCTTCTTCGTCGCTCATGGTCGACAGCCAGGCGTGACCGGCGGAGCTGCACGAGAGTGGCACCGACAGGCCCATGTCAGGGTCATAACGCAGGCCGCGGCGTGCGCCCTGGGCCTTGGCGACAAAGGCGAGGTCGTCACCGTCGACCACGGCCAGGCGCACCAGCTCGCCCGATTCCTCGGCCAGGCTGTCGAGCAGCGGCTGAGCCACATCGACCACGCCCGACGCGCTCAAATAACCCAGGCCCAGCGATACGAGCTTGATGGTCAGAACGTATTCGCCCTGCTCACGCACCTGCCGCACATAACCGCAGCGGCACAGCTCGGCCAGCAGCCGGTGGGTCGCGCTGAGCGGCATGTCGAGCGTGGCGGCAATCATGGAGACGGTTTGCCCCTCGGGGTGCGCGGCCAGCTGCTCGAGCGTCTTGAAGCTTCGTTCGAGAAGCATGCTCATGGGGAAATGACGGTTTCAGGCAAGGGCATGGTGGTATTTGGCCGACGCTTTGCGGCCAGGGCAATCGGAAAATGGTAATGGTTTTCCATATTGGAAAGACTTTCCAACATGATTCATGATCCAGCCTGCCTTGATGGTGGCGCGCGCAGTGGCGCTGCCCGTTCGCTCACTTTTCAGTATTCAAATCCGACACAAAGGACCTGCCATGACGTCGATCCGCTTCACCCGCCGCACCCTCGCCTTGGCCGCAGCCGCCCTGTTGGGCCTCTCGACTGCCGCCGTGGCGCAGGACATCCAGGAACGCACCATCAAGTTCGGCCACCTGAACAACCCCGACCACCCCACCAGCCTGGGGGTGCGCAAGTTCGCAGAGATCGTCGCCGCCAAGAGCGGCGGCAAGATCAAGGTGCAGGAATTCGCGTCCTCCCAGCTCGGCAACGAGTTGCAGCAGCAATCCGCACTGCAGGGCGGCGTGCAGGAAATGCTGGTGGCCTCGACGACGTCGCTGAACGGCATCGTCAAGGAGTTCGGCCTGCTCGACTTTCCGTTCCTCTTTGCCAATGCGAAACAGGCTGACGCGCTGGTCGACGGCCCCCTGGGCAAGATGCTTGCCGCCAAACTGCCTGAAAAGGGCGTGATCGTGCTGGGCTTTTTCGACCTGGGCTTTCGCAATGTCACCAACAGCAAGCGCCCCATCATGAAGGGCTCCGACCTGGAAGGCCTGAAGCTGCGCGTGATACCGAACCCGGTGTTCCTGGAAACCTTCAAGACCTTCAAGGCCAACCCGGTGCCGATGCCCTTTGCCGAGCTGTACGGCGCGCTCGAAAGCAAGGCTGTGGATGGCGAGGAAAACCCCTTCGCGGTGATTGCCTCGAGCAAGTTCTATGAAGTGCAGAAATATGTGAGCGGCACCAACCACGTCTATGCGACCAATCCGGTCCAGATCAGCAAGCGCTTCTGGGACAAGCTCTCGGCGACGGAGCAAAAGATCCTGCAGGACGCAGCCACCGAAGCCCAGAACTGGCAGCGCGTGGTCAGTCGTGACGTCTCGGCCAAGGCCCTCGGCGAACTCACGGCCAAGGGCATGCTCTACAACGACGTCCCGCCCGCCGAGCTCGCCAAGATGCGAGCTGAAGTGCAGCCCGTCTACGCCAAGTTCTCCGCAGCCTACGACCCGGCCATCGTGACCCTCTTCAAGTCCGAGCTGGAACGGGTGTCGAAGTTCTGAATGCCATGAAGATACTTGTCCTCCACGGGCCGAACCTGAACCTGTTCGGCCGCCGGGAACCACACATCTACGGCACCACCACGCTCGCACAGATCGACGCCATGCTGGCAACACTGGCCGGGGAGCTGGGCGTGACGCTGGCCACCCTCCAGTCGAACCACGAAGGGGCGCTGATCGATTTCCTGCACCAGCACATCGACACCGCGCAGGGCGCGCTGGTCAACCCCGCCGGCCTCACGCAGCATGGCGTGCCGCTGCACGACGCGATCAAGGCCATGCCCTTCCCGGTGGTTGAGGTGCACATGTCCAACCTGGCGACACGTGAGACCTGGCGCCACCACTCGATCATCTCGCCGGCCGTGAAAGGAACGATCCAGGGCTTCGGCCCGCGCTCGTACCTGCAGGGCCTTCGTGTCGTGACCGACATCGCGCGCGAAGCGCAGCCCCTTGCCGCGAAAAGCTGACATGGGCAAGTTCGTCGACACGGTCTGCAAAGGCATCGAGTTCCTCATCGCCCTCGGCCTGGCCATCATGGTCGTGCTGGTGTTCGGCAACGTCGTGTTGCGCTACGGCTTCAACTCGGGCATCACGGTGTCCGAAGAGCTGTCACGCTGGCTGTTCATCTGGGGCACCTTTCTCGGAGCGCTGGTCGCACTGCGTGAGCACGCCCACCTCGGCATCGACATGGTGGTGGGGCGGCTGCCCGTCATCGGCAAGAAGATCTGCCTCATCATCGGCCACGCGCTGATGATCTTCATCGTGGTGCTGCTGGTCATGGGCAGCTGGGAGCAGGTCAAGATCAACCTGGACGTCACAGCGCCGACGACCGGCTGGTCCATGTCCATCGTCTACCTCTCGGGTCTCGTGTTCGGCGTGCTGGCGTGCGGCCTGCTGCTGCTGGATCTTTGGAAGGTCATCACCGGCCAGCTGTCGGACGATGAACTGGTCATGGTGCAGGAGTCGGAAGAGGCCGTGCAGCTCAAGCAGGTGCTCGACGATGCGCGCCAGCCGGAGACCTCCGCGGGAGCACGGCCATGACCATCTTCATTTTCATCGGCTCGCTGCTTGCCGCCATGGCCCTGGGCATTCCCATCGCGTTTGCGCTGCTGGCCAGCGGTGTCGCGCTGATGTGGCACCTGCAACTGTTCGACGCGCAGATCCTGGCGCAGAACCTGGTCGGCGGCGCCGACAGCTTCCCGTTGCTGGCCGTGCCGTTCTTCATGCTGGCCGGCGAGATCATGAACGTCGGCGGCCTGTCGCGCCGCATCGTCGACCTGGCGCTGGCGCTGGTCGGCCACGTCAAGGGCGGGCTGGGCTACGTGACCATCATGGCGGGTTGCCTGCTGTCGGCACTGTCGGGCTCGGCCGTGGCGGACGCAGCCGCGCTCACCGCGCTGCTGCTGCCGATGATGGTCAAGGCCGGGCACAACAAGGTGCGCGCGGGCGGCCTGATTGCATCCGTGGGCGTGATCGGCCCGGTGATCCCGCCGAGCATCGGGCTGGTGATCTTCGGTGTGGCGGCCAACGTGTCGATCTCCAAGCTCTTCCTCGCGGCCATTGTGCCGGGCCTGCTGATCGGCGGCGCGCTCTGGGTCACCTGGGCCTGGCTCGTGCGGCGCGAGGACATCGTGCCGCCGCCGCGCAAGTCGGCGACGGAGATCATGAAGGCGTTCCGCGACGCCACCTGGGCGCTGGTCCTGCCGGTCATCATCCTGGTTGGCCTGCGCATGGGCGTGTTCACGCCCACCGAGGCGGCCGTGGTGGCTGCGGTCTACGCCCTTTTCGTCTCGACCGTGATCTACCGCGAACTCAAGCTCCCGCAGCTGTACGGCGTTTTCGTCGCCTCGGCCAAGACCAGCGCCGTCGTGATGTTCCTGATCGCCGCGGCCATGGTCAGCGCCTGGCTGATCACCGTCGCCAACCTGCCGCGAATGGTGGTGGACCTGCTCAAGCCCTTCATGGACAGCCCGATCTTGCTGATGGCCGCCATCATGCTGCTGGTCATGGCCGTCGGTACGGCGATGGACATGACGCCCACCATCCTGATCCTGACGCCGGTGTTGATGCCCGTCGTCAAGGCCGCAGGCATCGATCCGGTCTACTTCGGCGTGCTGTTCATCATCAACAACTCGATCGGGCTCGTGACGCCGCCGGTGGGCACGGTGCTCAATGTGGTGGCGGGTGTGGGCAAGATCAGCATGGACGATGTCACCAAGGGTGTCATCCCTTTCATGATCGCCGAGTTTGCGGTGATGTTCCTGATGGTGGTTTTCCCCAAGCTGGTCACGGTTCCGGCAGGCTGGTTCTACTGAGGTTCGACATGGCACTTCCAGGCAATGCTGCAGTCGCGATGTGGTGGGACATCCTGCCCCCGCAGCGCGAGGAGTTCCAGGAGTGGCACTCCCGCGAACACTTTCCGGAACGCATGGGCATCGAAGGCTTCCTGCGCGGCTCACGCTGGTCGAACATCGACGGCGGAACGGGTTTTTTTGTGCTGTACGAGCTGGCATCGTATGAAACCCTGACCTCTCCGGGCTACCTGCAGAGCCTGAACAACCCGTCGCCATGGTCGACGAAGATGATGCCGCACCACCTG
Source organism: Variovorax sp. OAS795 (assembly GCF_040546685.1). Taxonomy (NCBI): domain Bacteria; kingdom Pseudomonadati; phylum Pseudomonadota; class Betaproteobacteria; order Burkholderiales; family Comamonadaceae; genus Variovorax; species Variovorax sp. OAS795. The sequence goes on from NZ_JBEPOH010000002.1 coordinate 139,655, forward strand.
CACATGGTTCGCAGCCAGTGCAAGCTGCTCAGCAGTTTCGGCGCCGGACTGGGCCAGGCGGTGCTGACGATTCGGCTGTCCCCTGCGGCTGGCCAGGCAGGGCCTTTGCTGGCCTGGCTTGAAAAGCTGCTGGCGCGCCAGGCAGAAAGCAGAGGCATCGTCGGGGCGCACCTGCTGCAAACCCGCACGCCGGAGGCAGCCATGACGCAAGAGCAAAAAATCCGCGGCGGGGATGCCGCCGCCGACTGGATTGTCTTGCTGGCTTCCTATGAGACGCAGGCCCTGCAAAACGCCCTGGCCAACGACCTGTCGCCGCAGCGTCTCCAGGCTGCAGGCGCCCTTGCGGCCATGACACACGACATCTACGCCCTGTGCCATTCACTGGGCAAGCATGACTTGCAGCCTGCCGCGCAAGGCGGGGCAGCGTAAGTCCCAGAGGCATCGCCGCCCACGCCACGCATCGCAATTCGCGCTACATGGCCCGGAACAGGTGCCCGAACGCACGGCTGACCTTGAGCGATCGCTGGAGGCCCCGCACCGACAGGCTGTAGCTCCCGTTCTCTTCGCGGGTGGCGCTCACGATGCAGTGGGTGTTGACGAGCACGCCGCGATGCACCTGCGTGAAGTCGGCCGCGTCGATCCGCGACACCAGGTCGCGCAGGCTCATGCGCACGAGCGCCTCGCCTTGGGCCGTGACGACATTGACGTACTTCTCGGCGGCTTCTAGGCAGATCACCTCCGTGACCGGGATCATCCGCACGGTGTTGCCTACGCCAGCGCGGATCACCTTGATCTTCTCGGGAGCGTCGGGCGCATCGGTGATCGACTGAACGCGCTGCATCAGGGCCGCCATGCCGCCGGCAGCCGGTGTCAGGGCGCGCTCGTGCAGCCTTTGCTTCAGGCGTTGCACGCAGACCTGCAAGCGTTCGGGCGTGGCCGGCTTGAGCATGTAGTCCATCGCCGCATGCTCGAACGCCGAGATCGCGAAATTGTCGTACGCGGTGATGAAGACGAAGAGCGGTTCAGCCCGGTCGTCGGGCCACTCGTCGGCGACGGCCTCGGCCACTTCCAGGCCCGTCTTGCCGGGCATCTTGATGTCCAGGAACATCACGTCAGGGGCCAGGGTCTGGGCCAGTTCGAGCGCCCTCAGGCCATCTTCGGCGACGCCCGCGATCGTCAGCTCGGGCCAGGCCTGGAGCAACAACCGCTGCAGTGTTCTCGACAGCACCGGTTCGTCTTCGGCAATCACGGCGCGCCACGCGTTCATGATGGGATCCTCACGACCGCGCGAACGCCGCACGGCGATCGAGCTTGCAGGGTCAGGGACGCACGCAAGCCATAGAGGGCCTGGAGGCGGTCGCGCACGTTCTCCAGGCCGGAGCCGCAAACAGTGCCGGCATCATCGCCACGCCAAGCGGGCGGGTGCGGCGACAAGCCCAGGCCGGTATCGTCTATCGAGACTTCGATGCGCCCCTCGATCGACCGCGCCAGCACTTCGATGCTTCCTGCACCCAGCTTCGGTTCCAGGCCGTGCTTGATGGCATTCTCGACCAGCGGCTGCAACAGCATCGGCGGGATGGCGATGCGCTCCAGTTCGGCGGGCAAGTCGAGCCGGTAGGCCAGCCTGGGCCCCATGCGCAAGGACATGATGTCGAGGTACGCCCTCAACTGCGAGAACTCCGACTTCAGCGTTGTCGCTTCGTCGCGCGACGCTGCATGCGTGCTGCGCAGGTAGACGATCAGCTGGTCGATCATGCGCTCGGCCTGTCGCGGGTCCTCGTCGACGAGCGAGCGCAGGTTCGCCAGCGTGTTGAACAGCATGTGCGGCTCGAGTTGCGCGCGCAGCAGCCGCAATTCCGATTCGGTGGCGAGGCGCTGGGCATCGGATCGCGCAACGGCCTCTTTGGCGAGCTGGTCACGCGTCGCAGCGACGTAGAGGACGAACGCTGCCAGCACCAGGCCGAATGCGAACGCCACCATGTAGTCGGTTCCATGACCCACGACGCCGCCGACCGGTTCGTCCAGGATCAGGAGCGCGACCATGTGCCCCCCGAAATATCCCGCTGGGATGGCGATCGCGCCGGTGAGAAGCCAGCGGGGCAGGGCCTGCATTCGCATCAGCCGTCTCGAGCGGCCAAGCACCGCGACGCACGCGATGAACACCATGCCGACACATTCGATGAAGACGAACAGGCGAGACAGCGTCCCGAGCGCAGGAGCAGCCCAGAAGAGCAACACGGCCGCGATGGCGCACAGCAGGAACGACCCGGCCGTCAGCCGCGCCGCGCCCAGCCAGCGGGCCGGAATGGAGGAATCAACGCTGATCACTGGCACAAGCGGGTTGCATCGCGGAACTGTAAAGGTAGGTGCGCCATGCCGCTACTGATTGGAGGGCCCGTGGCGCGGATTTGTCCTCGAGCCGTCGGTTGGGGCGACCGAACGGCGACCGCTCGATACCGCCTGGCGACTGCTCGCGCCCTCGGCCGGGCGTTTGGGCGCCAAACCGGATGCGCGCCTGGCGACGACCGCCGAAAGTGCGGACCTCACCACTGGAGTCTCCATGCAACGATCCTCTCTTTCAAATGCGCTGCTTTGCGCCGTGGCCGCCGTCTGCGCAGCCGTCGTCACGACGAACGCACAGGCCTTCGACGGCATCGTGGAAAAGCAGGTGTTCAACCTGCCCGCCTACACGACCGTCAACGGCCAGCCCATCAAGGGCGTGCGCATCGGCTATGAAACCTATGGCCGCCTGAATGCTGCGCGGGACAACGTGATCCTCATCAACCACTTCATCACCGGCACCTCGCACGCTGCCGGCCGGTATGCGGCAAGCGACGCCGCGCCGGGCTACTGGGACACGATCATCGGCGCCGGCCTGCCGATCGATACCGAGCGGTTCTTCGTCATCGCGACCGACGCGTTGGCCAACCCCAATCGCGCATCGGCGACCGTTGTCAGCACCGGCCCCGCCAGCATCGATGCCGCCACCGGCAAGCCGTATGGCATGCGCTTCCCGGTGCTGGCCGCGCGGGACACGGTGGAGGTGCAGAAGGCGCTGCTCGATTCGTTGGGCGTTCGAACCCTCTACGCGGTGGCTGGTGCTTCGGCTGGCGCCTGGATGTCGGTGGAATGGGCCTCGGCCTACCCGGACCGCGTGCAGCGCCTGGTGTCCATCGTGGGACCTGGCGTCGACAGCCCGGCCTACGCCATCGCCAAGATGAGCTCGTGGGGTGCGGCCGTGAGGCTGGACCCGAACTGGGCCAATGGCGACTACCACGGCAAGGCCGAGCCGCTGGCGGGCATGACGCAGGCCATGCGGCAGGTCACGCTCGACGCGCTCAGCTTCGCCTGGGCCGACAAAGCTTTCGGACAGAAGTGGGCCGACCCTGGCAAGAACCCCGGCGACGCGGCGGCGAATCAATTCGCGGTCGATGCCACCCTCGAGAAGATCGGCGAAGCGCGTGCCAGGGGCATGGACGCCAACAGCTGGCTGTACACGCTGAAGGCCTTGCAGTTGCCCAGCGCCAAACCAGACCGCATCAAGGCCAGGTCGCTGTTCGTGGGTATCAGCTCGGATCAGATCTTTCCGCCGCACTTGTCGAAACGCGCAGCCGAGACCCTCAAGGCGCAAGGCACCCCGGCAGAGTATGTCGAGTTGAACAGTCCCGGTGGCCATGCCGACGCACTGGGTGCCACGGTCGCCCAGGCCGGGCCGGCGATTGCGTCGCTGCTGGCCAGGTAGGCACGCGGTGAGTGGACCCGGATGCGCCGTGGCCGCGGCCCCTGGGCTGCTGCAAAATGAACGATCGTCCCGTGTCGACTGTCCGCGGGCTCGTTCGTCGTGTCGGTAGAGGGTCGTCCTCTGCACTTCAGGAGAAATCACCATGGTCACCACCAACACCGTCCGTCTTCACCGAGTGCTGCGCGCACCGCCGGAGCGGGTCTACCGTGCCTTCGTCGAACCCGGCGCGTTCGAGCGCTGGCTGCCGCCTTTCGGGTTCACGGGCAAGGTCCACGGCATGGATCCCGTGGTCGGCGGTGCCTGGCGCATGTCCTTCACGGCGTTCGCAAGCGGCCATAGCCATTCTTTCGGCGGCAAGTACCTCGAACTCGTGCCGGGCCAGCGCATCGCCTACGACGCAAGCTTCGACGACCCCAACCTGCCCGGCACCATGAAGACCACGGTGACGCTGACCGCGGTGTCGTGCGGCACCGAGATGTCGGTCGTGCAGGAAGGCATTCCCGACGTGATCCCTGCGGAGATGTGCTACCTGGGCTGGCAGGAATCCCTGGTGGCGCTGGCCCAGTTGGTCGAGCCCGAGATTCCGGGTTGAACGGCGCCGGTCAGCCGCCGCTGGGCAACCGGCCGATGATGAGCTCGGCCATCGGCGAAGGGGTTCGGCCCCGCACCGTCACGACGCCCATGGCCGAGGATTGCTCCGGAAGGTCCGTGACTTCCAGCGCGTGAAGGCGGCCTGACGCGACCTCGTGCGCCACCGCGGCATGCGGCGCGGCAAGAACCGAATCGCACGCGAGCGCTACCGCCTTCAGCACCTCCACGTCGTCGCACTCGAGCGCGACGGCGAGCGCGTCCGGCGAGGGGAGGCCGAGCAGGCGCGAGACCACGGCCCTGACGCCGGCCGGCAGCCGCACCGAAAGAACGCCATGCGACCAGAGTTGCTGCAGCGTGACGGGTTTTCGCGGCTTCAGAAGCGGGTGGCCGTGGCGCACGTAGAAGCCGCCGGGCTCGCGGCGCAGGGCGCGCACATGCAGGTTCGGGTCCGGCGGCAGGTCCCGCGTGTCGGCGACGAAAAACTCGATGTCCTCCTCGCGCAGGCGCTTGAGCAGCAGCTGCCAGTTGCTGATCTCCACGCGCAGGTTGATGCCCGGGAATTCGCGCCGCATGTCCGCCATCAGCTGCGACAGGAAGGTCGCTGCCGGGAACGGGCCGACGCCGAAGGCCGTGTCGCCCAGGCTGCGGCTGCGGTAGAGCTCGACATCGCGTTGCAGGCAACGGCTGTTGAAGACGAGCTGCCGGGCACGCGCAATGACGAATTCACCGGCGGGCGTGGCGACCACCTCGCTGGTTCCGCGGTCGAACAGCCTGAGGCCCAGTTCCGCTTCCGCCGCCTGGATGCTGCGGGTGAGGGCCGGCTGGCTCAGGTGCACCTGCTCGGCCGCGCGGATGAAGCTTCGCCGGTCGGCAAGGGCGACGACATGGGTCCAGCGCTTGAGGTCCATCAGGGCCGCTCCTTCGGAGTGATTGCATCCATTGCATCGATTCTGGGTTCAATATGCATTGGACTCAATCGGTGTTCACCAGAAGAATTGCACCGCAGGCCATCGGTGTTCACGCAGAGGAACCGGGCCGCCATTCCAACCAAGGAGACAACCTGGTGAACCTCGTTCAGAACGTCGTGCTGGTCGCGATCATTCTCTTTTTTGCGGTGCTGGAGATTCGCTCCCGCAAGCACGAACACTTTCACGCCACGGCGGACGACACCAAGCTGGAACTGTTCATGTTCCTTGCACTGCTGGCGGTCTCGCAGCCCTTCATCTTCGCGGTGACGGCCAAGCTGGCTGCCGTGGCGATGCCGGCGCAGCGCGACGCCTGGGCCTGGCTGCCGTGGTGGGCCATGGGCGCCATCCTGCTGGTGGCCGACGACATGACGCAGTACTGGTGGCACCGTGCCTCGCACTCGCCGCTGCTGTGGCCCTTGCATCGGGCACACCACACGGCGCACTACATGAGCATCCGCATCACCTACCGCAACAACTTCTTCTACTACCTCATGATGCCGGGGCTGTGGGCCTCGGGCGTGCTGATCTACCTGGGCCTGGGCAATGCCTACCTGGTCTACATCGTGATCAAGCTCGCGGTGATCCTCGGCGCGCACAGCGCGGTGCCGTGGGACGCGCCGCTGTACCGCGTGAAGTGGCTGCACCCGCTCGCCTGGGTGCTGGAGCGCACGGTGGTCACGCCCGCCACGCACTGGGCGCACCATGCACTCACCAACGACGACGGGATCGGGCACTACAAGGGCAATTTCGGCAACCTCCTGTTCATCTGGGATCTGCTCTTCGGCACGGCCAAGATCACCCGGCGCTACCCGCCCAAGGTCGGTCTGCAGGATGATCTGCTTTTTGGCAAGGAGCGCTGGTTCGTGGAAATGTTCTATCCCCTGGTCCATTCGCGCCGGGCGCACTCGGCCCTGGTGCCCGGCGGCCGGGCCTACGAAGAGGCGAAGCCCCACGGCGACGCGATGCAGCACGTCCCCGCGGCGGAGCCCCGGCCATGAATGCCGTGCCCGTGTCCATGATTCCCCACGCAGGCGATGCGGCGGAGATCCAGCGCATGCAGTGGGTGTTCGACAGGCAGCGCACGGCGTTCGAGGCCGCTCCATTTCCCGAACTCGCGGCGCGCAGGGCCAAGCTGCGCCGGCTGATCGACATGCTGCGCCGCCACCAGAACGACATCGTCGCGGCGGTGAACGCGGACTTCGGCGTGCGCGCCGGTGCCGAGACCAAGCTGGTCGAGGTGATGGGGCCGATTCTCGAGGCCCGGCATGCCTTGTCGCACATGCGCCAATGGATGAAGCCGCGCCGGCGCAGCACCGAACTGCTGTTTCTCACCAACAGTGCCTGGATCGAATACCAGCCCAAGGGCGTGGTGGGCATCATCGGCACCTGGAACTTCCCGTTGTACCTGACCCTCGGGCCTCTGATCGCGGCCTTGGCCGCGGGCAACCGCGCGATGATCAAGACCTCGGAGTTCTCGCCGCGCACCACCGCGCTGCTGCGCACCATGCTCGGTGAATGCTTTGCCGAAGACGAGGTGGCCGTGGTGGGCGGCGCGATCGATGCGGCGCAGGCCTTCAATGCGCTGCCGTTCAATCACCTCGTCTTCACCGGCTCGCCGAGAATCGGCCGCGAGGTCATGCGGGCGGCGGCCGCCAATCTGACGCCGGTCACGCTCGAGCTCGGAGGAAAGTCGCCCGCCATCGTCGGCCCCGATGCCGACCTGCGCGACGCGGCGCTGCGCATCGCCCACGGCAAGGCCTTCAACGCGGGGCAGATCTGCGTGGCGCCCGACTACGCGCTGGTGCCGCGCGGCAAGTCGGCCGAGTTTGCCGCCGCCGTGCGCGATGCGTTCGGCAAGCTGTACCCGCGCATTCGCGGCAACGCCGAATACACCAGCATCGTCACCGAGCGCCACGCGGCGCGGCTGCGCCAGCTGCTCGACGACGCCCGCTCCAGGGGCGCCACGCTGCTGACGTGCGGCGACGTGGTGGGCGCCGGCCGGCAGATGGCGCTGACCGTCGTGACCGGCGTCGACGAGCACATGCAGTTGATGCAGGAAGAGATCTTCGGCCCCATCCTGCCGGTGCTCGAATACGACAGCCTGGACGATGCGCTCGCGCTGGTGCGGCGCGGCGAGCGGCCGTTGTCGCTCTATGCCTTCGGCCTGGGCCGCGGCGACCAGCAGCGCGTGCTGCGGGAAACCCATGCCGGCGGCGTCACGCTCAACGACTGGGGCTGGCATGTGTTCCAGCACGACCTGCCCTTCGGCGGCAGCGGCAATTCGGGCATGGGCACCTACCATGCGGAAGAGGGCTTTCGCGAACTCTCGCACGCGAAGTCCGTGTTCAAGCGCAGGCGATGGTTCCCGGTCGGCCTGTTCTACCCCCCGTACGGCAACTGGGTGCAACGGCTCTCGATGCGGTTCTACCTTGGCAAAGGGGACTGACGCGGCCCCCTGTAGGCACCCTCCGACAGCAACCGAGGTCCATCGCGCACGGCGCGTCCCGGCGTCGAGCGCCAAATCGGGACGTTGTTGGCTTCAAGGAGATGCACGATGTCCATGACCGGCAGAGCACTGGGCGCAACGTGCCTTGCGCTCGCATTCTTCGGCGCGGCGGCGCAGACCGGAACGACGGGAGCGCCCCCCACACACCCGGCGACCGGTGGCAGCGACGCCACATCCACGCCGAGCCCGACCACCCCTCCCACGCATCCGGCCGGCGGCACCAGTGCCGCCACGCCGGAGGCCGCGCGCGAGCAGAACCCGATCCTCAAGAACTCGCCCTCGTCGGACGATGCCAAGCAAGGCGCGGGAAGCAGTGCCACGCGCGCCGGCACGAATCCGGATCCGACGTCGAAGGACGGCATGCCCACGCACCCCGCGGTGCAATCGAAGTAGGCCGCCGGCACGGATCTCCGGTGCCGTCCTCTGCGCCGGCAAACGGGAAGGTCAGGGGGCGCGCGCCGGCACGCGGCTCTCCAGCGCGGGCGGCAGCCAATCGGGGCGAATGTGGCAGCCGTTCTTGCCGTCGATGTCGTAGCGCGGCGCCAGCGATGCGCAGCGCTGCGCAAGACCTTGGGGCGTGGGCTTCTCGCCTTTGTCGATCCAGTCGAGCAGCGCGTCGAAGAGCGCGGGGTATTCCGAGTCGCTCAGGTAGCTGTGCTCGCGCTCCGCACTGAAGCTCTGCACCAGCTGCCCACCGGTGCCGGCCGCATCGCGGATGCGGCGGTAGGCACTCTCGAGTTCGACGAATGCGGTCGGGTCGTCGATGGCGTGCAGGCTCAGCGTGGGCAGCGCGGTGCGTCCGGTCGGCTGGCTGTCCGCCGCCAGCGCGCCCTTGGCCTGCGGATCGGCGGCATAGCGCAGCACGCCCGCATTGAGCGCCGCATCGTCGGCCGAGCCCTGGTAGACCACGCCGATGTTGCCGAACGGATTGCGGCCGCCCAGGCGTTCCTGCACCAGGTCCTGGAACAGCCAGGTCGCCCAGTTCAGATGGCCGATCAGCGAGCGCTCCTGGATCTTCACCACTGAGAGAATGGCCGCGAGCCGCGCGGCCTGTTCGGGCGTGCGCTGTGCTGCGGGCGTGCCGAGCCCGGTGCATTCCCCGACGCGCGCGGCGAGCTCGGCGCGCGTCAGCTTCGAGCCGGTGGGCAGGCCCATCCACAGCGGGTACTGCGGCTCGTCCGGGCGCGGATGGTTGCGGCACACGTGCTGGTAGACCACGCGCAGGTCGAGCCGGAAGTCGTACGCGCTGTTGCCGCCGCCGAGCACGCCGCTCGTGAGCAGGAGGCCGTCGTACGGCGACTTCGCGCCGCCTGCGGGCGCATAGAGCTCGGCCGCCTTGGCCGCCACCCCGGCGCCGTAGCTCTGGCCATGCAGCAGCGTGCGGCGGGGCTGGCCGAAATGGCGCACGACGATCTGGCGCAGCCGCTCGGTGTCCTCGGCCGCCATCGTCACGCCGTAGCCGCCGCGGCGGTAGGTGGAGCCGGCCCACGCATGGCCGGCCTTCACGGTGATGGCCCAGCGCTTGAGGTCTTCCTGGCTGCGCGCCAGCGTGGGCGGCCCGGTCTCGGGGCCGCCGTGGGCATGCATCACGAGCACGCCGCGGTTCCAGTCTTTGGGCATTGCGATCCAGTAGAACGCGCCGCGGCCGTCTTCGCCCGTGTAGCAGCGTGCGTCCTCCGGAACGGGCGCGGGGCAGGCCGTGGCCTTGGGCGCCGAGGTGGCCGCACCTGCGGCATGCGGCAGCGCCAGGCCGAGCAGCGCGCAAGCGGCCAGCATGAAGAGTCGTTTGTGCAATGGAGTCTCCCGATTTCCAGCGCCGCGTTCGTTCCTGCCGTGGAGACGAAACCGAGGACGCCGCTGCCGAAGATGATAGGACCCTCGCGCCCGGGGCGCGCACAAGCAGTCGTGCGCCCATGGACAAGTGCCGCGGCGGCGCAGCTCCTACGCTCGGATGGTGCGGTGCAGCAGGCTGGCGTGGTGCCAGCCGGCTTGCGCCGTCTCCACAGGAGCCTCGGACCATGCCACACCTTCCCCTCCCGGCCGGACGCTGCGTCCGGCTTCGCGCTTTCTTGCGGGCCCGCCTGCGCGGCGCGGCCGTCGCGGCGATCGGCCTCTCGGCCCTTGCGCTGGCCGCCGCGCCGGCGCATGCCGAGGCTTTCAAGGCGCCCGCCGAATGCGCCGCGCTGCAAGCCAAGTACCCGCAGTTCAAGGGCAAGGCGCTGGTCAACGCGATCAACCCGCACACGCCCGGCTACGAAACCATCGACCCCAAGGATCCGAACAAGTACATCGGCTTCGACATCGACCTGGGCGAGACCATCGGCGGCTGCCTGGGCTTCACGCTGACCTACAAGCCCGTGACCTTTGCGGCGCTGCTGACCACGCTGCAGGCGGGGCAGGCGGACATCGTCATCTCCGACATCTACGCCACCGAGGAGCGCGCCAAGGCGGCCGACTTCATCACCTACTCGAAGGTGTTCGACGGCGTGCTGGTGGCCAAGGGCAACCCGAAGAAGATCACCGGCATCAACCCGTCGCTGTGCGGCACCGTGGCGGCCGAGAACACGGGCTATGTCGAGGTGCCGCTGATCCAGGCGCTTGCGCCGCAGTGCAAGGCGGTGGGCAAGCCCGAGCCCGAGATCCAGCTCTACGACAACAACCAGAACTGCATCCAGGCCATCCTCGCCGGCCGCGCCGACACCTACATCAACGACGTCAACACCGTCGACAGTGCCGTCAAGGCCTATCCCGACAAGCTGGAGAAGGCGGCCGCGGTCACGCTGCCCTACTCGGTGGGTATCGCCGTGCCCAAGGGCAAGACGGACTTCCGGGACGCCGTGATGGCCGCGCTGGTGGCGATCCAGAAGGCCGGGATCCAGGCCGAGCTGCTCAAGAAGAACGGCCTGCCGGTCGAGAACCTCGAGGCGCCGCGCCTGCTCGTGGCCAAGTGACATGAAGCCCCCACGCGCACTTCGTCCGCTGCCCCGCCAGGCGGGGCGCAACTGACATGGACCTGTTCCTCCATTACCTCTCCATGCCCTACCTGATCCAGGGCATCGTCTTCACGCTGGCAGCCACGGGCATCGGATTGGCGGGCGGGATGGTGGTGGGGCTGCTGCTCGCGGCCATGCAGCTGAGCCGCTTCAAGCCGCTGGCGGCCTTCGCCCGCGGCTATGCGGTGATCTTCCGCGGCACGCCGCTGGCGCTGCAGATGATCTTCGTCTACAACGCGCTGCCGCATGTCGGCATCGTGCTGCCCGGCCTGCTGGCCGCGGGCGTGGCGCTGGCGTTCAACGAGGCCACGTTCATTGCAGAGATGTTCCGCTCGGGCGTGGTCGGCGTGGAGCGCGGCCAGGTGGTGGCCGGCCAGGCGCTGGGCATGACGCCGCGCGTGCTGATGCGCCGCATCGTCGCGCCACAGGCCCTGCGCTCGATGATTCCCGCGATGGGCAACGAGGCGGTGAGCACGCTGAAGAACTCCTCGCTCGCCTCGGTGATCGCGGTGCAGGAACTCACGCTGCGCAGTTCGCAGCTGGCCTCGTCGACCTTCGATTTCTTTTCCGTCTTCTTCGCCTCCGGGCTGATCTACCTGGTGCTGACCGGTGCGATCAGCCTCGTGCAGCTGGCGCTCGAAGCGCGCTTCGACCTCGACCGCCCGGCCGCGCCGCGCGGGCTGGCGCGGTGGCTGCCGTGGCAGCGCGCCGCGGCCCCCGTGCGTGCACAAGAAGCTGCTGCGCCGGACATGCACGCGGCCGCTTCCGACAATGCGGCACCGGTCACGACGCCGGCCTCCGGGATGCCCGCTCCCGAACGCGCCGCGCGCGCTGCGCGGCTGGCCGCCGCACCGGTCGCCTTGCGCATCGGCGGCGTGTCCAAGGCCTATGGGCAGCAACCCGTGCTCAGGGACCTGAGCCTCACGGTGCAGGCCGGCGAGGTCGTGGCCCTGCTCGGCCCGAGCGGCTCGGGCAAGAGCACGCTCCTGCGCTGCATCAACCATCTCGAAAGCTGGGACGCCGGACAGATCCACGTCGGCGGCCACCGGCTCGGCTTTCGCCCCGACGGCCAGCTCATGAACCCGAGCGACCTGGCGCGCGAGCGCGGGCGGCTGGGCGTGGGCATGCTGTTCCAGCAGTTCAACCTGTTCGCCCATCTCACGGCGCGCGAGAACGTGGCCGGCCCGCTGCGCTGGGTGCATGGCTGGACGGCCGAGGACGCCGATCGGCGCGCGCGCGAACTGCTGGCGCGCGTGGGCCTCGCCCACCGCGTCGACGCGCTGCCGCGCCACCTGTCGGGCGGGCAGCAGCAGCGCGTGGCCATTGCCCGCGCACTGGCGCCCGGACCCAGCGTGCTGCTGCTGGACGAGCCCACCTCGGCACTCGATCCCGAACTGGTCAACGAGGTGCTGGAGGTGATCCGCCGCCTTGCGGTCGAGGAAGGATTGACCATGGTCATCTCCACCCACCAGCTGCGCTTTGCCGCCGAGGTGGCCGACCGCGTGGTCTTTCTTTCCGGCGGCCGCATCGTCGAGAGCGGTCCGGCGCTCGAGGTGCTGCAGCACCCGCGCCATCGCGAGACCGCCCGTTTTCTCAACGTGATGTCGGCCGACGTGCTGCCGGTCGGCTCCCCGCCCATGCCAATGCCCGTGCCCGCCTGAGCGCCGCCCCAAAAGGATTTCATGAAGCATCACATCCTGCCCGTCTCTCCCCACACCGTCCACTGGGGCTATTTCAGCAAGGCGGTCGCGCCCTCGCTCGTCGTGAAGTCCGGCGACCGCGTGACGATCGAGACCCTGACCCACCACGCCAACGACGACCACGAACGCATGGTCGCCGGCGACCCGGGCGCCGAATCGGTGTTCGCGTGGACGCGCGAGCACAAGGCCGTGCCGCGGCGTGGCGCCGGGCCCGTGGAAGGGCCGTTCAAGCTCGGCGAAGGCGAGGGCGTGGGCGTGCACCTGCTGACCGGCCCCGTCGTCGTCGAAGGCGCGGAGCCGGGCGACGTGCTGGAGGTGCGCATTCTCGATGTGCGGCCCCGGCCCAGCTGCAACCATTGCTACGCGGGCCGCTGCTTCGGCTCGAACGTGGCCGCGTCCTGGGGCTTCCATTTTCGCGACCTGATCGAGGAGCCCAAGCCGCGCGAGGTGGTGACCATCTTCGAGCTCGACACTTCGGGCGAGCCCTTCGCGCGCGCCGTCTACAACTACGTGTGGACGCCGCAGACCGACCCCGATGGCGTGGTGCACCGCATGATCGACTACCCCGGCGTGCGCGTGGACCACACGCTGGTGCGCAAGCGCGAAGACATCCTGCGCAACGTCAAGGTGCCGGCGCGGCTGCACTTCGGCACCATGGGTCTCGCGCCGTCGGAGTCCGACTTCGTGAGCTCCATTCCGCCCAGCTACACCGGCGGCAACATCGACGACTGGCGCGTCGGCAAGGGCGCGCGCATGTACTACCCGGTGGCCGTGCCCGGCGCCTTCTTCTCGGTGGGCGACCCGCATGCCGCGCAGGGCGACAGTGAGCTCGGCGGCACCGCCATCGAGACTTCCTTGACGGGCGACTTCGAGTTCATCCTGCACAAGCAGTCCGAGCTGGGCGGCACCTTGCTCGAGGGCCTCGACCACCCGCTGCTGGAAACCGACGAGCTGTGGTCGGTCTACGGCTTCACCTACCCCAACTACCTGGCCGCCCTCGGGCCGGACGCGCAAACGGCAATTGCCGGCAAGTCGTCGCTCGACCCGGCGATGCGCGACGCCTTCCGCAAGCTGCGCCGCTTTCTCATGACGGTGCACCGGCTCAGCGAGGACGAAGCCATCGCGCTGCTGTCGGTGGCGGCGGATTTCGGCGTGACGCAGGTGGTGGATGCCAACTGGGGCATCCATGGTTCGATCCGCAAGAACGTCTTCACGAATCGCTGAGTGCGGCGTCCGGCAGCGCCGGTCGTTGGCGGCCGGCGAACAGCGCCTTGCGGATCACCGCGTGCACGCCCCAGTTGCCGTCGACGACCTGGGTCACGCCGAAGTCGACGGCCACCGACATCAGCGAAATCGCCTCGTCTTCCGTGAGGCCCATCGCGGTCATCAGGAAGCGCCGCGTCTTGCGGAAGGCGTCGCGCATCGCCGGGTCGAGCGATGACTTCTCGTAGATCGCGCTGCGCGCCTTGTCGCCGAATTCCTTCAGGTAGTCCGCATGGCTGAAGCCGTGGACCACCCACTCGTCCGCAGTCTCGACCAACGGGTAGTCGATGTCGGCATAGGGCTTGCCGCGCAGCTGGTCCGCCTTGTGCAGCACGATCTGGAACACGCCCGTGAGCGAGCATTCGATGGCCGTGCCGCACAGTTCGCTGTCGCCCTGCGACGCGTGCGGGTCGCCGACGGAAAGCAGTGCGCCATCGACCCCGACCCGCAGGTAGAGCGTGGCCCCCTTGGCGATGCGCCAGTTGTCCAGGTTGCCGCCAAAGCATGAGGGCGGCACCGAGTCGACGAGGCCCGTCTCGGCGGGCGCGACTGCGATCACGCCGAAGTGCGGCCGCACCGGAATGCTCACGCCCTGCAGCACGCCGTGGTTCTCGACGATCGATGCGCGGTCGATCGGAATGCCGGGATAGTCGATGGTCGGGTGTAGCACGCCGCTCGGGTCGCGCTGCGGCGTCCAGCGAAAGTTGTAGACGGCGTGGGCGCAGGCATCGCCCTGGCTGCAGTCGACCTCGTAGATCGTCACCACCTCGCGCTGCCGGGGCTCCTCGATCAGGTCGTCGTAGTGAAAGCCCCACCACGCGGCGGCATTGCTGCCGAACGCGCGGCCTTCGTACTTGGCGCTGGCCGCCAGGCGCGGCGCGAGATCCAGGATGCGCACCTCCAGCACGTCGCCGGGCTGCGCGTCCTTCACGTAGACGGGCCCGGTGCAGATGTGCACGCCGAAGCCTTCGCCGCTGCCTCGGCCGTAGATCGACGCATCGGTGGGGCCCGCGCCGCGGCGGTCCACGGCCTTGTGCTCGCGCGTCCAATGGAAGACGCTCTCGGCGCCCGAGTCGCCCTTGATCATGCGCTCGTGGTCGTCGTAGGCGTGCTGCGTCAACGTCTCGATCGTCACGATGTCGCCCGAGGCAATGGTCAGCACCGGCGGGATCGAACGCCCGAAGTAGCCCCAGTGGATGGTTTGCGCAGTGGCCGGCAGATGGTGATGGCGGCCGGTGGCGGCGTCGCCGCCGAGCCGCGCGGCCGATGCCGTGTGCGTGGTGGCCGCAGCGCCGTCGTCGCCCACTGCGCGTGCATCGATGCGGGCCGCCGAAGCCACCGGGTCCTCGGCCGGCGTCTCGAAGTAGCCCGAGGGCCAGCCGCGCCGGATGCGCTTGCGCAGCGACTGCTGGCTCGCCTCGTTGGCCTGCTGGCGGTATTGCCGGGGCGACATGCTGTAGCGGTCGCGAAAGCAATGGCTGAAATGCGCCGGGTCGTTGAAGCCCCAGCGGAAGCAGATGTCCGAGATCGACAGGTGCCCGTACTGGCGGTTGGCAAGATCGGCGCGGCAGCGTTCCAGGCGGCACTGGCGCACGTAGGCGGTGAAGGTCTGGCCCAGGCCCTCGAAGAGCTTCTGCACCAGCCGCTCCGACAGGCGCTCGTGCGACGCCACGGCCGCCAGCGACAGCGATGCATCGCTCAGGTTGGCATCGACGTACTGGCACAGCCGGTGCACCGTGGCGGCGCGCGTGCTGCTGATGGCGGGCGAGGCCGTGTCCTGGTGCGCGGACAGGCTCGTGGCAATGAACTCCGACAGGGCGGATTCCACGGGTGCCACGTCGTCGTCGCTCAGGCTGTCGAAGGTGTCGGCCAGCGCCGTGAGCGTGCCCGCGAACATGCGGCCGAGGCCCGCGCGGCCCGACAGATGGCCGAGCGCGATCCCCGGCCCGCCGGGCAGCCGCGCCTTCAGGCTGGCCCGCGGCATCGACACCATGAACTGCCGGAAGTTGGAGCGGAAATCCAGCCCCGCGCGCGCCTGGGCCGGCCCGAAGACGATGTCGCCGGGGGCCAGTTCGATCGTCTGCCGGCCATCGTGCAGCGCGGCTTCGCCGCTCAGGTGCAGCGCCAGCCAGATGGCATCGGCCGGGTCGCCCAGCCGCTGCAGGGTCTGCGGCGACGAGATGATGCGCGCCATGCCGACCCCGCGCGCCGTGCGTCCCGCAGTCAGGGTGCCGTAAAGCGGTGCTGCCGCCTGCGCCATTTCGGGTCGCAGGCGGTGCAGGTGCAGTGCATCGCGCCAGGCGTGCGGCCGCTGGTGCACCGGATAGGAGTCGGTCGAGAACTGTTCGAACTGCACGGCGGCGCTTTCTGGTTGCTTGCGCAGGGTGCGCAAGACACGTGCCACGCCGCGTGCGAGCCTGGCACGCTACTGGCTTGCCGAGGCGCATGTCGAACTCCGGGTCCGCGATGTCTCCCATCTTCCACATGATCACCGGTGCGCCGGATCCGGTCGCTCCGTTCAGCCACGCCGTCGAAAGCGACGGCTGGGTCTTCGTCACCGGCCAGATGCCGTTCGCCGGCACCACGCTGGATTCTCCCTATCCGGAGGGCATCGAGGCGCAGACGCGCCAGGTGTTGAAGAACCTCCAGACGGTGCTTGCCGGTTGCGGACTCGGCCTGGAGCACGCGCTCTCGGTGCGCGTGTATCTCAGGCACTTCGAGGAGGACTACGCGGCCATGAACGCGGTGTATGCCGAACATTTCGCCAGCGGGCGGCGGCCGGCGCGCACCTGCATCGGCGTGACCGGGCTGGCGAAAGGGGCGCGCATCGAGGTCGATCTGGTGGCACGGCGTGGCGCGGCGTGAGCGCCATTGACCAGCTTCACACCTGGGGCTTGCCGGTCGACCGCTCCGGCAACAGCCTCACCACATGCGCCCCGATCCGGGCCAGCTCGGCATGCACCACGCCGTCGCGGGCGTGGATGGACATGCCTTCCAGCATGGTGCTGAGCGTGGCTGCCAGGGACTTGACGTCGGTCTTTTCGGGAAGCTGCCCGTCCCTGACGCCTTGCCTGATTCGCTGCGCGAAGCGCTTCTTGCCGCCTTGGCGCAACGACTTGATCGCCTCGGAAACTTCCGTGGAATCCGCTGACACATTGATGGCAGCCAGCACCACAAGGCACCCGCAGGGTGCGTGCGGCGACAGGAGGATGCCCGCCGCCTCCTTGAAGAAGGCCTCGACCGCACGGTAGACGTCGGGCTCCTTCTCCAGCGCCGCCCAGGTCGCGTCCCAGTAGGTGCGCTCGTAGAAATCCACCGCCTCCAGGAAAAGCTTGGCCTTGTTGCCGAACGCAGCGTACAGGCTGGGCGGGTTGATTCCCATCGCCGTGCAGAGCTCCACCATGGAGGCGGGTTCGTATCCGCGGCGCCAGAACACATCCAGTGCGCGGATCAGAGCCGCGTCGCGGTCGAACCCGCGGGGTCGACCTTTGCTGCGTGAGGGGGGAGGGAGGGATACGGCGTTTGACATGGTCATCCATCTTCCAGCATTGAAGCGCTTGACACTATCTGTAGTGACTACTATACAATGAAGAGATTCTGTAGCGATCGATACAAATAAATGGTGAATTGGAAAATGAGCAAGTTATTCGAACCCCTGACCCTGCGCGGCGTGACGCTGCGCAACCGCCTGGCACTGAGTCCCATGTGCCAGTACACGGCCCGCAACGGTTTTGTGAACGAGTACCACGTGGCGCACTATGGACGCTTTGTACTGGGCGGCTTCGGCCTGGTGATGGTCGAGGCGACCGGCGTGTCGCTCGAGGCACGGATCACCCATGGCGACGTGGGCATCTGGGATGATGCCCATGTGGAAGGCCTCGCCCGGATCGCGACCTTCGCCAAGGAATACGGTGCGGTCCCGGGCATCCAGATCGGCCATGCCGGTCCCAAGGCCAGCATCCAGCGCGCCTTCGAGGGGAATGGTCCGCTGAACGAGCGTGATGTGGCGCGCGGAGAGCATCCATGGCAGGTGGTCTCTCCCAGCGCGCGTCCGGCGGCCGAGGGATGGCTGGTTCCCGCGGCGCTCGACGCAAGGGGCATCGCGAAGGTCCGGCACGACTTTGCCGCAGCGGCGCGCCGCGCACTGGCCGCTGGCTTCGAGGTACTGGAGATGCACTGCGCGCACGGCTTTCTGTTGAATGCGTTCATGTCGCCCCTGACCAATGATCGTACCGACGACTATGGCGGCAGCTTCGAGAACCGCATCCGTCTGCCGCTGGAGATTGCCCGCGAGTTGCGAGAGATCTGGCCGAAGGACAAGCCGCTGTTCGTGCGCATCTCGGCGGTGGACGGAAGCCGCGATGGCTGGACCATCGACGACAGCGTGGCTTTCGCCCGCGAACTCGCCAAGGTCGGCGTCGATGTCGTCGACTGTTCTTCCGGAGGCTTCGGTGTGTTCGATTACCCGAGCGGCTATGGTTTCCAGGTGCCGTTTGCCGCCCAGATCCGCCGAGAGACGGGTATCGGCACCATGGCGGTCGGCCTGATCGTCGACCCGCATCAGGCGGAAACGGTCGTGGCGTCGGGCCAGGCCGACATCGTCGCGCTGGGGCACAGCGCGCTGCGTGATCCGCAATTCCCGCTGCATGCGCAGCAGGCACTCGGTGCGGCAGATCCAGCGAGTCCCTACGCCGACTGGAACATCCAGGCCGGCTGGTGGCTCAACAACCGCGAAAGCAGGCTCCAGCGGCTGGGGCCGCGAGCTTCCGTCGAAGAACGCACCGCGGAATTGAGCGGCGCCTGAGACTGATTGCCGCCATCTGCGCGATCCGTAAATTTCTAACCTCAACTGAAAGCAAGACCATGAACAAACCCACCTACGTCCACGAGTACAACGCTATCGTCGAAGTGCTGAACAAGTACAACGACGGCTGCAAGCAGGCCAGGAGCAGCATCATGAAGCCCGCTTTCAGCGAGCAGGCAACCATTTTTGGCGTCGGCGCAGACGGCAAGCTGACGGGCGGCGCAATCCAGAACCTGTTCGACGGCATCGACAGCGCCTTTCGCCCGTCACCCGAGGCGCAGGGAGCGATCGTCAGCGTCGACATCGTCGGCACGGCAGCCAGTGCCCGCATCGACACCAACGATGTCTCCGGTTTCTGCTTCACCGATTTTTTCCATCTGTTGAAGGTCGATGGAAAGTGGACTGTGCTCAGTAAGATCTATCACACCCACGTCGCTCCCCAGGCCTGATCGCTCGCCAGCGCCTGAACACCGTCGTGCATCCATGGGGCATCCCTTATGAAACTGTTGCTGCTCGGTGCGACCGGACTGGTCGGACGCCACGTGCTCGCACGCGCGCTGGCCGATCCGCGCGTGGAAGCAGTGGTTGCACCCGGTCGCCGCGAATTGGCGGCGCATCCGAAACTGCGCAGCCCGCAAGTGGATTTCGATCATCTGCCGCCGCACGCCGACTGGTGGCAGGCGGATGCGGTCGTCTGCGCGCTGGGCACGACCATGCGCACGGCCCGCTCTGAGGAAGCGTTCCGCCGCGTGGACTTCGGCTATCCGTTGACGGTCGCCAGGTTGGCGCGCGCGCATGGCACGCCGACCTATGTGCTGAACTCGGCCATCGGTGCGGATGCCCGTTCGCGCTTCTTCTACAACAGGGTCAAGGGCGAGCTGGAACAGGCGCTGGCCGGGCAGGGCTTCGAATCGCTGACCTTCGTGCGGCCCGGCCTCATCGGCGGGCATCGGGAGGAGTTCCGCCTGGGCGAGCGAATCATGCTGATGGGACTGACCTTGACCGACCCGTTGCTGCCCAAGCGCTGGCGCCTCAACCCGGCGCCGAAGATCGCCAACGCACTGCTCGAGGCGGCGATTGGCCCGGCGCCCGGTGTTCATGTCGTGGGCTCGGAGCGAATGGCTGGCAGACGGACTAGCGGCTGACTTCGCCGGCCGTTCCCACTCTCCGTTCGAGTACGTCCAACAGCTCGACGGGGTCGAAGGGCTTGATCAGGTGGGCGTCGAAACCCGCGGCGCGTGCGCGTGCCTTGTCGGCTTCCTGGCCCCAACCGGTGGCGGCGAGCAGAAAGGCTTGCTGGCCCCAGGGCGTGCATCGCACCGCCTGGGCGACCTCATACCCCGTGAGCTTCGGCATGCCAATGTCGAGAATCAGTACGGAAGGCCGCACGGCCTCGGCGATGGTCAGTGCCTGGGCGCCGTCCGTGGCGACGTGCACCTCATGGCCCTCCATGCGCAGCAATTCCGCCAGCAGCGTGACGGCGCTCAGGTTGTCGTCGGCAATCACGATGCTTGCAGCGCGCCGCCCGCCCATCGTGGGCATTGGAAGCGCCTTGTCCGACGCCCGATTCGGCGGGACGTTGCCGACGGGAAGCCGGACGATGAAACGGCTGCCTTTCCCGAGGCCCGCGCTTTCGGCCACGATGGTGCCGCCGTGTGCGGCGCAGATCGCGCGTGACAGCGCGAGGCCAATGCCAAGACCGCCCTCGGGGCGATGCAGCACGGCGCCCTCCTGCGAGAACATCTCGAAGATGCGTTCGAACGATTGCGGCGTCAACCCCATCCCGTTGTCGCTGACCACGAACTCGCACAACTCGCCGGCGCTCGACGCACAGATCTCGATGCGACCGCCCACCGGGGTGTACTTGGCGGCATTCGTCAGAAGATTGGTGATGATCTGTGCGAGGCGGACCGGGTCTGCCTGGAGTGCAAGGTCGTCTTCGACCTTCAAGGTCACGCTGTGATTTCGTCTGCGTACTTCGGAGCCCGCGTTTTGCAACGCCAGCTCGATCGCTGTGCGCGCATGGACGAGCTCCTTCTTGACTGTCATGCGGCCGGTCTTGATGCGGCTGGTATCGAGCAGGTCGTCCAGCAGTCTCGAGATCTGGAAGACTTGCGTGCGGATCATCTCAGCGGTGTTCTGCGTCGCCGGATCGGGCGACTGCTTGAGCATTTGCGCCGCAAGTCCTATGGGTGCAAGCGGGTTGCGCAACTCGTGTGCGAGCACCGCGAGAAACTCGTCCTTTTTCTGGTCGGCCTCGCGCAGATCCTGTTCCATCTGCTTTCTGACCGTCGACTCCTGCACCACGCCGAAGATGCCCGCGACGACACCCGCATCATCGGTTTGCGGCGTTCCCCAAACCGAGAGCCACCGCGGCGGGTGGCTGCCGGCCAGGCGGTACTCCTCGCGGTAGGTCTTGCCGCTGCGAACGCTTGCCTGGACCGCAGCGAGCGTGCGTTCCCGGTCATCCTCATGAATGAGTCGAGCCAGTTCATGCCAGGTGACCGGAGCAACAGGAACACGAAAAAGTGCTGCCGCGCGCGGCGACAAGGAAACCACGTCCGTGGCAGCGCTCCAGCTCCAGTCGCCCATCTCCGCGGCGGCCAGCGCAATGTTCAAGCGCTCGTTGGTCAGCTGGATCGCATGGTGTGCCCGCGTGCGCTGCAGGCTCTCCCAGCATCGGCTGCAGACCAGCTGGACCAGTTCGATCTCGGGTTTGTTCCATCGCCTGGGCGTGCGCTGGTGCACGGCCATGGCCGCCACAAAGCGGCCGTCCTTGTGCAGTGGAACGCAGATCACGGCCTGGATGGCCGTGAGCCGGTAAGCACTCAGATCCATGCCGGCCGCGCGTGGATCGGTATCGATGTCATGGACCACGTAAGGCAGGTTGGCGCGCATGAGCTCAAGGCAATCCAGCCCGAACTGGGAGAACGTGTAGCGGCCCACGATGGAGTCGACGCCGCGGCTGAAATCCCCGGTGAGCGTGAAATGGTCTTCATCGGGATCGACTTCCGCATATGCGCACCGGTTGACCCCCATGTGCGTTCCAAGCAAACGCGCCGTGATCTGCATCACTTCGGCCGGATCGCTCATTGGCTGCGTCGTCCGGGCGAGGCGGTCCAGAAACGCGATCTGCGAGTCCAGGTCCGCGACAGCGCCCGCCGTCGCGTCTGATCGGGAAGGCGGGGCGGCTTCTGAACTCACGGCATGGTCTCTTGTGAAAGGCAGAATTCGATGGCGAGCCCCTGATGGTCGGCCTAGCGAGTGGATCATTGCGGATCTCCGGTCCGTGTCAGCCGAATTCGCTATTTTCGAGACCGGCCGCCAGAGCTGCTGGCCGCCTTGGGGGCGTCCTCCTACGCGCGGTCGGCGGTGCGACCCTCCGGGCAGTCCGCGCACGCTCTGCAGAATGAACCGGCATGAAGGCTTCAGAACTCACCGGCGCGCAGCTCGACCATTGGGTCGCGCGGGCGAACGGCTGGACTGCGGCGCGGTACGACCTGCACAGCGGTTCCTACTACGAGCCGGAACAGATCACCGGCCAGGACCATTGGATCGAAAAAGGCGCAGACACCGAGTACCGGCAGACGATCGACCTCTGGCGGCCTTCAACCGATTGGGCGCAGGGCGGCGTGATCATCGAGATGCTCCTCATCAACTTCTATACCAGCCCTGAAGACCTGGAGATGCCCATCCTGGCACGCATTCCCGGCGGCGGAGATGCCGCGGTTCAGCCTGGCCCGACTCACCTGGTTGCAGCCATGCGAGCCTACGTGGCCTCGAAGTTTGGGGAAGAGGTGGCCCAGGAGCAGGCTCGAGAAATCTTCCATAGGCGATACGGGTAGAGGTGATTCCGGGCCCACTCAGCAGTAGCAACGCTCTCCGGCGATCTGGACCGGCTTTTCCACCGGGTTATCCACTGCCGTGGTGGAGAACTCCCCTCTGAAATTTGAAGTTTACGGCCGAAACGACGCAATGTTGTACACAATTCGTAGTACATATTGCCCATAACCAGTTGACCCCTGCGCCGGCCGACGCGGAACAATCCTCGCTGGCAAAGGGGGGCCCGGCTGGATAAAACGCTGTTCGGAACCGAGGAGAAAGCGATGCCGATGAATTTCCTGTGCCGCATTGAGCACGCTTCCTTTCCCTTGGCCATTCGCGACGAGGCAGACATCCAGTGCGCGGCTGTGCTGGCCGCCGCTGAACTCATTGCGGCGAACCTTCCCGATCCCCGGAACCCAACGGCCGGCGGCGTGATCCTTCGCATCACGCCGCAGGGGCGAGCGGAACTCCAACGACTCCGTAGCTCACAACCCTAGATGTTCGGGTCTTCCTGGATTGCCCGGCCGATTTGCCAGGAGAGCGCCGGCGATGATCTGAAAGAGATGAGCGGCCCGCTGGGCACGTCTTCGCCAATGCCGGGGCTGGAAGCCCGGTTCCGCTTGGCGAGATCACTGCCGAGCACATCGACGAAACCTTCGACACCAATGTGAAGGGCACGATCTTCACGGTTCAGAAGGCGTTGCCGCTGATGGGGCAAGGCGCATCGGGCGACCGAGCTCGCGAAGGCCGCGCTGGGCCCTGGGGACAGCTGATCTTCAAGGACCTGGTCAAGTTCGACGGATGAAGCAGGCCTGAAACTTCCTCGGCGGGATGACGAACCGACTGTGTCTTCGTCACGAGGGATTGGCCGCCTCCGAGAGGAACTTCTTCGCCTGGCTGCGCATGCCCTTCGAGATGGGATCCCAGATGCGTGCAGGAAAGTCCTTGGGCAGTCGTGCCTCGACGGCGCCAAGAGCCTGCGCCACACCATCGACCAGGCCCTGCATCGCTTCCCAGACCACGGGGCCGCCGTTCCGCATGGCCAGGTCATGCCAGTGGCGGGCACGGATGGTGTGGATCTCGTAGTGCGCGTTCTTCGAGCGAAGTGCCATCGCCAGTCGGACCTCTCGCACGTGCAGTTGGCCCCGTCTCGTGCCCACATAGGGCCACACCGACAGGACGTCGTACAAGGGCGTCATTTCGTACGCGTTGCCTTGGCGCAGGAAGATCGAGAAGTTCTTGGCGTGGCCATCGGGCGCCGCCATGAGCCAGAAGGCCAACTGGGCGAGTTGGAAAGCCATCCGGTCTGTCGGTGCATCTGCACTCCCGGCCAGCAGCGTGAGTCCGGCGGCGGTGGACGGCCCGCCGTCGTCTTCGTATTTCAGGCGCGGCGGCAGGCCTAGCGCCTGGCAGAAGTCTTCCTGGGGAAGCCGGGCAATCCACTTTCCGTCTTCCATCCATTCCCGGTCGAAGCGCTCCACGATCAGCACGCGCTGGTCGCCGAACGTGGCCATCTCGGTGTGTGCCACCGGCAGCCCGAGCGCCTGGATGATCTGCGCGCAGAGCCATTCGTTCTCGACGGAGTCGAACATGTCCACTCGGGTCGTGTTGGCGATCAGGCCGAGCGGAAGCTTGAAGATGTGGGTGCTCGGCGTGGCTCCGACGGGACGGCACCACCGCCTGTCGACGCGCACGAAGGCGGTCTTTTCCTGGGCTCCCGCCAAGGAAATCCGGAACGGCGGGGCTTCGTCGATGTGGCGAACGACCGAGTCGTCGGGCACGGCGCGAAGTGCGTCGGCGACCTGTTTGTCGGTCAGCCGATCGCATGCCACGCGGTTCCACCCGTCAGGGGTCGTTCCTTCCGGGAGCAACTGCACTGCGCCGACGCAGTCGCGGCCGATGGCCTCCAGCAAGGCGAAGGTATCGAGTGTCCTGGTCTTGAACCGCCGGCCGATTCGCTCGCGGATTCGTTCGTTGTCGGGCAGCAGGTTGTCGAAGTAGTTCGCAACGACCTCTCCCTTGACCGCCAGGGTGCGGGTGAGTGGCAGCGACAAGGAAAGCGGCCGGGACTTGCCGGACTCCAGCCATGACGGTGCGTACGAAAAGCTGTGAACTCCGCGGTTGAACTGCCAGACGCCGACGAATTCGCCATTCATCCACGCGTTGAGCGCCGCCACTACCAAGAGCCTTTCTTGGGCCGGATGACGAAGTTGCGCCCGGATGTCGGTGTGGCATCCGGGTTCCGGTTCGCGACCGACGGTTGTTTGACCGGCTCGCGGGGTTTGTTGGCCGCAGGAGAAGGAGGCGAGGGTTCTGCTTCCGGTCGATTCGCGGGCACATCGATCGCGTCATCCCTCAGCAGCAGGGATGCGCGCAATGCCGAGAGCACTTTCATCAGCTGGTCGACGCTCACGGCGCCGGGGTTGCTTTCGATCTCGGCGATGCGGGCCTGTCCCACGCCGAGTAGCCGCCCGAGCGCGGCCTGGGTCAGGCCGCGCGCTTTCCTGAGCGCGCGCAGGTGCTCGCGAAGGTGGCTGGTCAGCTGAACGGGGTAGTCCATGCCAATGATCTTATCGGGAATTACCAATATATAAACAATATCCAGTTTTTACCGGATACTGGACAAAGTACATGTATGTACTTTATTGGAAATCCCCGATGTTGTGTCGGCCAGCGCCAAGAGGCGCCATCGAGCGTCCCTCGACGTCCTAGCCCATCATTGCCGCAGCCGCCTTGATGGCCTCGCGCACCCGGCCGTAGGTGCCGCAGCGGCACACGTTCTCGATGGCATCGATGTCCGCGTCGGTGGGGTTGCGGGTGCGCTTCAGCAGGTCGACCGCCGCCATGATCTGTCCCGGTTGGCAGAAGCCGCATTGCGGCACATCGAGGTTCATCCAGGCCTGCTGCACCGGATGCAGCGTGTTGCCGTTGGCCAGGCCCTCGATGGTCGTCACTTGCCGGCCGCGCACGTCGATCACCCGCGTCGAGCAGGCGGTGACGGCCTTGCCGTCCACGTGGCAGGTGCAGGCCTTGCACACGTTGATGCCGCAGCCGTACTTCGGACCGGTGATGCCGAGCTTGTCGCGCAGCACCCAGAGCAAGGCCATGTCGTCGGGCGCCTCGACGTCGACGTGGCCGCCGTTCACCTTGAAAGATTGCACAGGCATGTCGGGCTCCTCAGGCGGGTACCGGCACGGTGACCGGCGTGGGCAGCTTGCCCGGGGGGATGGGGGTGAAATCGACGGGAAAGTTCAGCGGAAAACTTCGCGGCTTCTTGCCGGTGGCGCGCGCGTAAGCGTTGGCGATGGCGCCAGAGCTGGCCGACAGGCCCACTTCGCCCAGGCCGCCGATCGCCTCGCCGCTGGTGGCGGGCATGATGATGACCTTCACGTCCTTCGGATAGTTTTTCATTCGCGCGAAGTGGTACTGCGAGTAGCTGCCTTCCAGCGGCAGGCCGTTCTGGATGTGCAGGCCGGCCGTCAGCACGATGGAAATCGACTCGCACAACCCGCCCTGCATCTGCGCCTCGATGCCCGAGGGATTGATGGGCGTGCCGACGTCGATCGCGATGGTGGCGCGGGTCACCTTGATGTCGGCCGGCACGCGCGCGTCGATCTCGACGATGCACGCGGTGAAGGACTTCGACTCCTGGTGCACGCCCACGCCTTGCGCAAACCCCGGTGGCATGGCCTTGCCCCATTGCGCCGCCTCGGCCACGGCCTTCAGCACCGCGCGGGCGCGCGGCAGGCGCAGGTATTCGAGGCGGAAAGCGACCGGGTCCTTGCGCAGCGCCCTCGCCATCTCGTCGACGAGGATCTCCTCCACCAGGCGCGAAGGCTGGATGTGCACCGAGCGGTAGGAGCAGGTGTTGATGTCCATCGCCACCGGTGTCAGCAGCTTGGTGGTCACGCCGAAGTTGTACGGCGAAGAGACCATGGTCTTGAACATGGCCTGCTCGATGGCGAAGTTGCCCACCGTCTGCGGAAAGCCGTTGGGCAGTGCGATGGCCGCGGCGCCCAGCATCTCGCCGAAGCCGTGGCGCGTATCGAGCCGCACGCCGGCGATGCGCTGCTCGAAAGCAATGACCTGGCCCAGCAGCATCGTCGCGCGCGCCCGGTGGAACATGGGCGGGCGCACGCGGCCGTGGCGCATGTCGTCGGTGCGGTGGTACATCAGGCGACAGGGCCTGCCCAGCGCCTTGGAGATCTGTACCGCCTGCAGGGTCGCGTCCCAGAACAGCCGGCGCCCGAAGGAGCCGCCAGAGGGCACGGCATGCACC
Source organism: Variovorax sp. OAS795 (assembly GCF_040546685.1). Lineage (NCBI taxonomy): Bacteria > Pseudomonadati > Pseudomonadota > Betaproteobacteria > Burkholderiales > Comamonadaceae > Variovorax > Variovorax sp. OAS795. The sequence continues at coordinate 166,326 of NZ_JBEPOH010000002.1, forward strand.
TTGACCCTGTCCAGCGGCAAGCCCAGATCGGCCGCGACTGCCTGCTGCGTGACGATCGGACTCTGCAGGCCGGACCAGACCTCGGCCCGGTCGGCGCGCACGTCGGCAATGGCGCATTCCGTTTCCATCGGGCAGTGCGAGACCGCCGCGAACTCGAACTCACCCTCGACCGTCAAAGCGCCCAGCGGTGGCAGCACGAAGGGCAGCAGCGCGGACTTGAGCTTCTGCTGGATGCTGGCGTTGGACTCGGCGGCGACAGCGCCCGCGGTCCAGGTGACGTCGAGCGCATTCACCGCGGCCCAGGCCTGCCCGAAGGTCTCGGCCATCACCGCCACACCGGGCGGCGTGGGCACGATGCCGTTCGTGGCGGGAATCGGCGCGATGCCCAGGACGCCGGGCATGCCCATCACCGCGGTCGTGTTGTTGATGCGAACGAACTGGCCGTTGATGGTTGGCGGCCGGCACACCATGGTCGGCTTCGCGTCGGGCACCGCCTGGTCGAGCGTGAACTTCTTGCGTCCGGTCACGATGTCCAGCGCGTCGAGCCGTGTGACGCGCCGGCCGACCACCGGGTTTGCGGACCCCCCCGCCAGTCCGCCCACCCCGCCGAGCAACGGCATGCCTGCATGCAGTGAACGCACGCTCGAGGAGCCTCCGGTGAGCTGGTTGAACACCAGCTCCGGACTGGCGTCGGCGGAGCCGACCTCGATCGCATTCAACGGCAGGCCGAGCTTGTCGGCCAGCATCATCGCGGCCGCGGTGGCAATGCCCTGGCCTGATTCGAAGCGCGGCAGCTCCAGCCGGACACGGCCGTTCGCAAGGCCGCTCACCTTGACCAGCGGCATGGTCGGCAACGCCGTCACCGTCACCGCATCGCCGATATCGATCAGGTCGGTCGTGTCCGGTGGGGTCATCGGCAATACCGCGGCCCGGGCCGAAGACGGCGCCGCGAGGCCGCCGAGTCCCGCGGCAGCTGAGATCAGCGGTGCAGAGGCCGCGTATCCCAGCAGGTCGCGCCGGCGCATGCCCGGCGGTTCGTCATGAGATGGCGCAGGCGTGGGGCCCGCGCCGGATTCCGGATGTTCCATCCTTGTCTCCAGTCTTATGGTTGTGGCGAACAGGAACCAATATGGCATGATCGCCGCGCCAAAAATGTCTTTCCGAAGACATTACTTACGGGCGTGTTCGCCGGCCTTGCGACGCGGGCTCGGCGCGCACGAGGAGCGAGCAAGCAACAGGCAAGCGAGGGAAGCACGTATGTCGTCGACGGCCATGGAGACCATGCTCCGCGGGAGCTTGTGGGCGCAGACCCTGACGGCCGAGGAGCTCGACCGCGTGGTGCGCGAATCGCATGAGCGCGAAGTGCCGGTCGGCGGTTTCGTCATGCGCCGTGGCGAGCCGGCCGATCTCTGGCTGGGCGTCATCGAAGGCCTTGTGAAGATGTCGATCTCGCAGGCCGATGGCCGCATCTCCACCTTCACCGGCGTGACCACCGGTGGCTGGGCCGGCGAGGGCTCGCTGCTGACGCCGAGCCCCTGGCGTTATGACGGCGTGGCCATGCGAGCCACGCGCATGGCATGTGTGCCGCGCCACACCTTCGAGCGGCTCGTCTCGACGAACCTCGGTTTCAATCGGTTCTTGCTCTCGCACATCAACGCACGCCTGAGCCTGTTCATCGGGCTCGTGGAGTTCGACCGCTTGTTGGGCCCCGACGCGCGTGTCGCGCGCTGCCTGGCCAGCCTGTTCGACCCGATTCTCTATCCGCAGGCGAGCAGTTTCGTGCGCCTGAGCCAGGATGAGATCGGCCTGTTGTCCGCCGTTTCTCGCCAGCGCGCCAACAGGGCACTGCACGCGCTGGAGCGCGCAGGCTTGCTGCGCGTGGAGCACGGCGGCGTCGAGGTGATCGATCTTGGCGGCCTGCGCAGCTACCTTGGAGAGACGGGCGCCCTGGCGTCCGCCGAGCGGCGAAGTCTTGCGTGATGACGGCGGCGCGCCGCGTCCGCAGTTGGGGCCGCGTTTTGAAGCAGCGAGGCCGGCCGCTCAGTCGGCGAAGTAGCTCGCCGGCGCTTGCTCGCGCAGTGCCGCAACGTGTGCGGCGATGTGGGTCGAAAAGCGCGAGTAAAAAAGAGCCCAAGCGGTTGATTTTGCTTAGGGCCTTCGAACTTCTTCCGAATTTGTAGGGATGATTTGAGGCATTGCGCAGTAACAGTTTCAGTAACCCCGCCTCCAGATCAACAGGCGAGTAAAAGTTACTGCAGTGCAAGAACTCCGACTCTCCAATCAATTCGAAACCTGTCGCCGAAATCGCGCGAGCGTGTCCGACACACGTTGACCGAAGCGGCGTGCTGTTTCCAAGTCTCCAGCAGCCATTTCATCGGTGGACGCATCCGACGGCGTTGTCGTAGCAAGGCCGCTGAATGACGCTACATAGTTGATGTCATTTCGCTCGGCCGCCTTGGTACTGCTCGGCAGCATACCCATGCCCACCCAAAGCATCCCGTGCTGTTGTGCCATCGTGAACAGCGCGTTGAGCGTGGCGGCCTTGTCTCCGTTCATGCCCGCCGAGTTGGTGAAGGCCGCAGCAAGCTTGTCCTTCCACCCCATGACAGCCCACACTTTGGACGATTCGTCGATGAACTTCTTGAACTGCCAGCTTACGCTGCCTATGTAGGTCGGAGACCCAAACACGATCGCGTCGGCCTTGGACAGCTGCTCCCAGCCTTCGGATGGAAGATTGCCTGCCTCGTCGATACGCAAGAGCTGCGCCTCTGAAGTGAGTGCGACTGCTTCTGCAATCCGCTTGGTGTGGCCGAAACCGCTGAAATACACAACGACGATGTTTTGCGACATGGTGCCTCCATTTAAGAAGAGCCGTCGTGCGCAACGGCCAACTGTTCTGCCGATCGCGAAGCGACGTGAACGAATGCCTGCTCAGAATTTGCAATGACTCCCCGGAGCTTTCTGCTGGTGGGCCGCTTGCCGACGGACCGAATTTGCCCAGCGGCATCACTTGCGCTGGCTGCTTCCGTAGGAGTCGCCGTAACTTGGAATCGCGCCGACCTTGTTTTCTGCTTTCAGTTCCGCCCGTTTGGCGCTGCGCTCGGCCCTCCGCTCGGCTCTTGGCAGTCGCGCGATCGCACTTGGCTTGGGGTTGCCCTCTCCCGGCATGAAGGCGCGTGCTGCTTCGCCGCCCGTGGTTTTCCGAGCCTCGCGCGCCTTAACTCGCTCTGGACGCGACACCTTGGGCCGAGCTTCTGGAATCGGGTCGCCTTCTCCCGGCTTGAACTCGCGAGCAGTCTGCGTCGCCTCGGCTTTCCGCTCCGCGCGAACCTGCGCCGCTTGCGGCTTGGTTTGTGCCAAGCAGCTTAATGAAGATCCCAGGAACACAGCTCCGATGATCGACACATAGGCAATTGATTTCATGATTTGCTCCTGACTGATAATTGGAAGAAGAAAGTTCACTCGCTTGGCCTGAGAAAACCAAGCCTACGAGGCCTTCAATCTTTGGTCAGTAGCGCTTTGTCGACAACGTTCCAAATGCCGACGTCTTCTACTTCTGAAGGTAGACGCATGAAAAGACCCGGGGCAATCGGCTCATGAACTGCGATAGCGCACGCGAGGGCGCGCACATCGGGTTCTGCGCTTGAGGGACCAGCCCCTTGCACCCGCACTTTCCAGATCAAACGACGTTAACAACAATCTTGCCGGTTGCGTGGCCTCCGATAGCGCGCGCATGCGCTTGTTCAACCTGAGCGAGCGTGAAGCTCTGGGTGTCCAAGACAGGACGAATCTGGCCTGCTTCGACCAGCTTGGTGATCTGCGCCAGGATCTCACCGTGATGGGAGCGGCCTGTGCCGCTCAGCATCGGCATCAGCGTGAAGACACCGGAATAAGTGGCGCCTCGAAAAGACAGCGGTGCCAGTGCGTGGGTGCCCCAACCCAGCGCGCTAACGACATGGCCGGTATACCGGCGCACGGCTTGAAACGACGCGTCAAGGGTGGCGCCCCCCACGGTGTCGTACACCACGTCGAACCCCTCGTCCGCCGTGTGCTCAAGAACATACGCGGCGGGCGTGGATGTCGTGTAGTCGATGGGTGTGGCACCCAAAGATCGGACCACATCAAACTGCGCGGGCGTGACGGTGGTGTACACGTCAGCGCCGATCGAACGGGCAATCTGTATGGCCGCGCTCCCGACTCCCCCCGCGCCACCATGAACGAGCACCTTGTGGCCGGCACTCGTCCGGGCCCGATCGACCAAGCCCTCCCACGCGGTGATCGAAACCAGTGGCAGCGCGGCCGCCTCGCGCATCGACAGGTTCGCAGGCTTGTGTGCGAGCAGATCCGCATCGACGGCGCCGTACTCGGCCAAGGTGCCTTGCAGCCCACCCACACCCCCGACAAGACCGTAGACCTCGTCACCCACGTGGAAGCGAGTCACGCCGGCGCCGACCTGGATGACGGTACCCGCCAGGTCCATGCCAAGAATCGCCGGGAGTGGGTGCTTCGCATGCGCCGCAGTGCCGGCGCGAATCTTGGTGTCCAGCGGGTTGACGCCGCTGGCGGCGATACGGACCAACACGTGGCCGGCGGAGATTTCCGGAACGGGGCGCTCGGCGATCAGAAAGGCGCCATTGGCTTCGTGAACCAAGGCGGCCTGCATCGTGGCGGAAATAGGTGAGTTGCGCATGGCAAAGTCCTCTTTAACTTCTGGTTGATAGGAGGGCCTTACTTTGGGGTTTTCATTTGTGAATGTAAATTCACAGAACTGAACACTCTCTATTCATATTTGAACTCCCATGGACTGGCAGGATCTCCGAATCTTTCTGGCGGTTGCGCGTGCGGGCACGTTGAGCGGCGCAGCCGCACGTCTGGGAATGTCCCAGCCGACCATGGGGCGCCGCATTCGGGCGCTGGAAGACTCAACCGGGCAGAAGCTGCTGCATCGTGGTCCGGAGGGATTTCAACTCACCGACGAGGGCGCGTCGGTGCTCTTGCACGCAGAGCGTATGGAGGAGGAGGCGCTCGCCATCGAGCGACAGCTGGCCGGTCACGGCGCTGACCTCCAGGGGCTTCTTCGGGTGTCGTGCTCCGACTGGTTCGGATTGCATGTCCTGTCACCGGTCATCACTGAATTCGTCGGACGCCACCCGGGCGTTCGCATCGACCTCATCACGGACGTACGTTTTCTCGATCTCGACCGACGGGAGGCAGACTTGGTGTTTCGCATTCGGCCTTCCGAAAGCCCAGGGGTCGTCCAACGCCACCTCATGCACATGAGCTATGCGCTCTATGGGCCAGCTGGCGTGCAAGGGCCCGCAACAGGCAATGGGGCCGACATAAAACTGATCACGCTGAATACGGCCTTCGAGGATCTGCCGGACGTGCATTGGCTGCGCAGCACGTTCCCGTCAGGCATCTTCACGCTCGGCAGCAACAATCGTGATGTGCAAGCTCGCTTGTGTGGCCTGGGGGCAGGATTCGCTGTGTTGCCAACCCTCCTCGGCGATCACTTCCCTGGCATCGAAAGGCACGACCTGGAGCCGCCGCCACCTGGCCGGGACGTCTGGTTTGTCTATCACCAGGACCTTCGTGGACTGGCGAGACTGCGAGCATTCCTGGACCTGGTGATCGAGAAACTCGGCGGACGCACCACCCATGCCGGCGCGGCGCCCGAGCCGTTCGTGACTCCCGCTCTGCAGGTGAAGGACCGCTAACTGCTGAGCGCCCCTATATCGCCGCGAAACTCCCCCACCACAGTTCGGATCAAGAGCCACAGGATGACAAGCGTCGACACGGCCACCAGCCCGATCGCAATCGTTATGGTGATCGATCCAGGCTCCGCTTCGGCGAACCGGAGCGAGGCTATGGCGGAAGCTGCAAGCGGGAAGCTGACCGCCCACCACGCGAACCGGAACGGACAGCAGTTTCCCAGATTCCTGAGCCGTCCCAGCAGCACCAGCAGAAGGAAGATTGTCAGCACATACAACGACTTGGCGAACAGATCGACCTGGCCCGTCGTTGCAACATAGGTAGACATTCCAACCGCAAAGGGTGCCACGAGGATCATCAGGGTAGGGCGCAGTGCTACGGGCATTGGCGGCTCGAAAACCAGGCGCGAGAAGACCAACGTGAAGAGTGGAATCGCGAAGAAGAGACCGATCGCCAAGCCGGCCAGCATGAGGCCTCGCAACTGCGGCAAAGATAGATAGGGAATCGCCAGCGGCAAGTCAAGCAAGCCGACCACTGGAAGGATCCATGCCGGCGTCGCGTGGGTGATTTGATGCTGCGAACTCAACCAGCGGTCCACGATGAATATTGCAAAGGCCGCCATTCCCAGCGCCCCGACTGCCCACATGAGGCGCGCGACCATCAAGTTCAGCGGAGCGATGACCATGGGCAAAAGCAGGAGGCTGATCCAGAAGGTCGCGAAAAGGTTGACCGCAATAGGATGGCCGAACTCGGCTTCGGCCCGCGCCCTCGAGTGCATGAGCTTCGCAGCATAGGCAAGCGTGACGAGGACGAACGCCAAAATCGCCGCGTATGCGAAGGCCTGCGCAATCCACGAAGGTGTGGCGAACTGCGCATGCATGGTGGCCCACACCAAACTCAGGCCCGTCAAGCCCATGACACTGCCGAAGAGGCCGACGGGTACATGAGCCCACTGGCTCGTCGAAGACCCAACTGCTTCTGTCATAGTGGTGTTCATGCTGTCTGCCCCCTTTGGTTTGAGCCTCTGATACCAGTCAATGAAGCAAACAGGCAGCGATCTCCCAGAGGCGATGTGCATTGGTAGCGTCGAGCGCATACGGAGCAACCCCGCGATAGTCCGCAGATCGCACCGGCACGATCTCTGCCTCATTGCAGTCCTCGAAGTAGCGCCCGCCGACCCCACTGAGCAGAGGGGAAGCCGCCAGGAGCACAGATGTGGCCGCACCTTGCTGCACGGACTTCTGTCTCTCTTTCGGCGTCTTCAAGCCACCCGAGTGCTTCTGAAGGTTCGTCGCGATCGCCCCGGGATTGAGCGCATTGGCGAAGATGCCTTCACCCGACCAGCGGCGATTCGCCTCCATCGCAAGAAGGATGCACGCTGTCTTGGATTGCCCATAGGCAACGAAGGGTGTGTAGGGAATGAAGTTGAAGTGCAGGTCGTCGAAGTTGACTGGAGAGAAGAGACTGCCGCTTGAACCAAGTGAGACGATGCGTGCGCCATTTGCCGCAGCCAGCGCGTCGTGAAGTCCCACCGTCAGTCCCATATGCCCCATGAAGTTGGTCGCGAACTGCAGTTCCCATCCCTCTGTAGAACGCTGTAGCTCCGGCAGGGCCATGATCCCAGCGTTGTTCACCAAGATGTGCAGCGGTCCGCGCCATTCCTCGACGAAGTCACGCACCGAGCGCGGACTCGATAGCTCCAGAAGCGCAACGTGAACGCGGCAGCGCCTGGCGGCAGCTATGGCATGAGCCACCTTCTTGCCCGCCTCTACGTCCCGAACGGCCAGCGTAACATCGGCGCCGGCGTGCGCGAGCGCGCGCGCCGTCTCGATGCCTATGCCCGACGTAGCACCCGTGACGATGGCGCGCCGACCTGACAGTCGAACCCCTGAGAGCACTTCATCCGCTGTCGACGCGAAATCGAATGGCGTCGATATCCTGGCTGTGCCTTCGCGAGTGCCCAATCCCCAGGCCGGAGGATCGCTGGCCGGAAACGATTCCAGGCCAGCTTCCTCTACTGGATCCCGTGAACTTCCGCCGGACATCGAAGGTCACGCCTTCTGTTCAGACTTGATGAAGTCGAGCAGGTCGGCGTTGAACCGATCCTTGTGGGTATCGGTCAGCCCGTGCGGAGCGCCGGGATAGACGATAAGCTTTGAAGTCTTGACCATCTTGGCCGAAGCCCGGCCGCCGACGTCGATCGGAACCACTTGGTCGTCGCCGCCATGGATCACGAGCGTCGGAATGGTGAACTTCTTGAGGTCTTCCGTGAAATCCGTCTCGGAGAAAACCTTGATGCAATCGAACGTGTTCTTGTGTCCGCCCATCATGCCTTGCAGCCACCAGGCATCGATGAGGCCTTGGGAAGCCTTGGCACCCGGGCGATTGAAGCCATAGAACGGTCCGCTCGCGATGTCCTTGAAAAACTGCGAACGGTTCGCCAGTTGCTGGGCGCGGAGCCCGTCGAACACTTCCAGGGGAACGCCACCGGGATTCGCCGCTGTCTTCAGCATCAGCGGCGGAATGGCAGAGACGAGTACGGCTTTCGCGACGCGTTTCGTCCCGTGGCGGCCGATGTAGCGTGCGACTTCTCCGCCGCCGGTGGAAAATCCGACCAGCACGGCATTCCTGATGTTCAGCGAATCCAACATGACTTCCATGTCGTCCGCATAGGTGTCCATGTCATTGCCTTGCCAAGGCTGGCTCGAGCGGCCATGGCCTCGCCGATCGTGCGCGATGCACCGATATCCTTGCCCGCCCAGGAACAGCATCTGGGATTCCCAGCTGTCGGAGCTCAGTGGCCATCCGTGGCAGAACACGATCGGCTGGCCGCTTTTCGGCCCCCAATCCTTGAAGTAAATCTGCGTGCCATCTTTGGTTGTGACGGTGTTCATCGTTCGGCTTCCTTTCAGTGGATTGCGAGATGCAGGCATTCCTGCGGCCTGGGCGGATGCGACCTGAGTCGCCGTGGAAATCGAGAGTGCAAGCGCAACGCCGGCGCCGCCAGCGAGTACGTCGCGGCGCGTCGCGCCGTGTTTGCTGATAACGATTGATCTGGCCATGGCGTGGATTCCTTTTCGGTTGGTTGAAAAGAATCGTAGGCAGTGGATGCGCCTCGAACATCTGCCGCTGGAACGTCCTTGCATCGGTCAGAAGACTGTGTGCAAAGGGAGACGTCTTTGCTGGCTGTGGTCGGTCCTATGGAAGATGCGTTGACAGCTCCCGGGGGAGAAAGTACCTGCACGAAGAACCATTCGTCGAGTACGCCAATGCCACACGCAACCCTCAATTTGTTTGCGCCCTCTCAGTTGCACAGGGGACAGCCATGAGGCGGGACCCCACCTACGCGATGGATCACCAGCCGGAGTTCGTGCTGTCGATGCAGACCGCCTTGGCACTGGAGCTCGGTTCGTCCCACCGCGTCGGCGGAGTGGCGCGAACCTGGACTCCCGTTCCGGCGTCGCCAACGGCGACCCGAGACCACGCCTTCGTCGCGTTGCTCTCGGCCCTGCGGCCTTTTGGGGGGCTCATGCGCGTCGATGACCTTGCAGACGTATTAGTTCGCAGAGGTCACGGCGACCATGCCAGCTTAGCGCGGGCGATTGTGTCGGGCGAGCTCATCAGCTTTGAGTGGAACCGAGACTATTGGATACCCGTGTTCCAGCTCGATGGATACAGCCTGGTCCTGAAGAGCGGGGCGAGGAAAGCCGTGGCACAGCTGGCAGGGGTGTTTGACGGCTGGGACTTGTCGATCTGGTTCGCCACTCCCAATCCTTGGTTGGCTGAGCGCGCCCCGGTTCAAGTCATCGAAGAAGATGAGGATGCCGTGGCGGACGCGGCAAGGGCCGCGCGATTCATCGTGAAAGGCTGAAGTTTCACTATTTGGGCAGCGGCATCGCTGGCTCGCCCCCGTGCAGGGAGCGAGCTCAAGCCCTCACAGTCTAGACGCCCATGTAGACCAAGAGCGTGAAGAACGCCGGATCGATCACAAAGGCACCGTACTTTCCGTCGAACTTGGCGGTCGGTTTCAGTGCCACGATCTCGGCAAGCGACTTTCCCTGCTTCTTCAATGCAGCGACGTTCTTTCGCGACGTGACCAGCATGTCCCGGTACTCCATGAGCTCCGCGCGATTTCCAATCGGACCATGGCCTGGAATGACGATCGTTTTTTCCGTCGTTCGCTTGAGGCTCGCGTCGACCCACCGGATCATGCCGTCGATGCTTCCACCGGCACCGTAGTCGATGAACGGATAGTGGCCATTCCAGAAAATGTCGCCGAGCTGAAGCACGTCCGCTTTCTTGAAGTACACCGCGGTGTCGCCATCGCTATGTCCGCCACCGTAGTTGGTCAGGATGATCGTCTCCCCACCGAACTCCATCGTTTTTTGCTTTCCGTAAGTGACGGTCGGCAACGCTCCAGGCGGCAGAGGAGGGAATGTGTAACCCCATTCGATCACGCGGGTGCGGTCCCGTAGCCGCTTCAGCACGTTGTCATGAGAGAGAATCGTTGCGCCTTCGGCGTTCACCCATTCATTACCGTCGGAGTGGTCCCAGTGCCAGTGCGTGTTGACGAGGTACCGCGGCGGCAGCTTGCTGATGCCGTCGAGCGCCGCCTTGACCTTCGGCTTGGAGACGGCGATGCCGGAATCGACGAGGAACTTGCCGTCGGGCGTGGAAAGTACCCCGATGTTCCCGCCCGAGCCCATCAGAACACTGAGGTTTCCTCGGATCGGCGTAACAGTGATGTCCGCCTTCGCTGCTTCATCATTGATGGCGAGAACGGGACTGGTGACTTCGGCGCTCGCAGGCAGCGCCGTCAGGACTGCGATGGTCAGTACGCAGGCAGCGGCAAGTGCGCGCACCGCGGATGTAGGGCGTGTAGCTGATTTCATCATGCAACCTTCGTTTCGCTCGGGGTCTACGAGCGGACCGGTGCTGCGGCGGCCCATTCCGCTCGGGTCATCGGCTCACCGTTAATGGTTTCGAAAATGGCCTTGGAATTGCCCAGCGTCTCCTTGAGCGATTTGGGCCCTGCGAACGGCCGTCCACCGATATGCCAGCCGTCCGTATGGAGTTCCTCGATCAGGACCCACACCACCTCCCTGAAGGCTTCCGAGCCTTCGAACTTGACCATGACGTCGGTGAGCGCCTTAGCGAGCGCGTGCTTCTCCTCGGTCGAAAATACACCGTCGACCAGCTTTACGTTGACAAATGGCATGTTGAACTCCTTGAGGAATGGACGAGAGAAAGTGCATGGCGAATGCCAGCCCTGGAAGCGAGAGCCGCGACCGCGTGCTCTTCGAGAAGACCAACGAGGATTCGCTGATCCAATTTCGTGGAATGAGCGCTGGCTCATTCAATGACGCCTTGAAGGTGTTTCACGACAGGCCGTCCGCATTGGCCTGCGTATCGCCGCTGGGCAGCACGAACGAACTCAATATCTGACGATGCAGCTCGAGCTTTGCGAGAAACCAGTCGTCGCCGTGTTTCTCCCACGTCTCGTAGTAGTGGCCATAGCCGCGCATGGCGGAGCCCGGGTTGCCGTTGTGTGCGGGGAACACCAGGTAGTCCTCCATGGCCCAGATGGCGCAGACCCTGCGTTCGGAAACCAAGGAGAGTTCGGAGTTGCATACCCGGTGACTGGTCCGTGCACCTTCGAGCAACCGTACTGTCGGCCCGAGGAGGTCCTCGGTCGAAGAAAACTCATGAAGAACCTTGCCGTCTACTCCATAGAAGATGAACTTTGCGTGGGGCAAGGTCAGCCTCTTGAAGCTCTCCCATTGCTTGGTGTCCACAAAGCGGCAGTACTGCGCCTTCTTGAGTCTTATCCTTTCGGCGATTTCGAACGATATGTGCATTGGATGCTCCGGTGTATCGGCCTTGAATGGACGGAGGGCTATGCGTTTCTGCGAGCGAGGGATTGCACCTTTCCCGTGGCGGACGCCCTCTCGATCGCTGCAATCACCTCGTGCTGGTAGCAAGCGCGCGCGAAGTCGGGCGTGAGATGCGTGTTGTTCCGGATATCGTCGGCCAACTGGGCATAGAGCCGCAAAGTGTTGCCCCCGGGCACTCCAGGAATGTCGAAGTCCGTCTGCAGGCCAGGCAACTCGATGTCGGAGGCCGTAATGTCATCGCCTCGTGCACCGCTAAGTCTCAAGTCCGCGACTTGTACGTTCCCGATGGGTGAGCTGACGACCAGATCGCCTTCTGTTCCATTGATTTCCCAGTGAAGATTGCTGCCTCGCGAAACCCCACCGCGGTAAAAGATGGACGCAGTCGCACCGCTGTACAGTCCACCGAAAATGGCGATCTGGTCCGGGGCCGATACCGCCAGCATCCGATCGTCTTCCTTGACGCGGACCCATTGCCGTCCCATACCGAGCCTCGCGCCTACATCGACGAAATCTCCCAGCATGAAGTTGAGTGCGTCCAGTGCATGGAGTGTGGGGACGGTCAGGGTGGAGGCGCCCTCCGCCACATCGAAGATGTAGCCGCGCGACCGTTCGGTCTCCGGTCCCCATGCGATTCCTGAGCCGACCAGCGTGGTTGCCAGAACTTGTCCGACATAGCCTTCGCGGATCAGCTTGCGCGCATGCTGAATTGCCGGTGCAAAGCGGCCTTGCAGCCCGATAGCCGTGCGAACGCCTGCCGCCGTCGCTCGCTCCGCCAGGTCTCGCGCTTCGGCAAGTTCTCTGCCAAGCGGCCACTCGCAGAGCACCATCCTTCCTGCCGCCAGGGCAGCCGAAACCATGGCGTGGTGATGACGTACCTTCACCGTGACAACGACGAGATCCACGTCGGGACAGGTGACGAGCTCCTCGTAGTTATCGAACGCCAGTACGCCAAACGCAGTCGCGGCCGCCTCGGCCGATTGCCTGCTGCTCGTGCTGACTGCCCGAAGCTCATAGTCAGGAAGAGCGCGGATCGCAGGGATATGGGCGGCGATAGCCCATCCAGGATTGAGCGGACTTGCACCGATCACTCCGACGCCGATTCTTTTCATGATCTAGCTTTCAATGGTTGTAGGGCTGATGGCTGTTCAAGGCCGAGGCAGCAGGAGAAGCTTGCCGGTGGTGCGGCGTGACTCGATGTCACGATGCGCGCTTGCGGCGTCCGCGAGCGGATACCGCTTTCCGATCGACACCGTTAGATCCCCAGCGCGAACCCAGTCAAACAAGCGGCTTGCATTGCGGACCAGGCGCTCATGCGTCCGACAATGATCAAGCACGACTGGGTACGTGACCTTGATGCTCTTGGGAATGTCCCAGACGGTGAATGGCGGCATCGGCTCGTCGAAGAGCGGCCCGTAGAGAGCCAGCGTTCCGTGAAAGTCGACAACCGCGAGTGAATTTCTGAATGTCTCGGCGCCGGAGCCGTCATAGACGACTTGCACTCCAACATTGCTGGTGAGCCGAAGGAGCTCGGCGGCAAAGTTGCCGCTGCGGTCGACAATCACATGGCTTGCACCCGCTGCCTTGGCGGCCGCAATCTTCTCGGCGCTCGACACGCGGCCGATCACCCGCCCGCCGAGCACGCGCACCATTTGCGTGAGCAGCAAGCCCACGCCACCGGCAGCTGCATGTATCAATGCAGTCTCACCGGGTCGGAGCATATGGGACTCGAAGACCAGGTTGCTCGCTGTGAGTCCCTGCATCATCAACCCGGCGGCCGTCTCGTAGGCGATGTCATCCGGCAAGGGAACGAGCTGGGTGGCCGGAACGATCACTTGCTCGGCATAGCTGCCCCAGGCGAAATACCACGCCACCCGGTCATCGACCTTGAATGATGTCACCTCTTTTCCGAGGCTGATCACCTTGCCGGCACCCTCTACTCCGGGTGTCAATGGCAAATCGGTTCGCCCACCCGGATGTCCGCGGCGTGTGCCCGTGTCCATGAAGTTGACTCCGGCGGCCGCAACTTCCACAAGCACTTCGCCAGTTCCGGGTGTCGGGCAATCGACGTCTTTCAGCTTCAGTTGTTCGGGGCCGCCATGGGCTTCCAGAACGATGGCCTTCATCGGACTACTCCCGGTTGAAAGGCTGCCGAGCGTCGATATCGACGACAAGCTTGCCTTCGGCCGTGCGGTCCCTGATGGCCCGATACGCGTCGTCGACGGTGTCCAGCGTGAAGATGCGCGGGTCGACGCGGGGAACAAGCTTTCCGTCTTCGACCAGGCGAGTGGCGTGCCGAAGGATCTCGCCGTGGTGTTCACGCCCGACTCCGCTCAGCATCGGCAGCAGCGTAAAAACACCCGAATAGGTTCCTGCACGGAAGGACAGCGGACCGAGGGCGTGGGTTCCCCATCCAAGGCAACTCACGACATGACCGAAGCGGCGCACTGCAGCGAACGATGCGTCGAGCGTCGCCCCACCTACTGTGTCGTACACCAGATCAAAGCCGTGCCCGTCGGTGTGCCGCCCTACATAGTCCTCGATAGACTCTGCGGCGTAGTCGATCAGGACGGCACCGATCTTTTCGACATAGCTTCGCTTCGACTCGGCATCCGTTGCATACACCTTCGCACCGAGCGCATTGGCGATCTGGACGGCCACGTGACCGACGCCGCCGGCGCCTCCATGAATCAATACCTGCTGGCGTTTCTGGATTGATGCCCGGTCTACCAGCCCCTCCCAGGCGGTGATAAATACCAGCGGCAGCGCGGCCGCTTCCCTCATGCTCAGGTTCCTCGGCTTTGGCGCGAGCAGCCTGGCGTCTACTGCCGCAAACTCTGCCAGGGATCCCTGAAGCCCGCCGACGCCTCCGGTCATGCCATACACCTCGTCGCCCCGCTTGAAGGTGGTCACGCCGCTTCCCACATTTTCGACCACTCCGGCCAGATCCAGGCCCAGGATGGCAGGCAACGGATGCTTCGCGTGCGCGGCTTCGCCCGCCCGGATCTTCACGTCGAGTGGATTCACGCCGCTGGCCCTGATTCGCACGAGAACATGCCCTGCGGAAAGACTTGGACTCTGGATTTGAGCCACACGGAAGGCAGCGCCAGGGCTGTCCACGATTGCGGCGAGCATCGATTCGGGATGGGTCATGTGTATCTCCTTGGTGCTTGTGTGCGCCGGGCGCCTTGCCGAGCGGGGCGAAAAACCATGCGAGCGTCCGTCAAGCCAACCCGCGTTGCATGGCCGTCGAGGCAGCTTCGGTACGACTTGCGACCTTCAGCTTCGAGAGAATCGATTGCACGTGGCACTTCACGGTGCCGACGTGCAAGTCGAGCTTGTTCGCAATCGCCTTGTTGGAGAGCCCGAGCGTCACCAAGGAAAGGACGTCTTGTTCCCGGACGGTCAGCGCTTCCTGAGACAGGCAGTCCGCAATTCGCTCGGCGACCGGGATACCGATGCATCTCGAACCGCGACCTGCGGCGCGAACCCCTTCTGCGAGCTCACGCGGGGAGCAGTCGGGCGTGAGATATCCGAGAACGCCACATTCAAGTGCGACCCGAATCTCACGCTGGCTATTTCTGGCGCTCAAGACGACGACGCGCCTGCGGGGCGTCGCGCCAACGTAAATGTCAGCGCTTTCGCGCCCGGGCCCCACGAGGTCCATGGCCGCGTCGTAGTCGGCCACGATGACGTCGAGGTCCTGGGGCGGCGGCGCCGCCGAATCTTGCAGTGGTGGACCGCAACGCACCACCATGCCTGGCTCTTCGCGCAATGCTGCACAGATTCCGAGCCTCAGCAAAGGCTCGGCATGCATTACGAACACCTCGAATGAACTTTGCCGCTGAAGGTACATGACCGCTGCTCCAGATAAGGGTGGCATCGAGTGCTTCGCATCTCGACTTTTGATGCCTCGATGATCCGAGGCCACCCATAGCAACGGCGTATGAATGAATTTGCCCCGCTTATGAAGGCCTGCGGGGACTCCCGGTTAGGGCGAGCGCCACGGAGCGCTGCTCAGGCGGCGAGCGTGTCGCCGCAAGCTCAGAGTTGTCGCGTCGCGGTGAAGCTGTGAGCGGCCAGGAGGACGCGCTTGACGGCGCTGTCGCGTTCCCGCGTTCTCGACACCAAGTAGAGCGGCAGCTCGAGGTGCTCGCTTGTGTCCTCCAGTTCGACGAGCGCTACGGCGGGATCTGCAAAACGGCGGCAACTGGCAGGCAACAGAGCGACCCCCAGGCCGCCGCTGACAAACGACAAGATGGTGGGTACTTCAAACGCCTCGAGTGCAGCGCGCGGCTGAAAGCCGGCGGCACTGCAAGCGGCGAGGATGCGCGAATCGATGGTTACGAAGCGGTCCGCATTCAGCGAGGTGAGCTTAAGGCTGGCCTGGTTGGCCAAGGGATGCGTCCGGGGAAGAGCGGCCACCATCCTTTGACGGTGAACGAGCGTGAATTCGAGCACGTCCGACGCGAAAGTGGATTGCCGCACGAGCCCGAGGTCAAGCTCGCCTTCCTCCAGCTTGTACATCTGGTCATAGGAGGGCAGTGCGGACATCTGGAAGCGGACGCCGGGCAGCTGGCGCTGCAGGAACGGCAACAACTCGGGCAGCAGATCGAACGACGCGGATTGGACAAACCCGATTCGACAAAATCCCTCGCCGCCGGAAGCGATTGCGATGACATTGCGCTCCATTTGGCCTACGAGCGCCAGAACCTCTCGCGCGCCTCGTGCGTAAGCCTTGCCCGCCGGAGTCAAGACCACTGATCGATTCGTTCGGCTGACCAGCGGAACGCCCATCTGCTCCTCGAGGCGTTGCAACGCCAAGCTCAGTGCTGGCTGAGACATTCCGAGCTTCGTGGCTGCAGACGTGAAGCTGAGCGTCTCTGCCAGCACTGTGAAGTAGCGCAGGGTTTTGAGCTCGCTGTGAATCATGTGGCCGCCAGCTTTCGAGGGCGTCGTCTAAACCCCGGAGCGTGCGACCCGCGGAGGCCGCAACCCGGTACCAGCCGGCACGCTAACCGCCCATGTCGTTTTCGTGAATAACATTTTCACGTTACTCCTTGTCGGCTTCGTTCCGCGCCGCGCACAATGACTCAGCGAGAAGTCTGCGAGGCAGTTGCCATTCGTTGTCGAAATCCCCGGATCGACTCACGCAAAAACGTGATGGCGATCTCCAAGAGCCGCTGATAGCCTCTCGCGCTGCGATAAGACATGCGCGCCATCGACCATGGCCGATGCTGGACGCAACGTCACGGTCCGATCGAGGAATCTGAGGTGAACATCTTCCGTCTTCTGCGATTCGCCGGCCTTTCCATGTTGCTTGGTTCGGTTCTCCAGCCACCGGCGGCACTGGCGCAGGACGCCTATCCGTCACGACCTGTCGTGCTTGTGGTGCCATTCCCGCCCGGGGGCAGCGGCGACGTGCAGGCACGGATCGTTGCTGCTGTGCTGGCGAGACGATTGGAGCAAAGCGTCATCGTGGAAAACCGCCCAGGGGCGGGCACAGCGATCGGCGCTGCATACGTGGCACACGCCAAAGCAGACGGATACACCTTGTTGCTGAGTTCCGGTTCCACGTTCACGCTGAATCCGGCCATTCAATCCTCCTTGCCCTACGATCCGATCAAGAGTTTCCAACCGATCGGAATGATCAGCCGCGTGCCCCTTGTGATGCTGGCCAACACCAAGGTGCCGCTGAACAGCCTGCGCGAGGTAGCCACGACCCTCAGGGCGAGTCCGGACAAGTTCGCCTACGCCTCCTTTGGTGCAGGCACAAGCTCTCACTTCGCCGGGGCGATCGCCACCCGCGCGATGGGCATCCAGCTCATGCATGTGCCGTACCGCGGCAGCTCCCTCGCCATGAAAGACCTCATCGGAGGGCAAGTCGGCTTTCTGTTCGACACGCTGACCTCTGCGGTGCCTCAGATTCGCGCCGGCAGGGTCAAACCGCTTGCTATCACTTCGGCGCGGCGCTCACCTTTGCTGCCCGACGTGCCGACCTTCGCCGAATCCGGCTACCCGGAGGTCGTCTTCGACAGCTGGGGCATGCTGGTCGGCCCGCGAGGCCTGCCTTCGCAGGTGCTGGCCAAGCTGGAGATCGCGTTGCAGGAGACGATTGCCGATGATTCGGTGCGGCAAAGCTTGGCCGAGCAAGGTGTGGAGGCAATGTTTGCGGGCTCTGCACAAGCAGCCGAGTATCTCGAGGCGGAACTTCCATTGATGCGAGCGACCGCGGCGCGCGCTAATATTCGCGCGGAGTGAACTGCAGACGACCACCGGCTATTGAATGAACGATGGTCCGATGCGGTCGCATCGAGTAAAGATCGCAATTCGGCGAGGAGCTCATCGGATGGATGCAGCGGACCACCTAATCTATGTTGTCGACGATGACTTTCGGATGCGCGAAGGGTTGGAGGATTTGCTGACTGCTGAAGGCATGAATGTCGCGTGCTTCTCGAATGCGACTGACTATCTGCGCTTCGTGCGACCCGATCTTCCTTCTTGCCTTGTGCTGGATGTCGAACTGCCTGACATCAGCGGCCTGGAATTGCAGGCGCAGCTAGAGCAAGGTGTTCACCCCAGCATTGTTTTTCTGACCGGACACGGAGACATTCCAAGTTCTGTGAGGGCTTGCAAGGCCGGTGCGGTCGACTTTCTGACCAAGCCTTTCGATACTCAGCACCTGTTGAGTTCGATTCGCGAAGCTGTTCGCCTGGACGGCGAACGCCGACGCTCATTGGCGGCGCGCTCCGCATTGAGCGAGCGTTTTGGCACGCTGTCGCCACGCGAGCGCGAAGTCTTGCCGCTGGTGGTCGGCGGCCTCCTGAACAAGCAGGCTGCAGCCATCCTCGGGATCAGCGAGATCACTTTGCAGATTCATCGAAGCAGCATCATGCGCAAGCTCGGCGCGGACTCGCTTCCCACACTCGTGCGCATTGCCGATGCGCTAGAGGTGCCAGTGACGCATTCGCGGCGGGCGCCCCTTTAACAGGTGCTTTGCCCCTGCAAAGTCGCAATTTCAGCCGCGACGTAGACAAGAGTCGACCGTTCGAAGGAGCGACGGGCCATCGAATGGTTTTTTGAACAGCTCGGGCTTGCGTCCGATGCAGCGCGACGAGATGAATTTGGCCTCGTCCACATGAGCCGTCATCAGAATGACCGGGAGTTCAGGGCGGCGTAGCGAAGCCAGGCGCTGCAATCCCCAACCGTCCATGCCCGGCATGCAGATGTCGCAGATCAGGCATCCTGCCGCTTCGAAGCTGTCGCTAGCCAGGAACGCGGACGCTGAAGAGAAAACTCGAACAGCATGGCCGGCGGATTCGAGCAAGTCTTGCAGGCCTTCCAGCATGCGCCGATCGTCGTCGACCACAGCCACGACCGATTGCAAGGTCTCCAGAGGGTCAGCCATCGTTCGGCCCGCTGGAGGAGCGCGCATTCACAACGTCATCAAGGCCCGGAGATGCAATGGCATTGGGTCGCATGGCTCACTCCTTACCGCGCCTCGCTGCCGTCCATGCCCGGCTGATGCCGGGCTCAGGACGAACCTTTTGAGGTCCGGAAGCGGAAATCATCGTACATCCGCGCCACAACGCTGCGGCTAACGCTAAAACATGATTGCACGTCAGCGTCATGTATGTTCTGGCAGCAAAATCGCCAGTGCCATCCAGAAAATCAGGGTGACAGCTCCGTAAAGGTTGGCCCGCTCCGGGCCCGTCTTTCGCGGGATCTAAATTGCACCAAGGCGCCCGGAGAAAGTCTCATGGCAAGGTCTTACGATGATTCGACACGCACGACCGTGCGAAAACGCGTCGCGAAAGCTCTCCCCACGCCCGATCTGCGAACAATCATCGACGCAATTCCGGTGCTGGCCTGGACCGCCGGACCGGATGGTGCGGCTGATTTCTTCAACAGCTACTGGGTTGCATTTTCCGGTTTGTCGAGCGAAGAGTCCGTGGCTCAAGGCTGGTCTCAGGTGCTCCATCCCGAGGATCGGGAGCGGGTCTTGAGTGACTGGCAGGCAGCCGTCGAGACGGGCGTGCCAATCGAAATGGAGCTGCGGCTTCGTCGCTCCGACGGCGACTACCTGTGGTTCCTGGCGCGTGCGCAACCCTTGCGTGATGCGTCCGGACAGGTCCTCAAGTGGTACGGCACAAGCACCGAGATCGACGCGCGCCGCAAGCAGGAACATCTGGCCCGCGAGAGCGCCGATTCCTATAGCCAAATTCTGGACCGCGTGCCGGCGATGCTGTTCACGACCACCGCAGAGGGTGAACTGGAGTTCGTGAACGGCCCGCTGCTGCGTTACTTCGGAACCGGTCTGGAAGCCCTGCAAGCCTGGAAGCAGGCAGCGCATTTGCATCCCGACGACCTCCCACACACTATCGCGCTCTGGTCGCAGGCCGTCGCGGCGGGAGAGGCCTGCCTCATTGAACATCGCATGCGGCGTCACGACGGCGTCTACCGGTGGTTCCAATTTCAAGCCGTACCGCAACGGGACGACGGCGGGCGCTTGGTCCGATGGTACGGATCGATCACCGACCTGGACGACGTCAAAAGAAAAGACGCCGAACTTCGTGCCATGGAAACCCGGCTGTCGAGTGCCTCGAAGATGGCGGCTGTGAGCCAGCTTTCGGCGGCAATTGCACACGAAGTCAGCCAGCCCCTAGCGGCGGTGGTGGCGAATGGCGACGCATGTACACGTTGGCTGAGTATGCAGCCGCCCAATATCGAACGCGCACTTCAGAGCCTAGAGCGAGTCGGGCGCGATGCCGCGGCCAGTGCGGATGTCGTCCAGAGAATCCGGCTTCTCTTCCAGCGTGCTCCGCTGGTACGGGAGCCGTTGGACCTGAACGCTGTGACGACCGAGGTGCTCCAGATGCTCCACGGCGAACTGCTTCACACGGGCGTGACGCCTAAAAGGGAACTCGAGCCTACGCTGCCCGTCGTCCAAGGCGACCGCGTACAGATTCAGCAAGTTCTCTCCAACCTGTTGCGCAACGCACTCGAAGCCTTGGGCGAACAGGAAGGCGTCGCAAGATCGCTCACCGTGAGTTCGAGATTGGACGGCGATGAGGCGATCGTTTTTGTCACGGACAGCGGCCCGGGTTTGAGCGATCCCCACATCATCTTTCAGCCCTTTTTCACTACCAAGCGCACAGGGATGGGAATGGGCTTGGCGATCAGCAGGACGATCGTGGAAGCGCATGGCGGCAGGCTCTGGGCTACTTCGGAACCGGGTGCTGGCGCCACATTCGCGCTCGCCATCCGCGTCTAGTCTGCGCGCATGTGCGACGCTCAGGCGAAGCGGCAGGCTTCTTCGAATGCGAGGCGCGGGTGGCGATCGAACAGGTGGGCGGGGTCGCCGTGGCCGAGGTTGCACAGGAAGTTGGTGCGCACCGAGGTGCCCTGCCAGAACGCCGCGTCCATGCCCGCCACATCGAAGCCCGACATCGGCCCGCAGTCCAGCCCGATGGCACGTGCCGCGAGCATGAAGTAGCCCGCCTGCAGGCTCGCGTTGCGAAAGGCCGTGCGCAGTGCGTGCTGCTCCTTGTCAGGACCGATGAAGTCGGCCTGCATCCCTGGCCGGTGCGGAAAGAGGCGCGGCAATTCGCGGTAGAAGGCCGTGTCGAACGCGAGGATCGCGGTGACGGGCGCCGTCATCGTCTTCTCGACGTTGCCGGGCGAGAGCAGGGGCCGCAGGCGTTCTCGGCCTTCGTCGGAGCGCACGAAGACCACGCGCATGGGCGAGCAGTTGGCCGAGGTGGGCCCCCATTTCACGAGCTCGTAAATCTGGCGCAGTTGCGCTTCGCTGACCGGTCGGGGCAGCCAGCCGTTGTGCGAACGGGCCTGTCGGAAAAGGGTGTCGAGGGCGCTGTCTGGGATCATGGGGAAGGTGTGTCGTCGAAGGACCGCATCAGGCCAAGCGCCGCGGTCGCGATGACGCCGTCGGCCTGCGCCAGCGCATCGAGGATCGAGAAGTGATCGTGGCCCGGGCAGTCGATATGGCCGGCGTGCACGTCGTGCCACTGTCGTTGGATGATCCCGCATTGTTCGTGAAAGCCGGCGTTCTCCTCGCTGCCCAGCGCGGTGAGCAGGGGCGCGGCAGAGGCCGGTCGCAACAACGCCGGACTCAGGGCTGTCGCACTGCGCGGCGTGAAGGGCGTGGCCTCCATCACCGACGGCACGTGGAGCAGCGGGCGCAGGTCGTACAGCGCGCTGATGCAGACGGCGGCCCTCACCGCGGGTTCGGTGGCCAGCAGCATCGCCGCCAGGTGCCCGCCGGCCGAATGGCCACAGGCGAACAGGCGCCCGGCCGGTGCGTCCCACTGCACGTGGTGCGTGGCGAGCCAGGTTGCCGCGCTGCGCACCTGCGCGACGATGGCCTCCACGCTCACCGCAGGGCACAGCGCGTAGTTGACCACCGCCACCGCGTAACCCGCGGCGGTGAAGGGCGGTGCGACCAGCGAGGCGTCGCTCTTGTCGAGCGAGCGCCAGTAGCCGCCGTGGATGTACATCAGCGTGCCGCGCGGACGGCCTTCGGGCAGGAACAGGTCGAGCCGTTCGGCCGGGTCGGGCCCGTAGGCCAGGTCGAGCCGGCCCGGCGCGCGGGCGCGCACCGCGGCGGACACGCGCGCCCAGCCGTCGAAGATGCGCTGGTAGTGCGGGACGGCCAGGCGCGCGTTGTAGCGGCGCTCGCCGTCGGTGGGGGGCGGCGACATGGCGAGCTAGGCGTTCGCGGCGATGCGGGCGACCACGGCCTGCAGGTCGGCGCGGACCTTCTCGGACAGCCCGGCCACGGGAGGCCGCGTCGGTCCGGCGCTGCGGCCCGCGAGGGTCATGGCCTCCTTGATGACGACCGGGAACGAGCCCCAGGCCCAGGCCGCGCGCAGCGGCGCGAACACGTTCGACAGGCGCAGCGCCTCGTCGTGGCGGCCGGCGCGCAGCGCGTCGTACAGGCGCACCATCAGTTCGGGGAACACATTGGCGGCAGGCGAGATGGTGCCCTGTGCGCCGTGGAACATCATCGACAGCGCGATGGTGTCGCGGCCCGAGAACAGCAGCGCGGGGCGCGGCGCGGCCAACAGGTACTCGATGGACTGCGTGAGGTCACCGCCCGAGTCCTTCATGCCCACGATGTTCTCGGCCGCCTGCATGCAGCGCGCGAGCGTGGCAGGCAGCACGTTGACGCTGGTGCGCGGCGGGTTGTTGTAGAGCATCACGGGCAGCTTCGTCGCGCGTGCCACGGCGGTGTAGTGGGCCACCAGCTCGTCCTGCGTGGGCTGCACGAAGTACGGTGTGATCACCAGCGCCAGGTCGGCGCCCAGGGCTTCGGCCGCCTGCGTGAGCGCAATGGCCTGGCGCGTGGTGGCGCCGCCCGTGCCGGCGTACAGCGGCACGCGGCCGTCGATGGCGCGCATCGACAGCTCCAGCAGGCGAATGTGCTCGTCGGTGTCCAGGGCGAAGAACTCGCCCTGGCTGCCGGCGACCGAGATGCCGTGCACGCCGGCACGGATGTAGCTGTCGATCAGCTCGCCGACGCGGGCTTCGTCGAGCCGGTGGTCGGCGGTGAAAGGCGTGGCCATGGCGGGCACGACGCCGTGGAATTTCGAGAGGTTCAAGGCAGAGAGCTCCGGAAGAAGAACGGTGGGTCGAGGAGCGGCGTCAGTCGACGCCCATGAGGTGGCCCAGCTGCACCACGTAGTGGCCGAAGGCGGCCGCTTCCTTGGTGGTGCGCGGGTCGCGCGGGCGGGGCAGGTCGATGCGGATGTCCTCGACGATGCGGCCCGGTCGCTCGGACATCACGAGCACGCGGTCCGAGAGAAAAACGGCTTCCGGGATGCTGTGGGTGATGAGGATCACCGTCTGGCGCATCTCCTGCCACAGGCGCAGCAGCTCGACATTGAGCTGGTCCCGCGTGAGCGCGTCCAGCGCCCCGAAGGGCTCGTCGAGCAGCAGCACCTGAGGCCGCATCACGAGGATCTGCCCGAGTGCGGCGCGCTGGCGCATGCCGCCCGAGAGTTCGTGCGGATAGTTGCGGCGGAACTTCTCCAGCTTGAGGATCGGCAGCAGCGCTTCCACGCGTTCGTCGATGTCCTTCCTGGGCAGCTTGCGCACCTCGGCCGCGAGGCGGATGTTCGCTTCCACGGTCTCCCACGGCAGCATGTTGTGGGTCTGGAACACCACGCCCACGTCGTCGGACATCCGCGTCTGCAGGTGGTCGAGCACGCGCACCTCGCCACCCGAGTCGGGCTGAATCAGCCCGGCCACGATGCGCAACAAGGTGCTCTTGCCGCAGCCGCTCGGACCCAGGATCGAGACGAACTCGCCGCGTTGCACCGTGAAGTCGACCTGCTCCAGCGCGCGCACGCTGTGGCGCGCGTCGAAGGTCTTCGCAACGCGGCTGACACCGATCGCGGTGTCGGTGGCACCGGGGGCGCGCACCAGCGGCTCGCCGGTGGCCACGCTCCCAGGCTTCACTTGCAGGCCCCCACCCAGCCGCCTTGGGAGATGTCGAAGACCACGCCGTCGAGGTCGCGGAACTTCATTTCGTAGTACAGGCTCTTCTTGTCGTGCGGCAGGTCCATGAAGAAGGTGCCGCCGTGGTCTTCGATGGCCTTGCGCTGTGCGTCCAGGTCGTCCACCCAGAAGCCGAAGTGGTGCGTGCCGATCCAGTCCTTGCCCTTTTCGAGGCCGGCGGCCTCGTCGGTCTTGTAGTTCAGCAGCGCTAGGCAGATGGTGCCGTCGGTCAGGTACACGCCGTCGGCAATGGGCGAGTGCGTGGGCTCCACGATGGTGAGGTCGAAGACCTCGCTGTAGAACTTGGCCGCCTTCTGGGGATCGGGAACGGCGAGGGCGATGTGACGCAGTTTGGCCATGTGGATGTCTCCTGAGTTGAAATCTTTGAAACGGCGAAAGAGAAAAGAGGAACGAAGGCTCAGAGCCCGCGCCACCAGATGCGCTTGGCGGCCAGCTCGACCAGCAGGTACAGCAGGCCGGCGACCACCGAGATCACCACCAGCGCGGCAAACAGGTAGTCGGTGCGCGCGTTGGCGTTGGCTTCGAGGATGAGGTGGCCGAGCCCGCGCTCGGAGCCGACGAACTCCCCCACGATCGCCCCGATCACGGCCAGCGGCATGGCCGAGCGCAGGCCGTCCATGATCGACGGCAGGGCCGAGGGCACGTAGAGGCGACGGAACGTGGTCCAGGACGAGGCGCGGATGGCGCGAAAGTGCTCGACCAGGTGCGCGGGCGTGCCCGCCAGTCCGCCCATGGTGGCGATCACGACCGGGAAGAAAGCGAAGAGAAAGGCCATCAGCACCTTCGAGGTGTCGCCGTAGCCGAACCAGATCACCATGAGTGGCGCCAGCGCGATCTTGGGCAGGCCCTGGAACACCACGATGAGCGGGTACAGCGACCGCCGCACCACCGGGATGGCGTGGATCGCGAGCCCGAGCAGCACGCCGCCAACGGCCGCCAGCGCGAAGCCGGCCAGCACCTCCTGCGTCGTGAACCACGACTGCACGAGCAGCGTCATGCGGTTGGTCCATAGGCTGTCGAGCACCTGGGACAGCGGCGGCAGCAGGTAGCGCTTGATGCCGAATACGTCGACCGATTTTTCCCACAGCAAGCCCAGCGCGAGGAACAGCAGGGCAGGGTCGGTGAAGCGGCGCCACGATTCGGCGCGCGAGGAAGGGGCAGGATGCATGTGTCTTGTCTCCAATCTTTCTTGTGAGTCGTGTCTCGTCGCGTGACGGGCGCTCAGCGCTTCGGCTCGTCGCTGTCTTCGCTCTCGCCGCCTTTGTCCAGTGCCGTGCGCGGCCCCCACTCGGGCGGCGGCACGACGAAGCGGTCGAAGTGCCACTGGTCGAAGGCCGCGAGGTCGTTCTTCCAGACGCGGGGCGTGTAGGGTTGCGCGGGCGTGATCTGAACCATCTCCGCGTAGAACTCGCAGTAGTTGCCGTCGGGGTCCTTGAACACGAGGAACAGGTTCTCGCCGGGCCCGTGCTTGCCGATGCCGCGCACGATGTCGATGCCTCGCGCCTGCAGATGGCGCGCGGCGTCCTCGATCTCGGCCAGCGAGCCGAGTTGGTAGGCGAAGTGCTCCAGCCCGGGCCGCCCCGGCGTGTAGGTGGCCCCGTGCTGCGGATCGCCGGGCGCAATCTGCGCCAGCGCCAGATCGTGGTGGTCGTTCCCGCAACGCAGGAAGGCCATCTGGTCTTCGATGTAGTCGGACACCTCCAGCCCGACGATCTCGGTGTAGAAGCGCACGGAAGCCTCGAGGTCGCGCACGTTGAGCACGACGTGCCCGAGGCGTTGGGGGCGGGGGCGTTGAACCATCGGCGTTGCTCCCGGGCTCATGGTGCGAGCAGGTCGTTGCTGTACGCGTCTTGCGGCTTCACCTTGCCGCCCAGGCCGAAGGCCTTGTCGACGAACTGCACGGTGGCCCGCATGCGGTCTTCGCGCAGGTGGCCCAGCCCCTTGGCCTTGGCCGCAGGATCGACCAGCAGGTCGTTCATGTCCTTGATCTGCGCCAGCGCCACGGCGCGGTCGGTCGTGGGAAACATCTTCACCATCAGGTCGGCTGCCTGCTCGGGATTGGCCATGGCGAACTCGAAGCCGCGGTACGACGCGCGCAGGAATTTCTTCGCCACCTCGGGGCGCTTCCTGATCAGGTCTTCGCTCGCGGCGAAGCCGCTGCCGTACGCGTCCAGGCCGAAGTCGCTGTACTCGATCCAGCCGAGCGTCACGCCTGCGGCGTTGGCCTGCTTCTGGGTCACGGCGCGGTTGCTCCCGCGCCAGCATTCGGCCAGGTCGACCTTGCCTTCGATCAGCGAGGCGTCGACCACGGCGGGGTCCATGCGCAGCAGGCGGATGCTGTCCTTGGGCTGCCGGTTCAGTTCCAGCCAGGCGGGCACGACGTTGTGCACCGGCGAGGCCGAGCCGCCGCCCAGGCGCAAGCCCTTCATGTCGGCCGGCGTCTTGGGTTGGTGGCGCTTGGTGTCGAAGCAGATGCCGGCGGGCCAGCGTGTGTTGATGGCGCCGATCATGCGGATCTTGCCGCCGTTGGCGCGGTTGAGCACGAGGCTGATCGGGTCGACGTAGCCGAACTCGAACTGCCCTTGGTCGAGCTCATTGGCGGTGCGGTTGCCGCCGTAGCCGCGCACGATGGCGGTGTCCAGGCCCAGCTCGCGGAAGAAGCCCTGCGCCTGCGCGACGATCACGCCCACCGAGCTGCCCTGCGGCAGCCACGCCATGTTGTAGGTGACCTTCTCCTGGGCAAACGCGGGGGCCGTGCCGGCCAGCAGCGCGCTGCAGGCGAGGCCGGTCAGTGCACGCGCGATCGCGGCGAATCCTCTGCGGGTGGGTTGCATGTCGTTGTCTCCATACCTTGTAGTGATGCGAAAGGACGGGGCCGTGGCCCCGCCGTGCCGGCGCTCAGACGCGCTCTGCCTGCACGTGATTGGCAAGCCGCCCGATGCCCTCGATGCTCGCCACCAGCCGGTCGCCTGGCTTCAGGTAGATACCCCGACCCATGCCCACGCCGGTCGGCGTGCCGGTGGCGATCACGTCGCCGGGTTCCAGCGTGACGATGGTCGACAGGTAGGCGATCTGCTCGCGCACCGTCCAGATCATGTTGGCGGTGCTGTCCTCCTGCATGGGCCCGTCGTTCACGTCCAGGCGCATCTGGACGGCCTGCGGGTCGGGGATCTGCCAGGCCGGCACCAGCCACGGGCCGATGGGCGCGAAGGTGTCGTGGCACTTGCCCTGGAACCAGTCGTGCTTGAACGGGTAGTCGGTGCGGATGTTGAGGTCGCGCGCCGAGATGTCGTTGACGATCGTGTAGCAGGCCACGGCGTCGAGCGCGTCTTCGACCGACACGCGGCGGCAGCGCTTGCCGATCACGGCGGCGAGTTCGACTTCCCAGTCGAGCTTGCTGGTCTCGGGCGGCATCTGGATCGTCTCGCCGTTGCCGATCACCGTGTTCGAGAGTTTCAGGAACATGTACGGCTTGCTCTGCGACTTGGCCGCCAGCACGGTGCCCATTTCGTTGGCGTGCGAGGCGAAGTTCGAAGCAGCGCAAAAGATGCGGCTCGGAACGAAGGGCGCGGCCACGGCCGCGGCGCCATCGGCCACCGGCCGGATGGCGCCCGACGCCGCCAGCGCACCGGCGATGGGCGTGGCGTCGCGCAGCCAGGGCTGGGCATTCGCCCAGTCGCGCAGCATGGCCTCGATGCCTTGCGTTACCCAGGCGTCTGGCAACGGTGGCAGGCCGGCCTTGCGCGCGGCCTCCAGGTCGTACAGCTGGTTGTCGATCACCAGGGCGGGGGCAAGCCCGCCGGCGCGGCGGTAAGTGGCGAGCGCGATCCAAGACATTCGATTGACTCCTCTTTGTTAGGTGGATTGGAATCCGCGACATGTATTTTGCATTCAGTGTCTGCGAATTGTGTGCAAGTTTATGTTTTGGTGTTCACGGACGTCAAGGCTTTCTTGCAATACGCCGGAAATTGGCGCGCAGGCGCGTGCACGGCCTGCGCCGCAAGGGCGGGCCGAGGGCAGATGGAACGAGGGAAAGGGAAGGAAGCGCGTCGGCCGCGTCAGGCGGCGGCGCTGGAAGCCGGGGTGCGGGAAGCGCTGCCGTCGAGGTGCTGCAGCACGTTCATCGCCGAGTTGGCCGCATGGCCGTGCATGGCAGCGGCGGCGGCCCCACCGTCGTGCGCCAGCAGGGCGGCAACGAGGGATTCATGCTCGACATGGGAATGCTGCAGACGGTTCTCCGTCGTGAAGAAGCCTTGCGAGCGAAAGGGCGCGAGGCGCTGCCGCAGGCTCAGTGCGAGGTCTTGCAGCGTCTTGTTGCGGGCGCCGGCGTAGATCAGCGCGTGGAATTCCTCGTTCAGCGCGGCGTACGCTTTTGCGTCGCCCTCGGCGGCGGCGCGCCCGGCCTGCTGATGAACGAACTCGATGCGCTTGAGTTCCGACGGCGCGGCACGCAGCGCGCACAGCTTGGCGCAGAGGGCTTCCAGTTCGCCGGAGGCTTCGAAGAGGCCGTCGAGGTCGGCAGGCGCCATCGTCGCCACCGAGAAGCCACGGCGCGGCAGGTGCTCGATCAACCGGGTCGAGGCCAGCTGGCGCAGCGCATCGCGCACCGGGCTGCGCGAGACACCGAAACGCGTGGCGATCGTCTGTTCGTCCAGGCGCTCGCCGGGCTGGAAACGGCGCAGCACGATTTCTTCGGCCAAACGGTCCGAGATAGTCTGGGACAGCGTTTTTCCAGGCTCGTTTTCCATGGTGTGCTCTTAGGAGGCGCGCGCAGTGCGTGTGGCGCGACATATTGTCGACAAAATTAAATTGTCGCATGCAATTAGGCGGACGCGTTCGAAGCAGGTGCCATAGGACAGGACTGCCTCTGCATCCGACACCCGTCAGTTGCGAATATTGCGTTTGGTGCGTATATTTCGCTTGAGGCGTCGGCGCAACGCCGGCTATTCAAAGGACCCAGAATGACCCAGATACTCGACCCCGCCAGCGAATTGGAAGCGGAAATGGCCGGCGCAGCGACGGCGTGCCTGGTTGCGGCTCTGGACCACTCCAAGGCGAAAGCCGTCAAGGTGACCATCGAAGTGGAGGGGGACGGCAAGGGCGAGGCCCCGGTGCTGCTCCTGCCTCCACGTGCCCTGCGCTTCTTTGCGGACGTTCTGCGCCAAATGGCCAAGCGCGAGCCCATGATGCTCGTCCCTCAGAAGCTGGAGCTCACGACGCAGCAAGCTGCGGCACTTTTGAATGTGTCGCGTCCCTTCGTGATCAAGGAGATCGAGGCTGGTCGGCTGAAGTGCCGGCTGATCAACCGGCACCGCCGCATCGAGTTCGAAGAGCTCATGCGCTACAAGGACGAGCAGAAGCAGCGATCGGCCGGCGCCCTCAGACGATTGAACGACCTCTCCCAGGAGATGGGCGAGGAGCTGTGAGTGGCGGGAAGCGCCCAGTACACGGCAGTGCTAGACGCCAACGTCCTGTATCCGGCGTTGCTGCGCGATGTGCTTCTCAGCCTGGCCGACGCGGATCTCTATAGCGCGAAGTGGTCCGTCCACATCCGCGACGAGTGGACGCGCAGCTTGTTGCGGGACCGGCCCGACATGGGGGCCCAGATCGCCGCAGCCGCGCAAGCCATGGAGGACGCAATTCCGGACTGCCTGGTCTCAGGCTACGAACACTTGATCGAGGGCTTGAAGCTGCCGGACCCGGACGACCGCCATGTGCTGGCGGCTGCGATCACCGGGCATGCGGACGCGATCGTGACGTGGAACGAGAAGGACTTTCCCAGGGAAGTGCTGGACCCGTTCGGCATCGAGGTGCAGACCCCCGACGAATTCGTCCTCAACCAGTTGATGCTGGAGAAGCTGACCGCGCTCGCGGCCCTCAAGCGCATGCGCGAGCGCTGGGCACGGCCCCAGTACGACGCGCCAGCGTTGGTTGCCTTACTCGAAAAGCGTGGGTTGCCCCAGACGGCGGCGCACCTGCGCGATGTCGTGGCACTCATCTAGCTCGCATTGATGCGTGCCGGGCGGAGAGTGGCGAGCGGCTCAAAAGTGGGAGAACCGTTTCGACGGCACTGTTGTCCGGGGTGCGATGCCGTGACTGCCGTTGCTTTCACGGATGCTCCCGCGCCTTGACGTTTCTCGCCGAGATCAATGCGCTAACGAGGTCACGCACAAGGCGTGACTTCGGCACACCGGGCCGAAAGATGAGCAGGCTTTTGAAGTTCACGGTCGCCGAGAACGGCCAGAACACGACGCCGCGCAAAGCGTAGCCGTCGATCGCATAGGGGTTGACCAAGCCCACCCCGATGCCTTCCATCGCGAGCGCGCAGACAGTCGCGGAATTCGGCGTTTCCACCACGATCACCGAGCGCACGCCTGCTGCGCGCAGGACGTCGTCAACCTGGCGGCGGACTGTGTCCTTTGGCGCCAATGCAATCAAGCGTTCACCGTCCAGGTTCTGGGGGCGGATCACTTTTCTAGCAACAGCACGACGGCCGGCGCGGGCCCAGCGTCTGATGACACTCAATGTCGCCACGTCTATCACTCCTAGGATCCCCTGCCTTAAAAATGAGCAGGGTAGAGTTTTACGTGGATCAGTCTTAGACGGAAATTAGTGCGTTAGCCGGGTCAATTTTCGGTTGCAATCAACAAGCGGTTCTCAATTGCGCAATCTCAGATGGTCCATCGACAGCTTGCTTCACCCCTACCGACTGCTCGCGTCTTGCAGCTGCCGGCCACGGTGACCCGTACCCAGCCGCGGCGACCCGCACCCATAGCGCGTAGTGCTTCCGCCGCCCTTGTGGGGACGCAGGTCAAGGCCCTTAGGATGGCAGCCGGCGTGTCCGCCAGGGGCTTGTTGCGGGCATCACAAATTTCGGCTTCGATGCTCTCGCGCATCGAGCGCGGCTTGGGCTCGCCTTCGGTGGAGACGCTGGACCGCATTGCACAAGGCCTACATGTGCCAGTGTCTCGGTTCTTCGGGGATCAGGCGCACCGTGCGGACTTCTGCCATGTCCGAGCTGGCCAGGGCATGGTCGTCGACAGGGTCGGTGCGGTCGCTGACTACCGATACGAACTCCTTGGGCATTCACTCTCGGGCAACCTGTTCGTCGAACCCTATCTGGTTACGCTGCTGCCCGATGCTGCGCCCTACGTGTCGAGTTGTCGAGTTGTCGATGGCTCCTGCTCGAGTCTAGGCAGCGCCAGATGCGACGGAGCGAGAGCCATTTCTGGCAGAGAGGTGGTGGTTTGGGCGATGCTCCTTGTTGTCGCCTCTCGGCCATTCGGCCCCTCCGCTGAAAGCCCGCTCTCGCCGATGCGGACTCGTTTCGAGTTCGGCTATTTGAAAACGCTACATCGCCATAACGACGAACACCTTCCGCAAGGTCTCAAGAACGTGCCATTCGCCCGTAGTGTTCGCCGGAAAGAACAGCGTATCCCCCGCGCGGAAGCTCAGTGGCGTTTCTCCTGTCGGTGTGAAGGTGCCGGCACCTGTAAGGATGTGCATGACCTCGGCGTTGGGCAGCTGGCGCTCGAAGCGGCCGGGTTCGCATTCCCAGATCCCGCTGCCGTTGCCGCCGGCACCCGCAAGCTCGACGTCGATGCCGCGCAGGCGGCAGGGCGGCAGGGTCAGCGGACGGGCGGGGGTGCCCTGGTCTTGCAGGCCGCCGATGGTGGCGGACTGCTTCAGCACGGTGATGCCGCTCATGGTCAGCGGCCCGCGTCGACGGCGTCGGCCAGTTCGGCCAGCGTGTGGAAGTGGTAGTCGGGTTCTGTGCGCTTGGACTCGATGGTGCCGCCCGATCCTTTCTGCGCATGGCGGCGCTCGATCCAGCAGGTGGCGATGCCCAGCTGTTTGGAGATGCCGATGTCGTGGTACTGGCTTTGCGCCACGTGCAGGTTGTCGGCCTGCTTGTAGCCCCATGCGCCTTCGAAGCGCCCGCGCGCATAGGCGAAGTAGCGCGCATCGGGCTTCTCGCACAGCGCGTCGTCGCAGCTCAGCAGCATGTCGAAGGGCGAGCCCAGCGTCTTGTCGAAATGGGCCAGCGCCCAGTGCTGCGCGTTGGTCATGGTGACCAGCTTGAAGCGCTTCTTCAGCCGCTTCAACGCATCGATCGAATCCGGGAACGCCGGCCACTGCGCGACGGAATCGCGCAGGCCTTGTGCGAGCGCGTCGCTGTCCGGCAGGCCGAGCTTGGGCGCGATGGCGTGCCAGCAGCGCTCGAGGTCGTCGGGGTACCAGCCCGCGTTGCCGTCGGCGCGGGCGACACGGTAGGCGGCCAGAAAGTCGTCGTCGCTCACGTTCGCGTCGGGCACCGCCGAACGCAGATAGGCGAGCATGCCGCCTTCGAAGTCGATCAGCGTACCGACCACGTCGAAAGTGAGGACCTTGAAATCTTGCAGGGACATACGAGAGAAGCTCCAGTGAGGCAGGGAAAAGGCATCGCAGCGGCAACAGACGAAGCTGTCTGTCCGCTACGAGCATAGGAGCCTCGCCGGGTCTTACCGGATCGAATTGGTCCTGCGAACCAGCAGAGAATTTCGCAGTCGTGCCGATGACGGCATCTTGTTTGGCAACGGGGCTGGCGCTACTGCTTGCCCGCTGCCGCGTGCCGGTGCTTGCTGAGCGAGCTGGACGCGTTCAGGCCGGCGTCCTCGTCGACGCCGACGGCGAGCCGGTCCACCAGCTCACCGCCGAGCCAGGCCGTGACCAGCGCAATGGCAGCGCCCAGGAAGGCCCAGACCATCTGGCGTGGCTCCGGAGCGTAAGCCGTGTCACGCAGAAAAAAGCTCAGGGCAAACAGAAGCATCACCACCACGTTGCCGGCGCCATGGATCGCGCCGATGCGCTTGGCGCGCGTGCCTGCGGGAATGCTCAGCCAGTCGATGGTGCCGAAGGGCGCGGCCAGCAGGCCACCGACCAGGCCCGCCGCAATCATCCAGTACGACACGGCCGCCATGACCTGGCTCCTGCCGGCCAGATAGATCAGGTCGAAGACCACGGCCGTGGCCAGCAGACCCAGCGGAAAAACCACCAGCATCTGGTGCACGGAATGGCCGAGGAAACGAGCTTTTGCATGCATGGGATCACCTCCATTGGCTGCTTGTGGAACCGAAATCTGAGGCGCAACGAGCCGTAACCGGCGCGGGCGTCGGCCGCCTGTAAGGGTCGGCAGTTTCCTACCGGAGCGGTGCACGCTCGACGTGGCGCATGGATACACCTGCGGCATCGACGGGCGCGCCGCGTTGCCTACAATCTGCCGATGCGCCAGGTTCGTCTTTTCGTGTTGTGGATCGTCATGTTTGCCGTGCCTTTCCAGGCCTTCGCGGCAACGGCGATGGAGTTTTGCGCACCGGGGCATGGCGGTGCGATGGTGGCGGCGAGGGCAGGCGGCGAAGCTGCCCAACCAGCGGCGCATGCGAACGGGCATGCGGATCATCACCACCCCGACGCAGCGGCCCCGCACGATGCAAAGACGCCCACGCCGGGCAGCGCCGACATCGCACCAACCGCCCATGCGGAGCCCGACACGATGCACAAGTGCAGTGCGTGCGCCGCGTGCCACGCCACGGCGCTGATCAGCATGCTGGAACTCGCCGTGTTCCAGGGCCTTCCTGGCGCCGACCTGGTCGCGCCCCCCGACGCGGTGGCCACGGTCGTACCGCGCCTTCTCGACAAACCTCCTCGCGCCTGAAGTGTTCGTGCGCCTGCGTGCGGCCGGGCCACGGGCCGCGCGCCAGCGCGCATGCATCGCCTGCGTCATGCCTTGCCCACGGGCGGCTTCTTGACGCACTCGTTCATGAACTCGCGAGGACGCCATGTTCCATTCATCGCCGGCCGGTTGGCTGGCCGCACTTTCTGCTTTCGCGGCGATTGCCACATCGGCGCAACCCGCGCCCACCGTCCTGAACTACAAGTCCGCGCTGGAGGGCTACCGGCCTTTCACCGACGACAAGCCGATTCCGTGGAAGGAGGCCAACGACACGGTCTACCGCCGCGGCGGCTGGCAGGCGTATGCCAAGGAGGCTGCTGAGGCCGCCCCGCCCGCGGCGGCCGAACCGTCCAGGGGCAGGTCAGATGCGCCCGACCCGCACCAGGGCCATGCGATGCCGATGCCGGCTCAAAAGGAAAAGCCATGAAGCGGGCGCTGCGCCTTTCGGCCGTCGCCATCGCGGCCGCCTTCCTGGCCGGCTGCGCCTCGGTGAGCATCGACGACGCCCTGCACGGCACCAACACCCAGGCGCAGGCCTTCACCGGCGGCAAGCTCGAATTCAGCCGCACGCAAGCGCAACGCGACCGCCGTGCCGCACTGGCGCAGGAGCTGCTGTCCAGGCCGCTCTCGCAAGGCGACGCGGTGCAGCTCGCGCTCGCCAACAGCCCTGCGGTGCAGGCGCTGGTGGCGCAGGGCTGGGGCGAGATGGCCGCCGCCGACCAGGTGGGGCGGATGCCCAACCCGGTCTTCACCTTCGAGCGCGCGCGCCTCGGCAGCGAGCTGGAGATCGGGCGGCTGCTGTCCTTCGGCCTCGTCGACCTCATTCTGCTGCCGCAGCGCCTGTCCATCTCCCGCGGCCGGTCTGAAGAGGCCCAGCTGCGGCTCACCGGCGCCGTGGTCGACCAGGTCACGCAGGTGCGCCACGCGTGGGTGCGCGCCGTCGCCTCGCAGCAGATGCTGCAGTACGCGGGGCAGGTCAACCGCTCGGCCCAGGCCAGCGCCGAACTCGCGCGCCGCATGCAGCAGATCGGCAACTTCAGCAAGCTGCAGCGCGCACGCCAGCAAGTGTTCTACGCCGATGCGACCACGCAGCTTGCGTCGGCCCAGCATGCTGCCACGGCCGCGCGCGAGGACCTGGTGCGTGCGCTGGGCCTGGACGATGCGCAGGCCGCTCAACTGGCATTGCCCGACCGGTTGCCCGACCTGCCGAAGGCGCCGCGCGAGCCCAGTGAAGTGGCCGCCACCGCGGCCGAGCAGCGCCTTGACGTGCAGCTTGCGCGCGCGCA
The DNA here is from genome assembly GCF_040546685.1 of Variovorax sp. OAS795. Taxonomy (NCBI): domain Bacteria; kingdom Pseudomonadati; phylum Pseudomonadota; class Betaproteobacteria; order Burkholderiales; family Comamonadaceae; genus Variovorax; species Variovorax sp. OAS795. The sequence continues at coordinate 201,464 of NZ_JBEPOH010000002.1, forward strand.
GCTCGACGCAGCGGGCAAGTCGCAGGGCCTCAACCTGCTGTCGACCTTCATCGACGTGGAGGTGGGCGGCCGGCGCGACACGGTGTTGGACAACGCCGAAGGCACGAAGGGCACGCGCCGCGGCTACGAACTGGACATCCGGCTGCCGCTGTTCGACTGGGGCTCGGCGCGGCGCGACGCGCTGAACGCGCAGTCGCTCGCGGCGGCCAACCGCTACGACGCCGCGGTGCGCAGTGCCTCGTCGCAGCTGCGCGAAGGCTACTCGGCCTACCGCACGGCCTACGACATCGCGCGGCACTACCGCGACGAGATCGTGCCGCTGCGCCAGGCCATGGCCGACGAGAACCTGCTTCGCTACAACGGCATGCTGATCGGCGTCTTCGAGCTGCTGGCCGAGGCGCGCGACCAGGTCGCGAGCGTGAGCAACGCGATCAATGCCCAGCAGCAGTTCTGGCTGGCCGATGCCGCGCTCGCGGCCTCGGTCATCGGCAAGCCCACGTCCATGCGTACGTTGGCAACCAGCGCTGCAGGCGAGGGCGCCTCCGCCGGCGCGGCCCACTGAGTGCGCCGCAGTCCCACCCAACAAACATTCGAAACGACATGACCAACAGACGCAATTTCCTCAGCGGCGCGGGTGCCATCACGGGCGCCCTGGCCGCCACGAGCGTGAGCAAGGTGGCGATGGCCGCATTGCCCGAGCCCGCCATCCAGACCACGCCCGACACCATGCCGCCGCTCGAGCCAACCGTCGGGCGGCCCTACGACCCGGTGGTCACGCTCAACGGCTGGACCCTGCCCTGGCGCATGAACAACGGCGTGAAGGAGTTCCACCTGGTCGCCGAGCCCGTGGTGCGCGAAATGGCCCCCGGCTTCAAGGCCAACCTATGGGGCTACAACGGCCAGTCGCCGGGCCCGACCATCGAAGTGGTGGAAGGCGACAGGGTGCGGATCTTCGTAACCAACAAGCTCCCCGAACACACCAGCGTGCACTGGCACGGCCAGCGCCTGCCCAACGGAATGGACGGCGTCTCCGGCCTCACGCAGGCGCCCATCAAGCCGGGCAAGACTTTCGTCTACGAGTTTGTCGCGCGCCGGCCCGGCACCTTCATGTACCACCCGCATGCCGACGAAATGACGCAGATGGCCATGGGCATGATGGGCTTCTGGGTCACGCATCCCAAGGCCGCGCATCCGCTGATCGACAAGGTCGATCGCGACTTCGTCTTTCTGCTCAACGCCTACGACGTGGAGCCCGGAAGCGCCACCCCCAGGATCATGACCATGCTGGACTTCAATCTCTGGTCGTGGAACAGCCGCATCTTCCCCGGCATCGATTCGCTCAACGTGAGGCTGAACGACAAGGTGCGCATCCGCATCGGCAACCTCACGATGACGAACCACCCGATGCATCTGCACGGGCATGAATTTGTCGTCACCGGCACCGACGGCGGGCCCATGCCCCGGAGCACGCGCCACCCCGAGGTGACCACCGACGTGGCGGTGGGCCAGATGCGCCAGCTGGAGTTCGTCGCCGACGAGGAGGGCGACTGGGCCTTTCATTGCCACAAGAGCCATCACACGATGAACGCAATGGGCCACGACGTGCCGACGCTGATCGGCCTGGACCACAAGGACATGGTCAGGCAGATCACGAACCTGGTGCCCGACTACATGGTGATGGGCGAGCGCGGCATGGCCGACATGGGCGAGATGGAGATGCCCATACCTGACAACACCGCGCGAATGATGAGCGGCGAAGGGCCGTTCGGCTCGGTCGAGATGGGCGGCATGTTCAGCGTGGTGAAAGTGCGCAAGCACCAGAAGCCCGGGGACTATTCGAACCCCGGCTGGTTCCGGCACCCGAAGGGCACCATGGCCCACGAGCTCGATGGGCCGCCGCCCGAGGCTGCGCGCCAGCGCGAGGCCGGCGCCGCCACCATGCCTGCCCGGAACATGCCGGCCAGGAACATCGAAGTGCAGATCCGCAAGCCCGGCAGCGGGCACGCGGGGCACTGAATGCATTGAGAAAAGCATGCGCCGCAACTCGCCGAGCAAACGCTACAACTTTCAGCAAACACACACGATGACCCAACGTTCGCATTTCATTCATGGCGGCCGTGGCCGCATTGGCCTTTGCGGGCGCAGCCACTTCGCAGACGTCCGCGTCCGACGCCCCTCCCACGCCTCAGGCCGCAGCCTCCGATCTCGCTGACGGCGAGATCCGCAAAGTGGACAAGGACAACAAGAAACTCACCATCAAGCACGGCCCGTTGAAGAGCCTCGACATGCCTGGCATGACCATGGTCTTCGGGGTCAGCGACGAGGGCATGCTCGACAGGTTCCAGGCCGGGGACAAGGTGCGTTTCGATGCAGGGAAGATGGACGGCAAGATGGTCGTCGTGCGCATCGAAGCTGCGCGGTAGTGTCGATGCTCGCCTGGCACCAGGCCGCTAGTTGGGATGGATCGTGAAGAATTGCGTTTCCTACTTCCTCCGGCGAGTCGAAGGCCTGTCCCCAACGCGCAGCAAGGGAGTAGGCTAGCCCCGCACATCAAGGTCCAGCAAAAAGACGCTGACTCTGTACCCGCATCTGAATCTTCCAGGAGCGCAAGGCGACCGGAGCATGCCGACGTGTACCAGGGCCGCCAAATGAATCAGGAAACAGTATGAAGAAGAGCAATGTCCGCCTTGCGGCCACCGTACTTGCCACAAGCGCATGCTTCAGTCCGGTCGTTTACGCCGCGACTTCGACCGAGCCAGGGACGGAGGCCTCATGGGAGTTGGTAGTGGCTCCCTTCACGCACCACTGGCGCAAGGATTCAGAACACCGTCATGTTGTTCTGCTCGGGCTGGAGCGCATCGAATCCAATGGCTCCACCATGGGCGGTGCACTCTTCAGAAATTCATTTGGCCAACTCTCGGCCTATGCGTACTACGGCCATGAATGGGATGCCCTGATGGGCGCCGAGTCGCTGTACTTCAAGTTGTCCGGCGGAATCATCTACGGCTATCGTGGGCGCTACAAGGACAAGGTACCACTCAACGTCGGAGGCTTCTCTCCGGCGATCATCCCGGCCATCGGTTGGCGCTTTACACCCAAGGACGCCATCCAGGCTGCCGTTCTTGGCAAGGCAGGAGTGACCTTCTCCTACGACCGCCGTTTTTGATGGGTGTCAGCGCCTGATCGGACTAAAAGCGTCAGCGGTGCAGCGACGATCCGCCGCAGATGGCGATGTCCTGCCCAGTGATGGCCGCCGCCGGCGCGGAGAGCAAAAAGGCGACGAGCGCCGCAATCTCCGTCGGCTCGATGAGCCGGCCGATGGGCGGCAGGCGCGGTGCGCTGCCGGCGCGGGCCGGGTCCTGCAGCATCGCGGTCTGCGTGGCGCCGGGCGACACCACGTTGACGGTGACGCCGCTAGTGGCCACTTCCGCGGCCCAGCTGCGCGCGAGCGCGATGACCGCGGCCTTGGTCGCGGCGTACTGCCCGCGGCCCGGCAGGCCCTGCGCCACGCGGCTCCCGATGAACACCACGCGGCCGCGGCCGCGCGCGGCCATGGCGGGCACGAGCGCATCGGCCAGGCGCGTGGCCGCGTCCACGTGCAGGCGCCACATCAGTTCGCCGCCCGCATGGTCGAGCTGGCCGAGCGGGCCCACGCGCAGCACGCCGGCGGCATGCACCAGCGCGTCGGTGTGCTGCAGGGCGGCAGCATTGCGCGCGATGTCTTCGGCATTCGACAGATCCACCGTGGCATGCGCGAAGTTCGCATGCGAGAGCGTCGGCGCTGCCAGGTCGAGCCCGGTGACGCGCCAGCCGCCCTCCAGCAGGTGCTCGGCGATGGCGCGGCCGATGCCGCCGCTGCTGCCCGTCACGACGGCATGCGGGGCGGCTTCATTCGACACGGATGTTGCCCTCGACGATGATCTTCTTCGAGCGCTCCATGTCGGCCTGCTGGAACTTCACGAAGTCGTCGACGCTGCCGGGCGTCAGCAGCAGCCCCTGCGCGTTCAGCGTCTCGCGCATGTCGGTGGCCAGCGCCTTGTTCACTTCGGCATTGAGCCGCTGCGTGATCGCGGCCGGCAGCTTGGCCGGGCCCCACAGGCCGTACCAGCTGTAGAACTCGTAGCCCGGAATGCTCTCGCCCACGGTCGGCACGTTCGGCAGGCTGGTGGCGCGCGCGGCCGAGGTGACGGCCACCACGCGCAGCATGCCGCTCTTGTGGTACTGCAGCGAGCCGAGGATCGGGTCGATGAAGCCGTCGATCTGCCCGCCGATCAGGTCCTGGAACGCCGGCGCCGTGCCCTTGTAAGGCACGATCAGGTAGTCGAGCCCGCCCGCGCGCTTGAGCAGCTCGGTCGACAGATGCCCCGCCGAGCCGATCGAGCCGACCGCGAAGGTCATCTTGCCGGGGTTCGCCTTGGCATAGGCGATGAGCGACTTGACGTCGGTGATCGGCAGGTTCTTGTTGATGGCGACCGAGAGCGGCGCCTTGGCGACCAGCGCCACCGGCGTGAAGTCCCGCACCACCTCGTAGGGCACCGACTTCATCGTCATCGGCGCCGTGGTGAAGGTGGAGGCGTTGAACAGCAGCGTGTAGCCGTCGGCCGGTGCCTTCGACACCACGTCGGCGCCGATCACGCCGTTGCCGCCGGGCCGGTTCTCCACGATGAAAGGCTGGCCCGTCTGGTCGCCGAGCTTCTGCGCGAGCAGGCGGCCTACCGTGTCGAGCGTGCCGCCGGGCGGGAACGGGATCACCACGCGCACCGGCCGGCTGGGCCAGGGCTGCGCCTGTGCAAAGCCTGCGGATGCCGAGGCCAGTGCGAGGGCCGCGAGCGCGGCGCGCACAAAATGGTTGCGTTGCATGTCTTGTCTCCTTGTTTTCTTTGAACGGGGCCCGGCGCGAGTGTCTCAGCGCTTCGAGAGGCCGGCCTGCGCGACCGCGGCACGCAGCGCTTCCATCTCTTGCGCATCGGGCGCTTCGGTCGGCGGGCGCACCGTGGCGTTGGCAAGCACGCCGGCCAGGTACATGCCGCCCTTCATGCGCGCATGCGCCTCGCCCGTGGGTTCGCCGCCGCCGTAGACGGCGTCCTTCAGCGGCGTGATGAGGGCCTGCACCGCCATGGCCTTCTTCAGGTCGCCGGCCTTGACCGCATTCCACAGGTCGATGATCAACTGCGGAATGAAGGTGGCGAAGCCGACCAGCGCGCCATCGACACCCTGGACCATCGAGGCCAGCAGGTATTCGTCGTGGCAGGTCAGGATCGCCTTGGACGCATCGGCCTCGCGAATGGCCTGGATGTCGCGGGCGTATTTGTTCATGTCGCGCTGGCCAACCTTGAAGGCCTGCAGGTAGGGCAGCCGGGCCAGCTCGGCCAGCAGCTGCGACGAGTAGGAGGCGCGGGTCCAGGCCGGGTACACGTGGCAGACCAGGTCGAGCTCCGGCGCGGCGCGGTGGATGGCCTCGAAGTATTGCAGCGCATGGCCCGGCGTGAAGCCGAAGCGCAGCCAGTGGTGCGGCGGCATCACGTCGAGCGCGACGGCGCCGGCGGCCGCGGCGGCCCGCGCATGCTCGGCGGCGTCGGCCAGGCCCTCGCAGACGATCGACGAGATCACCGGCATGCGGCCGCGCAGCTCGTCGGCCACGATGCGGGTCACCTCGGCGCGTTCGGCCGGGGTGAGCGAGAACACCTCGCCGGTGTGGCCGTTGGTCATGATCGCCACCACGCCGTCGTGGCCGGCTAGCCAGGACGCGAGCTTGCGCAGCGCCGGCTCGTCGATGCGGTAGTCGGCGGTAAAGGGGCATGAAATGGCGGGGATGATCCCGCGATAATTCGCGATGGAAGGCATGCTGTGTCTCCGTTGTGGTCCAGGGGTGCAGGAATGAGCGCATCTTTGCCGCCGGGGCAGGTACCGTCCAATACTCGAATCGCATACAACTATTCAACCGATCGCGCAGCCCATGGGCCCCGGCAACCGACCTCTCGATCTCGAATGGCTGGAAGACTTCCTCGCCCTGGCCGAGAGCGGCAATTTCTCGCGCGCGGCGCTGGCGCGCTCCATCGCCCAGCCCGCGTTCAGCCGGCACATCCGCGCGCTGGAGGAATGGGTGGGTGTCGACCTGGTCGACCGCAGCGCGCACCCGGCGGCGCTTACCGCGGCGGGCAAGCGCCTCCAGCCGCTGCTGCAGGAGGTGCTGGCCGCGCTGGAAGCCGCCCGCATCAAGGCGCGCGCGGCGCACGACCTGGCCGCCGCCAGCCTGAGCTTTGCCGCGACGCACGTGCTCTCGCTGACCTTCTTTCCGCGCTGGCTGGGCCGCGTGGAGGCGCGGCTGAGCCTGGGGCCGATCCAGACCATCTCGGACAGCGCGCAGGCCTGCGAAGACCTGATGCAGCAGCGCCGCGTGCAGTTCGTGCTGTGCCACGGCCATGCCGGCGCGCCGGGCCGGCTCGACGAGGCGCAGTACCCCATGGTGCGCCTGAGCGAAGACCTGCTGGTGCCGGTGGCGGCGCCCGATGCGCAGGGCGCGCCGCTGCATGCGCTGGGCGCAGGCCGGCCGCCGCCGGTGCTGGCCTACGGAGAGGCGTCGGGCCTCGGGCGCATCATGCGGGCGATCCAGGACAGCGAGCTGGGCAAGGACTTCGCGCCCTCGCTGCCGGTGGTGTTCACCGCGCACCATGCCGTGCTGCTGCGCACCCTTGCGCTCGAAGGGCGCGGCCTGGCGTGGCTCCCCATGAGCCTGGTGGCGGACGACCTGCGCAGCGGCGCGCTGGTGGATGCCGGCGCGGGCGGCTGGCGCGTGCCGGTGGACATCCGGCTGTACCGCCAGGCCGCCCACATGTCGCCCGTGGCGGAGTCGCTGTGGCAGCTGGTCGGCGATGGCGCTGGGGCGGGCCTCGCGTCCTGAACACGCCGGCCCGCGTTCACTGAAAGCAGGGCGACAGCACCCACGCGGCGAACCACTGCGACGCGACCACCAGCGTGAACAGCGCGCCGACGCCCGTGGCCGCGGCCGCAAGAAATCGCTGGCGCACCGCGGGCCATGCCGCATCGTCGTCGGGCGTCGGGCTGGCCGGCGACTCGGCATGCAGGCGGTGCCACTCGTACGCCGCGAGCAGCGTGGGCGCCAGGCAGCCCAGCAGCGCCACCAGGCTCATCGCATGCACCAGCAGCGTGGTCTGGGAGTCGCAGGCGTGCGGCACCGCGGCGTAGGCCAGCGTCTGGTAGAGCAGGGCGAAGGTGGGCACCACCAGCAGCGCCAGCCATGTCATCGAGCCCCGGAGCGTTGTCATCGCCGGCCTCCTTCAGATGCGCGGCACGCCATAGATCACCGCATAGATCGGCAGCCACGAGAACACGACGAAGTACCAGTACATCGCGTTCTCGCTCACGTCGGCAAAGCGCTGGCCTTCCACCGGCCCGGTGAAGAGCAGCACGTCGAGCACGGCCGTGTCGTAGGTATCGGTGAGCAGGTGCACCGTGTGCAGGCCGAGCAGCGTCCAGACCACCGAGCCGTAGGCGTTGCTGTCCCAGCGCGTGTTCAGCGCCGCAAACTCGAAGCCCCGCAGCACCAGGAACACGACGGAGAACAGCAGGCACACCAGAAGCCACACGCGGGTGCGCCGGAGGTCGCAGGCCTCGGCCGCGCGCTTGGCCTTGTGGTTCGGCCAGAGGCTCGCGAGCAGGATCAGCGTGTTGGCCGATCCCCAGAGCAGGTCGGGCGGCGGGGCGCCAAGCGGCCACTGGTCCGACTGGCTGCGCAGGTACAGGTAGGCGCCGATGCCCAGCGCGAACAGGGTGCTCTCGATGGCGATGAGGCCGAAGGTGCCCCACCACATCAGGCTGCGGTGGCCGAACGCATAGCTCGGCAGGCCGGAGACGTCGAGCTCGCGCCGCGCGGTCATGGCTTGCGCTCCAGGCTCAGGTGCACCGCGGTTTCGGAGCGCCGCGGCCAGAACCACGCGGTGAGGGCGATCGCGATCGGGATGCTGCCCCAGACCACCGCCCACGGCGTGAAGACGGAGCCGATGAAGAGCCCGGTGACGGCCACCGCGCTGACGAAGGGCCAGATCGTCGGATCGGGAAAGTTCACGCGCAGGTCGGGCCGCGCATCGAGCACGGTGGTGGCGAGCAGCTCGCGCGTGTCCGCCGCAAGGCCGCCCACATGCGTGAAGGCCGGCGAGCTGCGCTGGGCTTCCGCACGCGGCGCCTCCCAGAGCGGCTCGCGGCCGTGCACCACCGGAATCGCGTGGAAGTTGCATGGCGGCGGCGGCGACTCGGTGGCCCATTCGAGCGTGCCGGCGCCCCAGGGGTTGGCGCCCGCCATCGCGCCCCGGCGCAGGCTGCGCACGGCGTTCACCATGAAGAGCAGCACCGACACGGCGATCACCACGGCGCCCACGGTTGCGACCAGGTTCAGCGTGTCCCATCCCAGCCCTGCCTGGTAGGTGTAGACCCGGCGCGGCATGCCCCTGAGGCCGAGCAGGTGCATCGGGAAGAAGGCCACGTTGAAGCCGATGAAGAAGAGCCAGAAATTCCAGCGCCCAAGCCGCTCGCTCATGAGCCGGCCGGTGACCTTGGGGTACCAGTAGTAGAAAGCGCCGAAGAGCGGGAACACCGCGCCGCCGATCAGCACGTAGTGCAGGTGCGCCACCACGAAGTAGCTGTCGTGCACCTGCAGGTCCAGCGGCACCGAGGCCAGCATGATGCCGGTCATGCCGCCCAGCACCAGGATGAAGAAGAAGCCGAGCACGAAGAGCAGCGGCGTCTTGAAGTCGAGCCTGCCGCTCCAGAGCGTCGCGATCCAGCAGAAGATCTGCACCGCCGAAGGAATCGCGATCAGCATGCTGGCCGCGGTGAAGAAGCTCTTGCCGAGCTCGGGCAGGTTGACCGCGAACATGTGGTGCACCCAGAGCCCGAACGCCAGGAATGCGGTCGCGATCAGCGCCAGCACCATCGCCGTGTAGCCGAACATCGGCCGCCGCGCAAAGGTCGGGATGATGGCCGAGATGAACCCGAGGCCCGGCAGGAAGATCAGGTACACCTCCGGGTGGCCGAAGAACCAGAACAGGTGCTGCCAGAGCACCGCGTCGCCGCCTTCGGCGGGGTTGTAGAAGTGCGTGCCCACGAGCCGGTCGGTGATGAGCGTGGTGCTGGCCAGCATCACCGAAGGCATCGCGAACAGGATCATGAAGGCCGTGACCAGCATGGCCCAGGCGAAGAGCGGAATGCGGTTGAGCGTCATGCCCGGCGCGCGCAGCTTGAACACCGTGGTGATGACCACGATGGCCTCGACCAGCGCCGAGAGCTCGGTGAAGGTGATCATCTGGGCCCAGAAGTCGGTGCGCTTGCCGGGCGAAAAATCGGGCCCCGCAAGCGGCACGTAGGAGAACCAGCCCACGTCCGGCCCGGCACCCAGGAAGAACACGACGTAGAGCATCAGCCCGCCGAACAGGAAGATCCAGTAGGCGAAGGCATTGAGGCGCGGAAACGCGACGCTGCGCGTGCCCAGCATCAGGGGCAGCAGGTAGATGGTCACGGCCTGCATCACCGGCACGGCGAAGAGAAACATCATCGTCGAGCCATGCATCGTGAACAGCTGGTTGTAGAGGTCCGGGCCGACCAGCGTCGAACCCGGTCGTGCAAGCTGCAGCCGCATGACGAAGGCCAGCAGCCCGCCGGCCACGAAGAAGCCGAAGGTGGTGACGATGAAGCGGCGCGCAATCGCCTTGTGGTTGACGGCCGAGAGCCAGCCCATGACGCCCGGCGGATCGCGCCATGTCGCGTCGAGCGCGGCAGCTTCGCGCGAGCCCGGGCCGGGACCGTCCTTCAGGCGGGAGGCGGGCGCGTGGCGGGGCTGGTCCATGGCGTGTCCTGGCGAGTCCTGGCGAGTCCTGGCGTGTGTGTCAGCGCAGCGTCTGCAGATAGCCGACCAGTGCGTCCATGTCCTCGGACGAGAGCTGGGTGGCGGGCATGTAGGTGCCGGGCTTGATCTGCTGCGGATCGGCGATCCAGCGCTTCAGGTCGTCCGGCGTGTTGGAGAGGCTGCCCGCGGCCAGCGTGCCGCGGCTGGCCATGTGCGTGAGGTTCGGTCCGCGCACGGCCTGCGCCGGCGTGCCGTCGATCGCGTGGCACATCGCGCAGCTCGATCGCATGAAGATCTCGCGCCCCCGCAGCGGCGGGCCCGGCGGCGGCTCGGGGGCCGGGCTGCGCTGCGCCGCGGCCCAGGCCTGGTAGCGCTCGGGCGCATCGGCCACCACGAAGAAGGCCATCAGCGCATGCTGCGAGCCGCAGAACTCCGCGCACTGGCCGCGGTACACGCCTTCGCGGTCGGCGCGAAAGTTCATCGTGGTGGTGCGGCCCGGAATCAGGTCCTTCTTACCCGCCAGGCTCGGCACCCAGAAGCTGTGGATCACGTCGTCGGCCTTGAGCGTGACGATCACGGGCCGGCCGGTGGGCACGTGGATCTCGTTTGCCGTGATGAAGCTGTCGGCCACCTGCGGCTCCACGTAGCGCACTTCCCACCACCACTGGTGGGCCGTGACCTCGAGCCGCAGGGCGCCGTCGGTGGACATCCGCGCGAGCGCGCGGTCGGTGAAGATGCTGGCCGCAATCAGCACGAGCAGCAGCAGCGTGGACGCCGCCAGGGCCGCGGCCACGGCATGGCGCCGGCCGGGTTCGGGCCGGCCCACGGTGGACAGGTCGGGCGCGCTCTGCGCATTGCCGCGGCCCGCCCGCATCAGCGCGATCAGCAAGGCCGCGAGCACGGCCGCGAACACCAGCCCGCAGACCGCGAGCGTCAGCATCCACAGCGCATGCACATGGCCGGCCTGCGGGCCGAAAGGTGCGAGAACGTGGTGCAGCGAGTCCATCATTTCGTCCCCGGGCGCGCCGGTTCGGGGTCGCGCGCCGCTTCCGGTTCGTTGGCCTGCAGGGTGTCGCCGCGGCCCGGCGCCACGTCCTTGCGCAGCTGGCCGCTCATGGAGCGCACGTAGGCGGTGAGTTGCCACACCTGGTCTTCGTTCAGGTGGCCGCCGAACGAGGGCATGCCGTTGGGCCGCCCCTGCACGATGGTGCTGAAGATCTGCGCCGGCTCGCTGCCGTAGCGCCACTGGTCGTCGGTGAGCGCCGGCCCCATGCCGCCGCCGCCCTGCGCGTGGCAGCCGGCGCAGTTGTACCAGCGGTACAGGCGCTTGCCCTGGCTCACGCTGTAGGCGTTGTCTTCATACCCCTGGCCGTTGCCCGCGGGCAGGCGCACCGGGTCGTCGCGCGGCCCGGCGGGTTGCAGCGAACTGGTTCTCGGCGCTTGGGGGCTCGGGCTCGCCTGGTTGTCCGGCGGCGTTTCGAAGCGGCGCATCTCGCGCTCGCAGCCGGCCAGCGCCATGGCCAATGCGAGGGCAATCGCGAGGGAGGGCACCGCGCTGTCCGTCATGGCTGCTCCGGCTGCGCAAGCGGCATGCGCGGCACCGCATGGTCGTCGAGGATGCGGTCGATGTCGGCGCCGCGCCGCGCGATGAAGTCGTCGAGCCGCGCCTTCATCGCGCGGTCGCCCTTGCGCACGCCCATGGCAATCGAGAACGCGAACGGCAGGTCCGGATCGGCCGGTGCCGCGGCCGGGGTGATGCGCAGCGGCGGCGTGGCGCGTGAGGCGAAGTAGCCCGCCTGCGGCCCCCAGACCACCGCGGCGTCGAGTTCCCCGCGCGCCACCGCATCGACCATGCGCTGCGCCGGCGGCGCTTCGCCGGCCACCGTGAAGCCGACCACGTGGCGCACCGCGTCGTGCCGCGCCAGCACATGGCCGGGCGGTGTCGCGGCCAGGTTGTTGCCGACCAGCTGCACGCCGATGCGCAGCGCAGGCAGGCGGGCGTCGTCGAACGAGCGCAGCCCGCGGGAGGCCGTGGCACCGGTGTCGTGCTGCACGAAGACATAGGTCGAGCGGTAGTAGGGCCGCGTGGTCAGCAGGCGCTCGTCGCCCGCGGGCACGCCGATGACCACGTCGCAGGCATTGGCGCCAAGCGTCTTGCGCACGAAGCCGCGGCGGTCGGGCAGCCACGCGTACTGCAGCGGCAGGCCGAGGTCGTCGGCGAGCAGGCGCGCGATGCGGTTCTCGAAGCCGCTCTGGTCCTCGCGCGAGTAGGGCAGGTTGTCGGGCTCGGCGCAGACGCGCAGTGCCGCGGGCATGCCGGCTGCAACAGGCTCCTGCGCGCACAGCAGCGCGAGCAGGGCGGCGCATGCGGCGCGCGCAAGATCAGTCGGGCAGCTTGAAGACATAGAGCTTGCCGCCCTTGCGCGTGGCCGTGGGCAGGTCCTTCATGGCGTTGGCGAAGCCGAGCGCGGCGGTGCCGTCGCGCGCGTCGAGGTCTCCGGAGACCACCGCGCCGGCCCAGCCCCCGACACCCGAGAGCACGGCCACGTACTGCTTGCCGTCGGGGCCGCGGTAGGACACCGGCTGGCCGATGATCCCGGAGTCGGTCTTGAACTCCCAGCGCACGGCGCCGGTGTGGGCGTCGAGGGCCTTGAACCAGCCGTCCATGGTGCCGTAGAAGACCACGTCGCCGGCGGTGGCGAGCGCGCCGCTCCAGACCGGAAAATTCTCTTCCTTCGACCACCTCGCCTTGCCGGCCACAGGGTCCCATGCGGTGAAGCGGCCGCGGTGGCCGCCCGGTCCGCCGTACATCCGCGCCTCGGTGCCCACATAGGGCGTGCCCGCGATGTAGCTCACCTGGGAAGACTGGCTGTCCTGGCACAGGTTCTGGTGCGGGATGTAGACCAGGCGCGTGCGCGGTGAATAGGCCGAAGGCTGCCAGTCCTTGGCGCCGGGCGAGGCCGGGCAGATCCCGCGGATGGTCTTGCCGACCTTCGGCTCCTTGGTGGGGTCGTAGCGCAGGCGCCCCGTCTTCAGGTCCACGCCGGACGATGTCGTCACCTTCACGAAGGGCTGGGCCGACAGCACCTCGCCGCTCGCGCGATCCATCACGTAGACGTGGCCGTTGCGGTCGGGGTGGACCAGCACCTTGCGCGCCTTGCCGCCCACCTCGGCATCGATCAGGATGTTCTCGTTCACGCCGTCGTAGTCGTGCAGGTCGTGCGGGCTGAACTGGTAGAACCAGACCGCCTCGCCGGTGTCGGGCCGGCGCGCGAAGATGCCGGCGGTCCAGCGGTTGTCGCCGGGGCGCTGTTCGGGATTCCACGGGCCCGGATTGCCGGTGCCGTAGTAGATGAGGTCCAGCCCGGGGTCGTACGAGATCCAGCCCCACACATTGCCGCCGCCGATCTTCCAGGCCCCGGGCGGCCACGAGCTCACCCCCAGGTCCTTGCCGCGGTCCTGCGCATAGAAGGACTTGAACTGCGGGCCGATCAGCACGTCGCTGTCGGGCCCGGTGCTCCATGCGCGCCAGGCGATCTTGCCCGTGGCCGCGTCCAGCGCGGTGAGCCAGCCGCGCACGCCGAACTCGCCGCCGCTGTTGCCCACGAGCACCTTGCCCTTGACCACCAGCGGCGCCATGGTCATGGTTTCGCCGGCGCGGATGTCGCCGAGCTTCGCGCGCCAGAGCTCGGTGCCGCTGGCCGCGTCGACCGCGATCGTCTGGTTGTCCAGGGTGTTGAAGAACACGCGGCCATCGGCATAGGCGGCGCCACGGTTGACCTGGTCGCAGCAGGCCACGCCTTGCGAGCCGGCGTCGGGCTTGGGCTCGAACTTCCACTTGAGCGGCGCGCCGGGCTGGGTGAGGTCGAGCGCGAAGAGCACGTTGGGGTAGGGGCCGACGATGTACATCGTGCCACCGACCACCAGCGGCGCCGCCTCGTGTCCGCGCACCACGCCCGTCGAGAACGTGAAGGCCGGCTGCAGCTTCGAGACGTTGGCGGCCGTGATCTGGGCGAGCGGGCTGAATCGCGTGCTCGCAGGGTCGCCAGCGGCCATCGTCCATTCGCCTTCGCCGGGCGGCGGGGTGTCCGCCGGGGCCGCCGGCTGTGCGAAGGCCATTGCGAACGGCAGGAGGCCGCCGGCCAAGAGGCCGGTCCATCCTGCGCTGTGCTTCTGTGTGTGGTTGTGGCTTCGCATGGACTGTCCGTCCGACAGGGGAGTAGCAGCAACTTAGCTGCGCACGGGCCGGCCGCTGTAGGGCCGCAGGCCGACCGGCCATCGGCCCCCATTGATGAGCGGACCGGGGCGCTTGCCGCTGCTTAGCGGGGCGGCATGGCGCCGGGGGCAGAGTGCGCGGGCGCGTCGCCCTGCAGCAGCCGTGCGGCGGCCGCGAGCGCCACCACCAGGTAGGCGAGTCCGGCCGGCACCCACATGATCAGCCCGCCGAGGCGCTGGTCCTCGAGCAGGTCGAAGCCGAGCGCCGGCGTGCTCGCCCCATAGGCCGGGTACCAGGGCACGGTGGAGAAAGTCAGCAGTGCGCCGAGAGCGCCGGTGTGCACCATGGTCGTGAAGAGATACAGCATGGAACTGCCATGCCCTGCGCGCGAGGCCCCGCCCAGCGGCGGCCACCAGAACAGCAGCGCCGTCACCAGAAAGCTCGCATGCTGCAGGGTGTGCACGCCCGGGCTCTGCAGCGCGGCCTCGAAGAACGGCGGCAGGTGCCAGACCCAGAGCGCGAGCCCGTGCAGGGCCCAGGCGACCGGCGCACAGGTCAGCACGTCCCAGGTGGCCGCCACGGCCGGCAGCCGCACGAAGCGCCCGGCCGGGGCACGCCAGGCCATGGGCAGCGCCCAGGTCCAGACCGCCAGGGGCCGGCCGATCACGAGCAGCGGTGCCGCCAGGATCATGAGCACCTCGTGCTGCACCATGTGCGCGGAAAAAAGATGGCCGCCGAGCGCATCGAGCGGCGAGACCAGCGCCACCACCAGCGCGAGCCAGCCGGCGCCGAAGGACGCGGCGCGCGCCATGCCGAGCCCGCGCCCCGCGCCCGCCTTGCGCCACAGCCGAAACAGGCCGGCCGCGTACAGCAGCAGGCTCGCGCCGAGACAGGCCAGCACCCAGGGCTCGAAGCTCCATCCGATCGCGGCCACGGGCGCGTCCGCGGGCTGCGGTGCATGCGCGCCCGCGAGGGGCGGGGCGAGCAGCAACAGCAGAAGCAGCGCGGCGCGTGCGATGCGCCGCGAGCCGGTCGGCGGCATCACGGGTGGCATGCGCCGTAGTCTGGACTAACTTGGCCGATTCTGCAGCGCGTCGAGAGCGCTCCAGGTTTCAAGGATCAGCGTCTCGATGTCGTGCACCTGGCGGCCCGTCGCCGCGGCCACGCTCTGGCGATAGGGCGGCATGTTCGTGCATTCGAGCACGATGTGCTCGACGGTGGGATCGGCCTCCACCAGGCGCATGGCCGCTTCGACCACGTTGCGCTGCGCTTCGGCGAGGTCCAGCACCGTGTCGTCGTTCAGGATGCGGCGATGGAGCTCGCAGCCGGGGCGCAAGCCCGCCACCGGCGTTCCCTCAGGGACACCCGCGGCTTGCAGAATGCGCGGCGTCAGTGAATGCGCATCGAAAGTGACGATGCCCGGATGGGCGTGGCGCCGCACCTGCAGCAGGCTCGAAGTCACGACCGGCACAGGGACCGCGTCGGACAGCAAGGCCTGGTACGCGGCCAGGAAGCCGCAACTGGTGGTGATCATCGACGCACCGTCGGCGGCGAGCCGGACCGCGGCCTCGATGAAGGGCTGGATCAGCCGCGGGTCGGCCTGCTCGACGATGCGCCGCGGCGACGCGCCTTGGACGGTGGCAAAGCGCACGGGAATGCCGGCGCGCGCGTAAGTCTCGGGATTGCCGACGTCGCCGGGCGGCCGCGGAAAGCGCGTGTCGAGCATCAGCACGCCGAGGAAGCCGCGCGGGGCAGCCGTCATGGCACCACAGGCTCCGGCGCCGTGGCGATGGCGCTCCGGCGGTCGATCTTGCGGCTCAGCACGATGGAGGTCTGCGTCTGGTGGATGCCGTCGAGCTGGCCGAGCTGGTCCAGCAGCACGTCGAGTTTTTCGGGCGTTTCGCAGCGCAGGAAGACCATGTAGTCGAACTGGCCGCTCACGGCCGAGAGCTCTTCCACCTCCGGCAGGCGCTCGAGCGCGCGGATCACCGCCGGCGCGCTTCTCGCGTCGACGCTGATGCCGCAGATCGCGCACACCGCGGCATGCGCGAGCTTCTGTCCGAGGCGCACGCCGTAGCCCGCGACGACGCCATCGCGCTCGAGCCGTGCGATGCGCGCGACCACGGTGGTGCGCGCGATCTTGAGCTTGCGCGCCAGGTTGGCGGCCGGTTCGCGGGCGTTGGCCTGCAGCAGGCTCAACAGGTGGCGGTCGAGATCATCCAGTCGTCCATCCATCGCACGGTCTCCTCGAATTCGAGTGGTTTGACCGGGATGCTAAGGCAGCGCGCGCAGGAACACGCCTCGGCCCTGCCGCGGCGGTGCCCGCGCGGGGCGTTCAGGCTTCGGCGAGCTCCTTGTGCGCGGGGCTGGACGCGCCCACGCCGAGGCCGTGGAAGTAGTGCCCCACGCGCGTCGCAAGAAAAGCCTCGAGCGGCGCCTGCTCCTGCCGCACGAAGCCCGCGCACGGCAGCTTGCCCTGCAGCACCAGTTCGAGCACGCCGACCACGCCGGCTGCCGTGGTGAGCTCGATGGCGGTGCGCGCCTTGCCGCGCAGCGTGGCGCCGAAGACGCGGCCTACGCGGGTTTCCTGCTCGAAACGGCCGCTGCGCAGGCCCGAGGCCGATGCGAACACGATGACAACGTCCTCGCGGCTGTGCGGCACCGCGTGCTCGAGCACCTGGCGCAGCAGGTCGCGCCGCTCGATCAGGCGCAGGTCGTGCAGCAGGAAGTTCATCGCGTCGCGATGGCCCGGATAGCGGATGGTCTTGTAGTCGAGGTTGCGCACCTTGCCGTGCAGCGTCTCGCACAGGGTGCCCAGGCCGCCCGAGGTGTTGAAGGCCTCGAAGGCTTCCGCATCGAGCGTGAAGGTCTCGTGGCCCTCCATCGGCTGTACCGAAACGAGCTGGCCGTTGACGATCGCATCGCAGGCGTTGCAGTACTCGTTGATGACGCCGTCGATGCTCCAGGTGAAGTTGTAGCGCAGGCTGTTGGTGGCATTGCGGGTCAGCGCGCCGACGCGAAGGCGCAGGTCGTAGAGCGCATCGAAGTCGCCCGCGAGATGGCTGCCGAGCATGCCGACCACGCCGGGCGCGAGGCCGCTCTGCGGCATCAGCACCGAGGTGGCCTCGCGAGAGAGCTCGCGGATGGCATGCGTTGCCGCCACGTCTTCCGTGAGGTCGAAGTAGTGCACGCCCAGCCGCGCGGCCTGCGTCGCCACGCGCGCGGCCAGGAAGAAGGGCAGTGCGTTGATGACCACGGTGTGCGATGCGAGTTCGCGCGCCAGCGCGGCATCGTCCTGCACGTCCAGCAGGATCTGCCGCACCAGCGGATCGCCCGACAGCTTGCCCGCGCACTGGTCGGCCAGCGTCACGGGCACGCGGTGGTACTCGGCCACCATGTCGGCCACGGTGCTGCCCACCTTGCCGGCGCCCAGGACCAGGACGTTCTCGAGTTGTAGCTGCTTCGACATTTTTTTCTCCAGCGGGGCAGACGGCCCCGTGAAGAAAAATGTAGAAGCGAAGGCTGGCAGTTGCCAGCGCGCAGAACGTCGAAATCGCCGGTGCTTTCGACGCTTCGACCAAGGTGGCTGACGTTACGACGCAGCGGCGACCGCTCGGCCAGGATGCAGGGGCCGCCTGCTTACTGGCCCTGCGCGCGGAACGCGGCCTCGCCGGCATCCGACACCTCGACCCATGTCTTGTCGGGTGCCGTCTCGGCGGCGTAGTTGTCGTGCCAGTTCCACCACTTGTAGGTCGGCGTCTGAGGATAGCCCGGGGGCGAGTGCTCCCAGACTTCCTGCCGGCCAAGCGGCGTGATGTCCAGGTAGTTCCAGGTGCCGCCCATCTGCTCGTCGCCGCGGTTGTTGACGAAGTAGGTGCGGTACACGCGGTCGCCGTCGCGGTAGAACACGTTGGTGCCGTGCCACTCGTCGACGCCGAAGTCGGCATCGAAGCCGTCCGTGAGGGTGAACCACGGAATCTCCCAACCCATGCGCGCCTTCAGCCGTGCGATGTCCGCCTGCGGCGCCCGCGAGACGAAGACGAGCGTGGTGTCGCGCGCGTTCAGGTGGGCCAGGTGCGCCACCTGGTCGGCCACCATCGAGCAGCCGCGGCAGGCGTGGTCGGGCCAGCCGAACACGCCGGGCTCGAAGAAGGCGCGGTAGACGATCAACTGGCGCCGGCCTTCGAACAGCGCGGGCAGGCTGGCCCTGCCCGCGGGCCCTTCGAAGGCGTACGATTTTTCCACCGCCGTCCACGGCATGCGCCGGCGTTCGGCGGCCAGCGCATCGCGTGCGCGGCTCTGGGCTTTTTCCTTCACAAGCAGTTGCGCATGGGCGGCCTGCCATGCCTCGGCGGACACCACGGGTGGGGTCTGCATGGCGGGCTGGCGGCCGTTCGCTTCGGTATCGGCTAGGGTGCTCATCGCTGGAATCTCCGGGTTGGGCGAAGGCCGGCGCGCGGTTGCGGCGCGCGATGCCATTCGGTGCTTGCTCATCGCTCGTTGCCGAGCCGGGAAAGACAGTTTGATGCGGCAGGCCGAAGACCGGGAGTAACAAGTTTGGCGGGATTGCCGGGGCGCGGATGCCCGCGGCTGGCGACAATCGGCAAGCTATGAAGACCATCTCCTATGGCGTGCTCATCTTCAACGAGCAGGGCCAGCTTCTGCTGGCCCATGCAACGGGACAGAAGCACTGGGACATTCCGAAGGGCGGCGCCGAAGCGGGCGAGTCCGCGCGCGACGCGGCCCTTCGCGAGGTCCAGGAAGAAACCGGCATCGAACTGGACGCGGATTCGCTGCAGGAGCTCGGCCGCATGCCGTACCTGGCGCGCAAGGACCTGCACCTGTTCCGCGTCGTCCTGCACACCCGCGACTGCGACATCGCGGCGTGCCGCTGCACCAGCTTCTTTCCCCACCATGCCTCGGGCGCGATGACACCGGAGGTCGACCAGTTCCGTTGGGTGGACATCGCGGACATCCCGGCCCATGCCGCAAAGTCGATGACCGCGCTGCTGCGCAAGCTGCCCGGTTTCGAGGCCATGCGGCCCGGCACCGCCGGATGAAGAAGCGTGCCCGGGGCGCTGCGCTCTGCTACGATTTGCCCACGGGAACACAGCCTCCCGTTCTTCAAGGTCAGACGGTGTCCCGTCCAAGCGCTGGTGACTCACAACGAAAGCCGTTTCGTGGACACCGCCTTGCCTGACGCACCCTTCGCATCCCTCGCGCCTTCTGCGCGCCTGCCCATCGCCTCGATCAAGGAGGCGCGATGAGTGCCACGCCCTTGTCCCGCCCCGCGAAAGGCCTCGCGCGCCTCTTGCCTGCCGGTGTCGATCCTGCCGCCTTGCCGCTGCTTGCCGCGCGCGGGCTGCGCGCCTTCGGCGACGGGTACATGGCCGTGCTGCTGCCCGCGTACCTGCTTTCGATCGGACTCGGAACGCTCGAGGTCGGGATCGTCAGCACCGCCACGATGCTGGGCTCCGCGCTGGCCACGCTCGCAGTGGGCGCCTGGGGCTATCGGTTCGCGGGCGGACGGCTTCTCCGGGCTGCGGCCTTGCTGATGGCCGCCACGGGCCTTGGCTTTGCGGGCCTTTCGTCGTTCTGGCCCTTGCTGGTCGTCGCGCTGGTCGGCACGCTCAATCCCAGCTCGGGCGACGTCAGCGTGTTTCTTCCGCTCGAGCATGCGCGCCTGGCCGCAGCGGCGCAGGGCCATGCGCGCACGGCGCTGTTCGCGCGCTACAGCCTGCTGGGTGCATTGTGCGCAGCCATCGGCGCGCTGGCCGCTGCCGTGCCCGACTGGCTGGTGCGCCACGGGCTGGCGCGGCCCGACGCGCTGCGCGGCATGTTCGTGGTCTACGCGTTGATCGGGCTCGCCGTCTTCTGGCTCTACCGGAACATGCCGGGCGATGCCGGTGGCGGCCACGCCGGCGCTGTGCCTGTGGCGCCCGCACCGCTCGGGCCATCGCGCCGCGTCGTGGTGCGGCTGGCCGCGCTCTTCAGCGTCGATGCGTTTGCCGGCGGGCTGATGGTCAATTCGCTGATGTCGCTGTGGCTGCTGGAGCGCTTCGGCTTCTCGCTGGCCCAGGCCGGCGTGTTCTTCTTCTGGACCGGCCTGCTCGGCGCGGCTTCGCAGTTGGCCGCACCGGTGGTCGCGCGGCGCATCGGCCTGCTCAACACCATGGTCTTCACCCACCTGCCGGCCAACGTCTGCCTGGTGCTGGCCGCGCTGGCGCCGAACCTGCCGCTCGCGCTCGGCCTGCTGATGGTTCGCAGCGCACTGTCCTCGATGGACGTGCCCACGCGCACTGCCTATGTGATGGCGGTCGTGACGCCGGCCGAACGCAGCGCCGCGGCGAGCTTCACGGCCGTGCCGCGCAGCCTGGCCGCGGCCATCAGCCCGACGCTCAGCGGCGCGCTTTTTGCGGCCGGGTGGATCTCGCTGCCGCTCATTGCCTGCGGACTGCTGAAGATCACCTACGACCTCGCGCTGTGGCGGGCCATGCGGCGGGACAGGATCGATGAGGCGTGAGCTGCGGCAGCCCGGATGCACAGGCGCATCGTCACACCCGCGACCGGCGCGGCGCCCTCGCTGCGCTATACCGCGGACTTGCCCATTGCCCGTGTACGTCCAAGGAAGCTCGAATGAAATATTACCTCTGCAAGTTCTTGCCGCCGCGCGCCGATTTCCTCGCGACGATGACGCCCGCGGAACTCGAGCTGATGAAAGCCCATGGCGCCTTCCTGAACGACCTGCTCGGCAAGGGCGTGGTGGTCGCGCACGGGCCGGTGGACGATCCGGCCGGCGGGTGGGGCCTGTCGCTCTACCAGGTCGGCGACGACGAGGACATGCAGGCCCTGACCTCGCAGGATCCGATGGTGGTGGCCGGCGGCGCACGCTACGAGATCCTCCCCATGCGCCATCTGCGTTCGGCAGGCTGATCCTCTTCGGGTCACGCCTCGGTCCACTTGCGGGACGGGCCGCAACGCTGTAGAACGATGGTGTTAGCCGTCCGATCGCCCGGGGCCATGCCGCCGGGCCGTTCGCAGGTGGAAGGAGGTGAAGCATGTTGGCAGCCGAATGCGCGTGGGTGATCCTGCGCGCCGAGCACGCTCGCACACGGGAGCTGCTGGCCCGGCTCGATGCGGTCTCGAAACCGCATGAGGATGGCCCCTGCATCCACCGGCGCGCCGGCACCGCCATCCGGGTCATCGAGCGGCTCCAGGCCTTCGAGGAAGCGACGCACCGTCCCAAGGGCGTGGTCATGCTCGACATGCTGCGCGGCAGGTCGGACGAGGCCGACGAGCTGCTCGAACAGCTCGACGCGGAGAGCGAGCGCTGCGGCCGCCTGCTCTTGCAAGCCAAGGCGAAGCTCAAGCTTGCAGAGACCGGCGACACCGGTGCGGCCCTGGAGGCCGAGGCCCTGTTGCGGCAGCACCGCCAGGTCATGTACACGCACCTCGACAAGGAAGACACGCTGCTGCACTCGCATACGGCGCTGCTGCTCACGCCGGAAGAATGGGCCAAGGTGGTCTCGTCGATCTCCAAGCAGGTGCGCGCCGCCAAAGATCGCGACCACCGGCGGCCACAGCGCCACGTGCACGCTGCCAAACCCGCGCCCTGAGCCGAGGCCGGAAGGCGCCGCGGCGCACCCCTAGGGGTTTGCCCCGAACCGCCGGTCCGGCGCGGCGGACTGCCGCGCCGCCACTCATCCGGATCTCCGGCGCGGCACCCGTTCCATCCGGGCCCCGCTCCTCGTGAAATCAACGACTTAGCGCGCGTTGCGCGCCACGCGCCGCGTGGCACATCGATTGCTGTGTACCAGGGCTGACCCCTTCGCCCGATGCGGGTTGCGGCCATGACACAGGAGACAAACCGATGAGCACCATGGGTGACCTTGACCCCACGGAAACTGGCGAGTGGATCGACGCGCTGGGCGCGGTCCAGCAACACCGCGGCAGCGAACGTACGAACTTTCTGTTGAACCGCCTCGTCGACGAGGGCCGCCGCGACGGCGTGTACGTGCCGCGTTCGCTGAACACGGCCTACAAGAACACCATCCCGCCGGAGAAGGAAGAAAAGTCCACCGGCAACCGCGAGATCGAGCACCGCCTGCGCTCGATCATCCGCTGGAACGCGATGGCGATCATCCTGCGCGCCAACAAGGACTCGTCGGAGCTCGGCGGCCACATCGCGAGCTTCCAGTCGGCGGCCACGCTCTACGACATCGGCTTCGGCCACTTCTGGCATGCGGCCACCGACACGCACGGCGGCGACCTGCTGTTCATCCAGGGCCACAGCTCGCCCGGCATCTATGCGCGCGCTTTTCTCGAAGGACGCCTGAGCGAGCAGCAGTTGCTCAACTACCGGCAGGAGTCCGACGGCAACGGCATTCCGTCGTACCCGCACCCCTGGCTCATGCCCGACTTCTGGCAGTTCCCCACCGTGTCGATGGGGCTCGGCCCGCTGATGGCGATCTACCAGGCGCGCTTTCTCAAGTACCTGCATGGCCGCGGCCTCGCCGACACGGCGCCGCGCAAGGTCTGGGCCTTCATGGGCGACGGCGAGATGGACGAGCCCGAGTCGCTCGGCGCCATCTCGCTCGCGGGCCGCGAGAGCCTGGACAACCTGGTGTTCGTCATCAACTGCAACCTGCAGCGCCTCGATGGCCCGGTGCGCGGCAACGGCAAGATCGTGCAGGAGCTCGAAAGCGTGTTCCGCGGCGCCGGATGGAACGTCATCAAGGTGCTCTGGGGCAGCGGCTGGGACGCGCTGCTGGCCAAGGACAAGAGCGGCAAGCTCCTGCAGCGCATGGAAGAGTGCGTGGACGGCGAGTACCAGGACTTCAAGAGCAAGAGCGGCGCCTACGTGCGCGAGCATTTCTTCGGCAAGTACGACGAGACCAAGGCGCTGGTCGCCGACATGAGCGACGACGAGATCTGGGGCCTCACGCGCGGCGGCCACGACCCCGAGAAGGTCTTCGCCGCGTATGCCGCGGCCGTCAAGCACAAGGGCCAGCCCACGCTGATCCTGCCCAAGACCGTGAAGGGCTACGGCATGGGCGAATCCGGCGAAGGCCAGATGATCGCGCACCAGGCCAAGAAGATGACGCAGGACGCGCTGCGCGGGTTCCGCGACCGCTTCCAGATCCCGGTGTCGGACGAAGAGCTGCCCAACGTGCCGTTCATCCAGCTGGCCGAGGACAGCCCCGAGATGAAGTACCTGCGCGAGCGCCGCGCGGCGCTCGGCGGCTACCTGCCGCAGCGCCGCCGCAAGTCGACCGCGCTGGAGATTCCGCCGCTTTCCACCTTCGAGCGCCTGCTCAAGGACACCGGCGAGCGCGAGATCTCGACCACCATGGCCTTCGTGCAGATGCTCGGCACGCTGGTGCGCGACAAGCAGATCGGCAAGCACGTGGTGCCCATCGTGCCCGACGAGTCGCGCACCTTCGGCATGGAAGGCATTGTTCCGCCAGCTGGGCATCTGGTCGTCGCTCGGCCAGCTGTACAAGCCGCAGGACGCGGACCAGCTCATGTACTACCGCGAGTCGAAGGACGGGCAGGTGCTGCAGGAAGGCATCAACGAGGGCGGCGCGATGTCCAGCTGGATCGTCGCGGCCACCTCGTACAGCACGAACAACGTGCCGATGATCCCGTTCTACATCTACTACTCGATGTTCGGCCTGCAGCGCGTGGGCGACCTGGCCTGGCTGGCCGGCGACATGCGGGCGCGCGGCTTCCTGCTGGGCGGCACCGCGGGGCGCACCACGCTCAATGGCGAAGGCCTGCAGCACGAGGACGGCCACAGCCACATCCTGGCCGGCACCATTCCCAATTGCGTTTCGTACGACCCGACCTTCGCCTACGAGGTGGTGGCCATCGTGCGCGACGGCATGCGCCGCATGTACGCCGAGCAGGAGGACGTGTACTACTACATCACCCTCATGAACGAGAACTACCCGCACCCTGGCATGCCCGAGGGCAGCGAGGCGGGCATTCTCAAGGGGCTCTACCAGCTCAGTGACGGCGGCAAGACGCCGAAGAAGGGCCACCGCGTGCAGCTCATGGGCAGCGGCACCATCCTGCGCGAGGTGATGTTCGCGGCCGAGCTGCTGAAGGCCGACTTCGGCATTGCCGCCGACGTGTGGAGCGCCACCAGCTACAACGAGCTGCGCCGCGACGGCATGGCCACCGAGCGCTGGAGCCGGCTGCACCCGACCGAGCCCGCGCGCAAGAGCCATGTCGAGAAATGCCTCGAAGGTCACGACGGCCCCGTCATCGCGGCCACCGACTACATGCGCAACTACGCCGACCAGGTGCGCGAGTACGTGCAGGCCGCGGGCCGGCGCTACACCGTGCTGGGCACCGACGGGTTCGGGCGCAGCGACTACCGCCGCAAGCTGCGCCGCTTCTTCGAGGTCGACCGCTGGCATGTGGCCGTGGCCGCGCTCAAGGCGCTGGCCGACGACGGCGTGATCAAGCATGCCGTGGTGGCCGAGGCCATCGCCAAGTACGGGCTCGATGCCGAGCGCGCAGCCCCCTGGACCGTCTGAGGCAGTACCCATGAGCAACGCAATCGACATCAAGGTTCCCGACATCGGCGACTTCAGCGACGTCCCGGTCATCGAGATCTTCGTCAAGCCCGGCGACACGGTGAAGGCCGAGGACCCGCTGGTCTCGCTCGAATCCGACAAGGCGACGATGGAGGTGCCCGCGCCGCGCGGCGGCGTGGTCGAGTCCATCTCGGTGAAGCTGGGCGACAAGGTCAGCGAAGGCAGCGTCATCATGACCTTCAAGGCCGAGGGCGGTGCTGCGGCCCTCGCACCGGTCGAAGCCGCCAAGCCCATCGTGAGCGCCGCGCCCGCGGCCACCAACGCGCCGGCCGGCGTGGCCGAGGTGCGCGTGCCCGACATCGGCGACTTCAAGGACGTGCCGGTCATCGAGATCTTCGTGAAGGTCGGCGACACGGTGAAGGCCGAAGACCCGATCGTCTCGCTCGAATCCGACAAGGCGACGATGGACGTGCCGGCGCCGCTCTCGGGCGTGGTGACGGCCATCGGGATCAAGATCGGGGACAAGGTGAGCGAAGGGTCGGTGATTCTTTCGCTGGCGACGGGGGATGCGCCTGCAGTGGTGGGGGCCGTTCCCTCACCCCAACCCTCTCCCGCGAGCGGGAGAGGGAGCGAAGCGGCGGCGGTGCCTGCGGCCAATGCCGGGATCGAAGCCGGCTTCGCGCTCGCCTATGCCGGCCCCGCGGTGCGCAAGCTCGCCCGCGAGCTCGGCGTCGATCTCGGCAAGGTCAAGGGCACCGGCGACCACGGGCGCATCGTGCGCACCGACGTCGAGGCGTTCGCGAAGGGCGGCGGTGCGTCCACCGCGCCGGCCGCGGGCAAGTCCGCGTCCGCCCCCGCGGGCGGCGGCGTCGGCGGCATCGACCTGTTGCCCTGGCCCAAGGTCGACTTCGCCAAGTTTGGCCCGACCGAGCGCAAGGAACTGTCACGCATCAAGAAGATCAGCGCCGCCAACCTGCACCGCAACTGGGTCGTCATCCCGCATGTGACGACGCACGACGAGGCCGACATCACCGACCTCGAGGCCTTCCGCGTGCAGATGAACAAGGAGCTGGAGAAGTCGGGCGTCAAGATCAGCATGCTGCCCTTCATGATGAAGGCAGCGGTCGCTGCGCTGAAGAAGTTCCCGGAGTTCAACGCGAGCCTGGACGGCGATGCGCTCGTGCTCAAGAACTACTGGCACATCGGCTTTGCGGCCGACACGCCCAACGGGCTCATGGTGCCGGTGATCCGCGACGTCGACAAGAAGACCGTGCCCGACATCGCCAGGGAGATGGGCGAGCTCGCCAAGCTCGCCCGCGACGGCAAGCTCAAGCCCGACCAGATGTCGGGCGGCACCTTCACCATCAGCTCGCTGGGCGGCATCGGCGGCATCTACTTCACGCCGATCATCAATGCGCCCGAGGTCGCGATCATGGGCGTGTGCAAGAGCTACTGGAAGCAGCACTCCAGCGACGGCAAGACTTACGCCTCGCGCCTCACGCTGCCGCTGTCCCTCTCGTGGGACCACCGCGTGATCGACGGCGCCGCCGCCGCGCGCTTCAACGTCTATTTCGCCAACGTGCTCGCCGACCTGCGGCGCGTGCTGTTCTGAAGGAAGCTCCCAAATGGCACACACGGTGGAAGTCAAGGTTCCGGACATCGGCGAATTCAAGGATGTCGCGGTCATCGAGCTGCTGGTCAAGCCCGGCGAGGTGATCGCGGTCGATACCGGGCTGGTGATGGTGGAGTCCGACAAGGCGTCGATGGAGATTCCGTCGAGCCATGCGGGCACGGTGAAGGAGCTGAAGGTCGCGCTGGGGGACAAGGTGAGCGAAGGGTCGGTGATCCTCGTCATCGAGACGGCTGCTGCTGCCTCCCCTCTCCCGCCTGCGGGAGAGGGGCCGGGGGTGAGGGCGACGGCCGCACCCTCACCCCAACCCTCTCCCGCAAGCGGGAGAGGGAGCGAGGCAGCGCCTACGCCTGTCGCGGGCAGCTACACCGGCAAGGCCGACCTCGAATGCGAAGTGCTCGTGCTCGGCGCCGGCCCCGGCGGCTACTCGGCCGCGTTCCGCAGCGCCGACCTCGGCATGAAGACGATGCTGGTCGAGCGCTACGCCACGCTCGGCGGCGTGTGCCTCAACGTGGGCTGCATTCCCTCGAAGGCGCTGCTGCACACGGCCGGCGTGATGGACGAGGTCAAGCTGCTGGCCAAGCACGGCATCAAGTTCGCCGCGCCCGAGGTCGACATCGACGCGCTGCGCGGCTTCAAGGACGGCGTCATCAAGAAGCTCACCGGCGGCCTGGCCGGCATGGCCAAGGCGCGCAAGGTCGAGGTGGTCACCGGTGTCGGCAGCTTCCTCGATGCCTACCACGTCGAGGTGGCGGGAGAGGGCGGCGCGAAGAAGGTGGTGAAGTTCGCCAAGGCCATCATCGCCGCGGGCTCGCAGGCCGTGAACCTGCCCTTCATGCCCGAGGACGAGCGCGTCGTCGACTCCACCGGCGCGCTGCTGCTCAAGGGCATTCCCAAGCGCATGCTGGTCATCGGTGGCGGCATCATCGGCCTGGAGATGGCGACGGTGTATTCGACGCTGGGCACGCGCATCGACGTGGTCGAGATGCTCGACGGCCTGATGCAGGGCGCCGACCGCGACCTCGTCAAGGTGTGGGAGAAGTTCAACGCGCCACGCTTCGACAACGTGATGCTCAAGACCAAGACCATCGGTGCCAAGGCCACCCAGGCCGGCATCGAAGTGAGCTTCGAGGGCGAAAAGGCGCCTGCGGGCCCGCAGGTCTACGACCTGGTGCTGGTGGCCGTGGGCCGCAGCCCCAACGGCAAGAAGATCGCGGCCGACAAGGCCGGCGTGGCCGTCACCGACCGCGGCTTCATCGACGTGGACAAGCAGATGCGCACCAATGTGCCGCACATCTTCGCCATCGGCGACATCGTGGGCCAGCCCATGCTGGCGCACAAGGCGGTGCACGAGGCGCATGTGGCGGCCGAGGCGGCGCACGGCGAGGCGGCGTTCTTCGACGCCCGGCAGATTCCCTCGGTGGCCTACACCGACCCCGAGGTGGCCTGGGCCGGCAAGACGGAGGAGCAATGCAAGGCCGAGGGCCTGAAGATCGGCAAGGCGGTGTTCCCGTGGGCCGCATCGGGCCGCGCCATCGCCAACGGCCGCGACGAGGGCTTCACCAAGCTGCTGTTCGACGAGGCCACGCACCGCATCGTCGGCGGCGGCATCGTGGGCACGCATGCGGGCGACCTGATCAGCGAGGTGTGCCTGGCCATCGAGATGGGCTGCGAGCCCTCGGACATCGGCAAGACCATCCATCCGCATCCGACACTGGGCGAATCCATCGGCATGGCGGCCGAGGTGTTCGAGGGGCATTGCACCGACCTGCCCCCGGTGAAGAAGAAGTAGGCCGCCGCCATGCCGCTCGCACTGGCTTTCGAGGCGCTGGGTTCGGGGCCTCCGGTGGTGATCCTGCACGGCCTGTTCGGCGCAGGGCGCAACTGGACGCAATTTGCAGAGGCGCTGGCCGGGGACCACCGCGTCTACCTGCCCGATGCCCGCAACCATGGCGCGTCGCCATGGGCGGAATCGATGTCGTACGTGGAGATGGCGGCCGACGTGCGCACGCTGATCGAGCGCGAGCAGCTGCGCCGGCCGTTCGTGATCGGCCACAGCATGGGCGGCAAGACCGCGATGGCGCTGGCGCTCTCGCACCCGGAGGCCGTCGCCGGCATCGCCGTGATCGACATCGCGCCCGAGAGCTATGCCGACCAGTTCTCGTCGTACGTGTCGGCCATGCGCAGCCTCGACGTGGCGGGCGCGGCGAGCCGCCGCGAGATCCGCCAGGCGCTGGCCGACAGCCTCAGCGCCGAGGCCCCGGTCGACTTCCTGATGCAGAACCTGCGCCGGCAGAACGACCGCTTCGACTGGCGCCTGAACCTGCTGGCCACGGGCCTGTGCATGCGCGAGCTGTGCGACTTTCCCGAGGCGCTGCGTTCGGCGCGCTCCGACGCGCCGGCGCTCTTCCTGCACGGCGCGGAGTCCGACTACGTGCGGCCTTCGTCGCACGCCGGCATCCGCGCGCTGTTCCCGCATGCGCAGATCGACGCCATTGCCGGCGCCGGCCACTGGGTGCATGCCGACCAGCCCGCGGCACTCTCGTGCGGCCTGCGCGACTGGCTGGCGGATGCGCAGGCCGCCGCACCTCTTTGACTTTTCACGGAGACACCATGTCCGACGACAAACTGCGCGAAGCCGCCCTCGACTACCACCGCTTTCCCACGCCCGGCAAGATCTCGGTGAATCCGACCAAGCCGATGGCCACGCAGCGCGACCTCGCGCTGGCCTATTCGCCGGGCGTGGCCGAGGCCTGCATGGAGATCGTGCGCGACCCGGCCGAGGCGATGAACCTCACCTCGCGCGCCAACCTCGTGGCTGTCATCACCAATGGCACCGCGGTGCTGGGCCTGGGCAACATCGGGGCGCTGGCCGGCAAGCCGGTGATGGAAGGCAAGGCCTGCCTGTTCAAGAAGTTCGCGGGCATCGACGTGTTCGACATCGAGCTCGACGAGAACGATCCCGACGCGCTGATCGACACCATCGCGCGCATGGAGCCCACCTTCGGCGGCATCAACCTGGAAGACATCAAGGCGCCCGAGTGTTTCTACATCGAGACCAAGCTGCGCGAGCGGATGAAGATCCCGGTCTTTCATGACGACCAGCATGGCACCGCCATCGTTGCGGCCGCCGCGATCCTCAACGCGCTGCGGCATGTGAAGAAGGACATCCGCGAGGTCAAGCTCGTGGCCTCGGGTGCGGGCGCCGCGGCGCTGGCCTGCCTCGACCTGATCGTGAGCCTGGGCCTGCCGATGCAGAACATCTTCGTCTCCGACAGCGCGGGCGTGGTCTACACCGGCCGCAAGGAGCAGATGGACCCGAACAAGGCGCGCTATGCGCAGGCCACGTCGGCGCGCAAGCTGGCCGACGTGATCGGCGGCGCGGACATCTTCCTCGGCCTGTCGGCGGGCGGCGTGCTCAAGCCCGAAATGGTGAAGGAGATGGCGCGCGACCCGATCATCCTCGCGATGGCCAACCCGACACCGGAAATCCTGCCCGAGGACGCATTGGCCGTGCGCCCCGATGCGATCCTCGGCACCGGGCGGTCGGACTACCCGAACCAGGTCAACAACGTGCTGTGCTTTCCGTTCATCTTCCGCGGCGCGCTCGACGTGGGCGCGACCACCATCAACGAAGAGATGAAACTTGCCGCGGTGCGCGCCATCGCCGAACTCGCGCATGCCGAGATCCCCGAAGTGGTGGCGCAGGCCTATGGTGCGGTGGGCCTGCGCTTCGGCCGCGACTACCTGATTCCCAAGCCCTTCGACCCGCGCCTGATCGAGTTCGTCGCACCTGCGGTGGCGCAGGCCGCGGCGGACAGCGGCGTCGCGACGCGCCCCATTGCCGACATGAAGGCCTACCGCCAGCGCCTGTCGCAGTTCGTCTACCAGTCGGGCAGCAGCATGCAGCCGCTGTTCGCGGCCGCCAAGCAGTCGCCCAAGCGCGTGGTCTACGCCGAAGGCGAGGACGAGCGCGTGCTGCGTGCCGCGCAGGTGGTGGTCGACGAGGGCCTGGCGCGTCCATTGCTGCTGGGCCGGCCCGACGTGATCGCCGAACGCATTGCGCAGTACGGCCTGCGGCTGGCGCTGGGCACCGACTGCGAAACCGTCGACCCGCTCGACGCCGCGGTGTACGGCGACGCGGCCGAAGCCTACTACCAGCTCAAGCGCCGCGACGGCGTCTCGCGCCTGGTGGCGCAGGCCGAGATGCGCAGCCGCGGCACGCTGCTCGCGGCCATGCTGGTGCGCCAGGGCAAGGCCGATGCGATGCTGTGCGGCACGCTCGGCGGCTACGGCGACCACCTGCGCCATGTGCGCGACGCGATCGGCCTGCGCGCCGGCACCCGCACCATGGCCGCGATGCAGATGCTCATGCTGCCGGGCCGCCAGCTCTTCATCTGCGACACGCACGTGAACCGCGATCCCGATGCCGCGCAGGTCGCCGAGATCGCGCTGCTCGCGGCCGAGGAAGTGCGCCGCTTCGGCGTGACGCCGAGCGTGGCGCTGCTGTCGCACTCCAACTTCGGCGGATCGGACGCGGCCTCGGCTGTGAAGATGCGCGAGGCGCTGGCCCTCATCAAGGCGGCCGACCCGCAGCTTGCGGTGGAGGGCGAGATGCGCGGCGATGCGGCGCTCTCCAAGTCCATCCTGGACCATGAGTTTCCCGAATCGGCGCTGCAGACCGAGGCCAACGTGCTCATCATGCCCAACGTCGATGCGGCCAACATCTCGTACAACCTGCTGCGCATGGCGGCGGGCAGCGGCATCACGGTGGGCGGCATCCTGCTGGGCGCGGCGCGCTCGGCCCACATTCTCACGCCGTCGTCCACGGTGCGCCGCATCGTCAACATGACGGCGCTGGCGGTGGTCGATGCCAACTCGCAACGCAACGCGGCCTGAGGACGGCGCCGCCATGACCGACACCGCAGTGCTCCACGGGCCGCAGCGCGGCGCCGCCAAGACACGGCGGATTCCGATCCGCGTGGCCGAGGCCGGTCCGCCGCTCGCCAAGCCCGACTGGATCCGCGTGCGGGTCTCCCAAGGCGAGAGCTTCCGCGCCGTGAAGCGCACGCTGCGCGAGGCGGGGCTGCACACGGTGTGCGAAGAGGCCTCGTGCCCGAACATCGGCGAATGCTTCGGCAAGGGCACGGCCACCTTCATGGTGCTGGGCGACCTCTGCACCCGGCGCTGCCCGTTCTGCGACGTGGCGCACGGCCGGCCGCTGCCGCCCGACCGCGAGGAGGCGCAGCACCTGGCCGAGACAGTCGCGCGGCTCGCGCTGAAGTACGTGGTGATCACCAGCGTGGACCGGGACGACCTGCGCGACGGCGGCGCGGCGCACTTCGCGGGCTGCATCCGCGCGGTGCGCGCGAAGTCGCCCGGCACGCGCATCGAGGTGCTGGTGCCCGACTTCCGCGGCCGCGCCGAGGTGGCGCTCGACATCCTCGCGGCCGATCCGCCCGACGTGCTGAACCACAACCTCGAGACCGTGCCGCGCCTGTACCGCCAGGCCCGGCCCGGCGCCGACTACCTGCACTCGCTGCAGCTGCTGCAGTCGTTCCGCGCGCGCCGCCCCGAGGTGCCCACCAAGTCGGGCCTGATGCTGGGGCTGGGCGAAACCGACGCCGAGGTGCAAGACGTGATGCGCGACATGCGCCGCCACGGCGTGGACATGCTCACCGTCGGCCAGTACCTGCAGCCGCGCCCGGGCAACCTGCCGGTGGCGCGCTACGTCGCGCCCGCGCAGTTCGAATCGCTTGCGCAGCAGGCACACGGCATGGGTTTTGCCCATGCGGCCTGCGGACCGCTCGTGCGGTCGAGTTACCACGCCGACCGGCAGGCGCATGCCGCCGGCGTCTGAAATTTTCTAGGAGACCCCCGTGGACCAACCATCCGTCGCACCCAAGCCTTTCTACAAGTCGCTGTACTTCCAGGTCATCACCGCCATCGTGCTGGGGGTGCTGCTGGGGCACTTCTATCCCGACACCGGCGCATCGATGAAGCCGCTGGGCGACGGCTTCATCAAGCTGATCAAGATGATCATCGCGCCGATCATCTTCTGCACGGTGGTGGTGGGCATCGCGGGCATGGAGGACATGAAGAAGGTCGGCAAGACCGGCGGGCTGGCGCTCCTGTACTTCGAGATCGTGAGCAGCATCGCGCTCGTGGTCGGCCTGGTGATCATCAACATCGTGCGGCCCGGCGCCGGCATGAACGTCGACGTGAGCCAGCTGGATGCCAAGAGCGTCGCGGCCTATACCGGCCCGGGCAAGATGCAGAGCACCACCGACTTCCTGCTCAACGTGATTCCCAACACGGTGGTCGACGCGTTTGCCAAGGGCGAGATCCTGCAGGTGCTGCTGATCGCGGTGATGTTCGGCTTTGCGCTCCACAAGTTCGGCGGACGCGGCACGCTGGTGTTCGACGTGATCGAGAAGGGCTCGCACGTGCTGTTCGTGATCGTGGGCTACATCATGAAGGTCGCGCCCATCGGCGCCTTCGGCGCAATGGCCTTCACCATCGGCAAGTACGGCGTGAGCTCGCTGCTGCAGCTCGGCCAGCTGATGGCCACCTTCTACCTGACCTGCCTGCTGTTCATCTTCGTGGTGCTGGGAGGCATCGCGCGCTTCCACGGCTTCAGCATCTGGAAGTTCATCAAGTACATCAAGGAAGAACTGCTGATCGTGCTGGGCACCTCGTCGAGCGAATCGGTGCTGCCGCGCATGATGGCCAAGCTGGAGAACCTGGGCGCCAAGAAGTCGGTGGTCGGCCTGGTGGTGCCCACGGGCTATTCGTTCAACCTGGACGGCACCTCGATCTACCTGACGATGGCGGCGGTGTTCATCGCGCAAGCCACCAACACCGACATGACGATCATGCAGCAGATCACGCTCCTGGCCGTGCTGCTGCTGACCTCGAAGGGCGCGGCGGGCGTCACGGGCAGCGGCTTCATCGTGCTGGCCGCCACGCTGTCGGCGGTGGGGCATGTGCCGGTGGCCGGCCTCGCGCTCATCCTGGGCATCGACCGCTTCATGTCCGAGGCGCGCGCGCTGACCAACCTGATCGGCAACGGCGTCGCCACGGTGGTGGTGGCCAAGTGGACGGACGACCTGGACACCGTGCGCATGAACCGGATCCTGAACCAGGAGACGGGCGCCGAGTCGGACGAGCCCGAGCAGGTGCTCGACGCGACCGAAGCCCACATGCCCGCCAGCCCGGCCCGCTGAGCACCGCACCCCGCTGCCGCGCGCCGCACCATGAACACCCCTGGATCGAAGCACCGCATCGTGGTCGTCGGCGGCGGCGCGGGCGGGCTCGAGCTGGCCACCCGCCTGGGCGATTCGCTGGGCAAGCGCGGCCGCGCGGAGATCACGCTGGTCGACAAGCACCGCACCCATGTGTGGAAGCCCAAGCTGCACGAGATCGCCTCGGGCAGCATGGACATGAGCGCGCACGAGGTCGACTACCTCGCGCAGGCGCACTGGCACGGCTTCCGCTTCCGGCTCGGCGAGCTGACCGGCATCGACCGCGAAAGGCGCGAGGTGCAGGTGGCGCCCTACCTGGACGACGAAGGCCGGCTGGTCACGCCCGAGCGCGTCTTCGGCTACGACACGCTGGTGGTTGCCGTGGGCAGCCTCAGCAACGACTTCGGCACGCCCGGCGTGCGGGAGCATGCGCTCCGGCTCGAATCGAAGGCCGATGCGCAGCGCTTCCACCAGCGCATGGTCAATGCGTGCATCCGCGCGCATGCGCAGACCACGCCGCTTCGGCCCGAGCAGCTGCACGTGGCGATCATCGGCGCGGGCGCCACCGGCGTGGAGCTGGCGGCCGAGCTGCACCGCACCACGCGCGAGGTGGTGGCCTACGGACTGGACCGCGTCGATGCCGAGAAGGACATCCAGGTCAGCGTGATCGAGGCGGCCGACCGCGTGCTGCCCGCGCTCCCGGCGCGCATGTCGGCCGCCACCGAGGGGCTGCTGCGCAAGCTGGGCGTCGACGTGCACACCTCGGCCAAGGTGGCCGAGGTGCTGCCCGAGGGCGTGCGCCTGGCCGACGGCCGCGTGCTGCCGGCCGAACTGGTGGTCTGGGCCGCGGGCGTGAAGGTGGCCGATTTCATGAAGGACATCGGCGGCCTGGAGACCAACCGCAGCAACCAGCTCGCGGTGCTGCCGACGCTGCAGACCACGCGCGACGCCGACATCTTCGCCATCGGCGACTGCGCGGCCTGCGCCTGGCCCGGGGCCAACGACGGCAAAGGCGGCCTGGTGCCGCCGCGCGCGCAGGCGGCGCACCAGCAGGCCTCGCACGTGGCGGCGCAGATCCGCCGGCGCATGGCCGGCAAGGCGCTCCAACCCTACCGCTACCGCGACTTCGGCTCGCTGGTGTCGCTCGGCGAGTTCAGCACCGTCGGCAACATGATGGGCGGCCCGGTGGGCGGCAGCCTGATGATCGAAGGCCGCTTCGCGCGGCTCATGTACATGTCGCTCTACAAGATGCACGAGCTGGCGTTGCACGGCGTCGTGAAGGTCTCGCTCGACACGCTCGCCCGCCTCATCACGCGGCGCACCGAACCCCACGTCAAGCTGCATTGAGCAGGCACCGCCATGACCATTCCCTCGACTCCTTTCGACGCGTCCGCCTGGCTGCAAGCCTGGCAACAGGGGCTGGCGCAAAGCCACCTGCAGTTCGGCGCCGTGATGCGCCAGGCGCTGGAGGCCGCGCCGCTCGACGCGCGCAGCAAGGCGCAGATGGACTTTGCGCTGCGCCAGGTGATCGACGCGATGAACCCGGCCAACAGCCTAGCGACCAACCCCGAGGCGATGCAGGCCGCGCTCGACTCCGGCGGCACCAGCCTGGTGGAAGGCGCACGCCTTTTTCTCGCGGACGTGGCCAAGGGCCGCATCTCGATGTCGGACGACGAGGCCTTCGAGGTCGGCCGCAACGTCGCGACCAGCCCGGGCAACGTGGTGTTCGAGAACGAGCTGATGCAGCTCGTGCAGTACGCGCCGTCGACGGCCAAGGTGCACCGGCGGCCGCTGGTGATCGTACCGCCCTGCATCAACAAGTTCTACATCCTCGACCTGCAGCCCGCGAATTCGCTGGTCGCGTACGCGGTGGCAGAGGGCCACACGGTGTTCCTCGTGTCCTGGCGCAACGTGTCGGAAGCGCAAGGGCATCTGGGCTGGGACGACTATGTCGGCGAGGGCGTGCTGAAGGCGATCGATGTCGCGCGCGAGATCGCGGGCACCGACAAGGCGAACACGCTGGGTTTTTGCATCGGCGGCACGCTGCTGGGCAGCGCACTGGCCGTGGCGGCCGCACGCGGCGAGAAGCCCGCGGCCAGCGTCACGCTCCTCACCGCAATGCTCGATTTTTCCGATACCGGCGAGCTGGGCCTGATGGTCGACGAGGCCATGGTCGCGAGCCGCGAGGCCAGCATCGGCCGCGGCGGCCTCATGAAGGGCCGCGAACTCGCGACCGTGTTCGCGGCGCTGCGCGCCAACGACCTGATCTGGCCTTACGTGGTCAACGGCTACCTCAAGGGCAAGGCGCCCGCGGCCTTCGACCTGCTGTTCTGGAACGGCGACGACACCAACCTGCCGGGGCCGATGTACTGCTGGTACCTGCGCCACACCTACCTGGAAAACAAGCTGCGCGAGCCCGGCGGCACGGTGCAGTGCGGCGTGCCGGTGGACCTGTCGCGCATCGATGCGCCCGCGTTCATCTATGCCTCGCGCGACGACCACATCGTGCCGTGGAAGACCGCCTATGCGGGCACGCGGCTGCTGGGCGGCGAGACCCGCTTCGTGCTCGGCGCGAGCGGCCACATCGCCGGCGTGATCAATCCGCCCGCGAAGAACCGGCGCAACCACTGGGTCGGCGATCTGGCGGCGGACGCGGGTGCGTGGTTCGACAACGCACAGAGCATCGACGGCAGCTGGTGGCCCGCGTGGAGCCAATGGCTTGCCGCCCATGCCGGCTCGAAGGTTGCCGCGCGCCGCGTGCCGGGCAGCGCCGGGTTTCCCGCCATCGAGCCCGCGCCGGGGCGCTATGTGAAGGCCAAGGCCGCCTGAGCCTGGTCCACCCAACCCTTTTTTCCTCGCAACAACCTCAAGGAGACTCTCATGTCAGACGATATCGTGATCGTGGCCGCGCAACGCACGGCGGTCGGCAAGTTCGGCGGTGCGCTGGCCGGAACGCCCGCGCCGGAGCTGGGCGCCCACGTGGTCAAGGGGCTGCTCGAGAAGGCCGGCGTGGCGGGCGATGCGGTGTCGGAGGTGATCATGGGCCAGGTGCTCGCGGCCGGCGCGGGGCAGAACCCGGCGCGCCAGACGGTCATCAAGGCGGGCCTGCCGGTCGGCGTGCCGGGCCTCACCATCAACAAGGTCTGCGGCTCGGGCCTCAAGGCCGTGATGCTCGCGGCCCAGGCCGTGAAATGCGGCGATGCCGAGATCGTGGTGGCCGGTGGGCAGGAGAACATGAGCGCCGCGCCGCACGTGCTGCCCAATTCGCGCAACGGCCAGCGCATGGGCGACTGGAAGCTGGTCGACACCATGATCGTGGACGGCCTGTGGGACGTCTACAACCAGTACCACATGGGCACCACGGCTGAGAACGTCGCCAAGAAGTACGGCATCACGCGCGAGATGCAGGACGCGCTGGCGCTGGCCTCGCAGCAGAAGGCGGCGGCCGCGCAGGACGCGGGGCGCTTCGATGACGAGATCCTGCCCTTCGGCATCGCGCAGAAGAAGGGCGACCCGGTCGTCTTCTCGGCCGACGAATTCGTGAACCGCAAGACCAATTCCGATGCGCTCGCGGGGCTGCGCCCGGCCTTCGACAAGGCCGGTTCGGTGACGGCCGGCAATGCCTCGGGCCTGAACGACGGCGCGGCCGCGGTGCTGGTGATGTCGGCCTCGCGTGCCGCCGCGCTCGGCCTGCAGCCGCTGGCGGTGATCCGCGCCTACGCGAGCGCGGGCCTGGACCCCTCGATCATGGGCATGGGCCCGGTGCCCGCCTCGCAGCTGGCGCTCAGGAAGGCCGGCTGGAAGGCGCAGGACCTGGACCTGATGGAGATCAACGAAGCCTTCGCCGCGCAGGCCTGCGCCGTGAACCGCGAGATGGACTGGGACACCAGCCGCATCAACGTGAACGGCGGCGCGATTGCCATCGGCCACCCCATCGGCGCCTCGGGCTGCCGCATCCTGGTGACGCTGCTGCACGAGATGCGCCGCCGCGGCGCCAACAAGGGCCTGGCCTCGCTGTGCATCGGCGGCGGCATGGGCGTGGCGCTGGCCGTGGAGCGGGCCTGAACGGATTTCTTACCTGTCACACACAACCCACCAAGGAGAAAGCAATGAGCGAGAAGAAGCAGCAAGTGGTCCTCGTCACCGGCGGCATGGGCGGCCTGGGCGAGACGATCTCCACCAAGATGGTCGATGCGGGCTACAAGCTCGCGGTGACCTATTCGCCGGGCAACAAGTCGCATGCCGACTGGGTGGCGCAGATGGCCGGGCGGGGCTACGAGATCCTGGCCGTGCCCTGCGACGTGGCCGACTACGACTCGTGCGCGCAGGCGGTGAGCCAGGTGCAGGCGGCCCTCGGCCCGGTCGACGTGCTGGTCAACAACGCCGGCATCACCCGCGACATGACCTTCAAGAAGATGGACCAGATCAACTGGAACGCCGTGCTGCGCACCAACCTCGACAGCCTGTTCAACATGAGCAAGCAGGTGGCCGACGGCATGGTGGACCGGGGCTGGGGCCGCATCATCAACGTCTCGTCGGTGAATGGCTCCAAGGGCGCGTTCGGCCAGACCAACTACTCGGCCGCCAAGGCGGGCGTGCACGGCTTCACCAAGGCGCTGGCACTCGAGGTGGCGAAGAAGGGCGTGACGGTGAACACCATCTCGCCCGGCTACATCGGCACGAAGATGGTCACGGCCATCCCGAAGGAAGTGCTCGACAGCAAGATCCTGCCGCACATCCCCGTCGGCCGCCTGGGCAAGCCCGAGGAAGTGGCCGGACTGATCATCTATCTCGCCTCGGAAGAGGCAGCCTTCGTGACGGGCGCGAACATCGCCATCAACGGCGGCCAGCACATGCAATGAACGCACGACCATGATCCTCAAAAACGGCATCGATCAGGCCGCACTGATCGACAAGTTCACCGACGCCACCGCCAAGCAGGGCGAAGCCCTGCGCAAGGCGGTGCACGAGGCCACGCTCAAGGGCCTGCAGGGCCGCGAGCTCACGCTCGCGAACATCCGACAGGTGCTGGGCACGGTCACCAAGGCAGCCTCGGCCGGCGCGGCGGGCAGCAAGCTGCCCGCGCCCGACGTCGAAGCGCTGCTGGCCAAGGCCTTCGCCGGCATGGACGGCGCGCTGGAGCAGGCGGTGGTGGCCAACCAGCGCGCGCTGCAGCAACTGGTCGACCAGGGCGTGAGCCTGCGCGAGACCCAGCTCAAGAAGGCGCTGGTCGACATCGCGAAGATGGAGGACACGCTGCTTGCCAGCGTGCGCAAGGCGGCGCCGGCCGACGGCCCGTGGACCGGCGTGTTCCAGGCGATGCAGGGCAAGACGACCGGCACCGGGGCGCGGGCGTCGGTCGCGCTCGAGCAGCTCATGGAAGACACGCAGAAGAACCTGCGTGACGGCCGCGCGATGAGCCTGCGCGCCACTCAGGCGATGCTCGACAGCTACGCCACGCTGGCGAGCGGCGTGCTGATCGGCATGTCGGAGGCCCTGAAGCAGGGCGGCGCGGCCAAGCGATGACCCCAGCCGGCGGCGGCCGCGCCGCCGCCGGCGCGAAAGGAACCTGATGGACGCCCTGATCCTCGCCCGCATGCAGTTCGCGGCCAACATCACTTTCCACATCCTGTTTCCCACCATCAGCATTGCGCTGGGCTGGCTGCTGCTGTTCTTCCGCTGGCGCTGGCTGCGCACGCGCGGCGGCGGCGATGCGGCATCGGCGCAAGGCTGGCTCGATGCCTACCGCTTCTGGACCAAGGTGTTCGCGCTGACCTTCGCGCTCGGCGTGGTCAGCGGCATCACCATGAGCTTCCAGTTCGGCACCAACTGGCCGGGCTTCATGGAGCGGGTGGGCAACGTGGCCGGGCCCCTGCTGGGCTACGAGGTGCTCACCGCGTTCTTCCTGGAGGCGGGCTTTCTCGGCGTGATGCTCTTCGGCCATGGCAAGGTCAGCGAGCGCGTGCACCTGATGTCGACGTTCATGGTGGCCTTCGGCACCACGCTCTCGGCGTTCTGGATCCTGGCGCTCAACTCGTGGATGCAGACCCCCGCGGGCCACGAGATCGTGGACGGGGAATTCCATGTCGCGAGCTGGCCCGCGGTGATCTTCAATCCGTCGTTCCCGTACCGCTTCACCCACATGCTGCTGGCCTCGGCGCTGACCTGTGCGTTCCTTGTGGTCGGGCTGTCGGCGTGGCAGGTGCTGCGCGGCGTGGGGCAGCGCAGCGCGGCGCGGGTGATGCGCGTGGGCCTCACGCTCGCCGCGGTGCTGGTTCCGCTGCAGATCGTGGTGGGCGACATGCACGGCCTCAACACGCTCGAGCACCAGCCCGCGAAGATCGCCGCGATGGAAGGCGTGTGGGAGACCGGGCGCGGCGTGCCGCTGCTGCTGTTCGCCGTTCCCGACGCCGCGGCGCGCAAGAACCATTTCGAGATCGCGATCCCCCATGTCGCGAGCCTGATCCTCACCCACAAGGCCGACGGCGAGATCCGCGGGCTCAACGATTTTCCCGGCGCGCACCCGCCGCCGCTGCCGATGTTCTTCGCCTTCCGCATCATGGTCGGCATGGGCATGCTGATGCTCGCTTCGAGCTGGCTCGGATGGTGGCTGTACCGGCGCACCCGATGGCAGCCGGCGCGCTTGCCGCGCGCGCTGCTGTGGCTCTTCGCGGGCATGACCTTCTCGGGCTGGGTCGCGACCGTCGCGGGCTGGTACGTCACCGAGATCGGCCGCCAGCCCTACGTCGTCTACGGGCTGGTGCGAACGGCCGACGTGGTGTCCAAGGTCCCGTCGGAGATGATCGCGCTCACGCTGGCGCTCTACGTCGCGCTGTACCTCGCGCTCATCGTGGCCTACGTCGCGGTGCTCGGGTACATGGCCGGCAAGCCCGACGAGGTGCTGGCCACCGAGGCCGTGGAACGCGCCGCAACGCCGCCGGGCGCCATCA
The DNA here is from genome assembly GCF_040546685.1 of Variovorax sp. OAS795. Classification (NCBI taxonomy): domain Bacteria; kingdom Pseudomonadati; phylum Pseudomonadota; class Betaproteobacteria; order Burkholderiales; family Comamonadaceae; genus Variovorax; species Variovorax sp. OAS795. The sequence goes on from NZ_JBEPOH010000002.1 coordinate 241,907, forward strand.
CCTCGCCGGTCCTGGAAGGAGGCCGCGCATGAACACGGTCGCGAACTTCGATGCCGCACTGCCGGTGATCTTCATGGTGCTCATGGGCGGTGTCGATGCTGGTCTACGTGGTCAGCGATGGCTACGACCTGGGCGTGGGCATGCTCATGCACCGTGCCACCGATGCCGAGAAGGACGTGATGATCGCCTCCATCGGCCCGTTCTGGGACGCCAACGAAACCTGGCTGGTGCTGGGTGTGGGCATCCTGCTGGTTGCGTTTCCGAAGGCGCACGGGCTGGTGCTCGGCGAGCTCTACCTGCCGGTGGCGCTGATGCTCGTCGGCCTCACGCTGCGCGGCGTGGCCTTCGACTTCCGCGTGAAGGCGCGCGACAGCCACAAGCGCACCTGGGACCGGCTCTTCTTCGCAGGCTCCACGCTGGCCTCGGTGGCGCAGGGCTGGATGCTCGGGCGCTACATCAGCGGCTTCGGCACCGGCTGGAACTATCCCCTGTTCGCCGCCGCCATTGCGGTGGCGCTGCCGATGGCCTACGTCCTGATGGGCGCGGCCTGGCTCGTCATGAAGACCGAGGGCGCGCTGCAGGAGCGCGCCGTGCAATGGGCGCGCACCGCATGGGCGCCGATGGTGGGCGGCATGGTGCTGATCTCGATGGCCACGCCATGGATCAGCCCCGAGGTGCGCGCGCGCTGGTTCGCCTTGCCCGAGATCCTGGCGCTCGCCGCGATCCCGCTGATGACGGGCGTGGCGCTGCTGGCGGTGCGCGGGCTGCTGGACACGCGCATGGTGCGCGGGCCGGTCTGCTGGCTGCCCTTCGTTCTGCTCATCATGGTGTTCGTGCTCGGCTTCCTCGGGCTGGCCTACAGCATTTACCCGTATGTGGTGATCGGCCAGCTCACGATCTGGCAGGCCGCGAGCAGCGCGCCGGCGCTCAAGGTCATCCTGGTGGGGGCCTGCATCTCGGTGCCCGCCATCGTGGGCTACACCGTCTTTTCCTACCGGGTCTTCCATGGCAAGGCTGGCGAATTGCACTATGCCTGACCGGGTGCCGGCACGGGACGAACCGCCACGGCCTGCCGGCCACCGGGCTGGCACTGATGCGGCCTTCACGGGCTTGTGCAATAACGGCTTCATGATTTCACGGGAGCCGGCACGGCGCTTCGACTTGCCTACTCACACACCCGGACGCTGGCGCGGCCTTCCGCGCTGGATCGGCGCCTTGGCCCTCGTGGCCCTGGCCGCCGTCGCCGGCCACCACCTGGCCATGCACAACGGCCTGGACCGGCTGCGCGATGCGGCCGACCACCGCCTCGACATGCTCGCGACGGGGCTGGACGCCGACCTGGCCCGCTTCGAATATCTACCCGCCTTGATGGAGATGACGCCCATCGTCCCGGCGCTGCTTGGAACGCCCACGGACGCTGCGCTGCGCGATGCGGTGAACCGCTACCTCGATGGCGTCAACGCCACGGCCGGCGCCGAGATGCTCTATGTGCTCGACGGCGGCGGCACCTCGCTCGCGGCCTCCGACTGGGACCGGCCCGGGACCACCGTGGGCCAGGACCTGTCGTTCCGCCCCTACGTGATCGATGCGCTCGGGCAGGGCAGGGGCCGCTTCTACGGCGTGGGCATCACCAGCCGCAAGCCGGGCTACTACCTCTCGTACGCGCTGCGCCGCGGCCAGCCCACGCGCGGCGTGGTGGCCGTCAAGGTCAACCTCGAGGAGGCCGAGCGCGCCTGGCGCAAGCTCCCGGGCGACGTGGTGCTGATCGACCAGCGCGGCGTCGTCATCCTGTCCAGCCGCGAGGACATCAAGTTCCGCCCGATGCTGCCGATGGACGGCCTGCAGCGCGCCGAGGTGCAGCGCTCGCGCCCCTACGGCGAAGCCGCGCTGCAGCCGCTGCAATGGACGCAGAAAGAGGTGCTGGGGCGCGACGTGCAGGTCATCGCACTCGACGGCGTGGACCAGCTGGCCTCCACGCGCAAGCTGCGCGGCGCGCCCTGGCAGCTGGTGGTGCTCGACGAACTGGCGCCGGTGCGGGTGGGCGCGCGCAATGCGGCCATCACCGCCAGCCTCGCGATGGCGGTGCTGCTCCTGCTGGCGGTCACCTTGTGGCAGCGCCGCCGCGCGGTGCGGCAGAAGCTCGCCAACCAGGCCGCGCTGCAGGCCGCCCACGACACCCTCGAATCGACCGTCGCCGCGCGCACCGCGCAGCTGCGCGCCGCACAGGGCGAGCTGGTGCATGCGGGCAAGATGGCCGCGCTGGGCCAGATGTCGGCCGGCGTGGTGCACGAGCTGAACCAGCCGCTCACCGCCATGCGCGCGCTCTCGGAAAGTGCCGGCATCCTGCTGGACAAGAACCGGGTCGACGACGTGCACGCCAACCTGCAGCGCATCCGTGGCCTGGTCGACCGCCTGGCGCGCCTGACCTCGCAGCTCAAGACCTTCGCGCACAAGAGCGAGCTGCCGCTGGCGGCGCTGCCGGTGGCTCGGGCCGTGGCGGACGCGCAGGCCATCGTCGCCGAAGCCACGAGGAAGAACGGCATCACGATCGAGGTCGACCTGCAGCCCGCGGGCTTGAGCGTCATGGCCGAGGAGGCCGCGCTCGGCAGCGTGCTGGTCAACCTGATGCGCAACGCCATCGAGGCGATGCAGGAGTCGCCCGGGCGCACGCTGCGGATCGAGGCGCGGCCGCATGAAGGCCGCGTGATCCTGCGCGTGAGCGACACCGGCCCGGGCATTCCGCCCGGCATCCTGCCGCGCCTGTTCGAGCCCTTCGTCACCAGCAAGCCGGCGGGCACCGGGTTGGGCCTGGGCCTCGTGATCTCGGCACAATTGGTGCGCGCCATGGACGGCACGCTGCGCGCCGCCAACCTGCCCGAAGGCGGGGCCTGTTTCATCGTGGACCTGCCGGCCGCCCTGCAGGCCATTCTTATTCCCACCCCCACAGGAGTGATCCACAAGTGAGCCAAGCCCCCGCCATCCGGGTACTGCTGGTCGAGGACGACGAAGACGTCCGCCTCAGCACGACCCAGGTGCTGACCCTGGCCGGCTTCGAGGTCGAAGCCTTCAACAGCGCCGAACGCGCGCGCGCCCACATCAGCTTCGGCGTGCCGGCCATCGTGGTCTGCGACGTGCGGCTGCCCGGCCTGAGCGGCGCCGAATGGCTGTGCGAACTGCATGCGACCGATGCCGAGCTGCCCGTCATCCTCGTCACCGGCCATGGCCACATCGCGATGGCGGTCCAGGCCATGCGCGAGGGCGCCTACGACTTCATCGAGAAGCCTTTCGGCTCCGAGCGGCTGGTGGCCATCGTGCGCCATGCCGTGGAGCGCCGGCAACTGTCACTGCAGGTGCGTGCGCTGCGCGATGCGCTGGAGAACTGGAACGGCATCCAGTCGGTGCTGATCGGCCGCTCGGCGCAGATGCAGCAAGTGCGCCGCACCGTGATGACGCTGGCCGAGACCTCGGCCGACGTGCTGATCTACGGAGAAACAGGCACCGGCAAGGAGCTTGTCGCGCGCTGCCTGCACGAGCACAGCGAGCGCCGGCGGCAGCATTTCGTGCCGCTGAACTGCGGCGGCCTGCCCGAGGCGCTGGCCGAGAGCGAGCTCTTCGGCCACGAGGCCGGCGCCTTCACCAGCGCCAACCGCGTGCGCGTGGGCAAGTTCGAGTATGCCCACGGCGGCACGCTGTTTCTCGACGAGATCGAGAGCATGCCGATGGCGGTGCAGATCAAGCTTTTGCGCGCACTGCAGGAGCGGTCCATCGAGCGCATCGGCTCCAACAAGGCCATTGCCTTCGACTGCCGCGTGGTGGCCGCGAGCAAGGACGACCTGAAGGAAATGAGCGACAAGCAGAAGTTCCGGGCCGACCTGTACTACCGCCTCGGCGTGGCCTTCATCGAGCTGCCGCCGCTGCGCGAGCGGCGCGAGGACATTCCCCTGCTGTTCGAGCATTTCTCTTTGCTGGCGGCGGCGCGCTACGAGCGCGCCGCACCCATCCTCACCGGTGCCCAGGTGGCCGACCTGATGGCCTACGCCTGGCCCGGCAACGTGCGCGAACTGCGCAACGTGGCCGACCGCTTCGCCCTCGGGCTCCTGGGCGAGCGGCTGACCCAGGCCCGCGGCAGCGCCGAAGGCATGCCCGCCTTGCCGCGCAGCCTGCCGCAACAGGTCGAGGCCTTCGAGCGGGCTGTGATCGTCGAAGCCCTGCGCAAGCACCAGGGCGACCAGCCGGCAACCGCCAGCGCGCTGTCGATCGCGCGGCAGACGCTGCATGACAAGCTGCGCAAGCTCGGCATTGCGGCGGAGGAATTCAGGCTCTGAGAACTGAATGGGGCGGGGCGCATTGCGTGAGAAGCCAAGGCTTCGCAGCAGGTGTGGGTCAGAGGTGGGGAACATCGCTGCCTCTTGCAAGCGAGGCTGGTTGGCGTACGATGTCTAATATTTTGGACATTTCTCGCTGCGATCTGCCATGAACCTCATTGACATCGGCCATGCTGTTCGAGCGCGGCGCGCTGAGCTGGGTCTGTCCCAGGCACAGTTGGCGCACATGAGCGGCCTGTCCCGCCAGACCCTGGTGGGCTTGGAAAATGGCGGTCTGAGCGACCTTGGCGTCAACCGCGCGGGGCTGGTGATGGCTGTGCTCGGCTTGGACAGCCCAAAGCCGGATACGCTGGCCCGGCGCAAGAAGCGCGGCCTGTGGATGGCGGCGAAGACAGCCAGTGTCAGCTATGCGCGTGAACTGGACCCCGAGGCGCTGGAGCAGGCGCTGGTCAGCGGCGACGTGCCGCCTCCATTCGCCCCGCACCTGACCCATTTGCTCGACGAAGCGCCTGTGCCGATCGTCGTGATGGCCGTGGAAGAGACGGCCTCGCGCGCGCACCTGCCTCCCCGGCAGATCTGGCGCAACGTGGCGAAGTTGGCCGAGTCCTTGTCCGTGCACCGCCGGGCGCTGTGGGCATGAAATCCAGGGCATTGCGCGGCGGTCCCTGGGAGAAGCTGTTCCCACGGGCGCTGATGCTGATCGATGAAATCAGCCGATACGGTGGGATCGCGGATCCTTTCTGGACCTTGGGTGGTGGGACCGTGCTGATGTTCCGCTTCCACCATCGGTTGAGCAAAGACATCGACATCTTCGTGCCAGACCCTCAGTACCTCGGCTTCGTCACGCCTCGGTTGAGCGACACGGCGGCGGACCTGACGCAGGATTACACCGAGCAGCCTGGCGCCTTCGTCAAACTTCAATTCGAGGAAGGCGAAGTCGACTTCGTCGCCGCACCGAACCTGCTGGATGACGCCTGGGAAACCTGGGACATCGGTGGCCGCTGCGTGAAGGTCGAGACGGCCGCCGAAATCATTGCCAAGAAGATGTATCACCGTGGCGACCGGGCCACCGCGCGCGATCTGTTCGACTTTGCGCTCGTCATCGAGCGCGAGCCCCAGCAGCTTTTAGCGGCAACGCCGTTCCTGCGGCGCCACCGAGAGCCATTTCTGTCTCAGATCCGGCAGCCGCATGCCGGATTGCGCGCCGCTTTCGACGCCATCGCTACGCTGGACTACAAGCCGGGATTCGACCATTGCGTGACCGTGGTTGGGGAGTTCCTGGTCAGCATCTAGTCTCCGGGCAGCCCGACATCTACCTACCATCTGCCTTGTGTTGCGCGCTTATCCCCGGCCCCACCCCGAAGCGGTGCAGCACGTTCCCGAGCAGTTTCCCGAACAGCGGGTCGCTGCCGATCACCCAGGCCGCACCGACGGCGCCGGCGTGGAACACGCGCCCGCCTTGCGGCCGCTCCCAATAGATCATCTCGGCTGAAAGCCCGTCGAGGGAGTCGGTGGGCCGCGAGTGGCAGTCGAGGTAGGTGTCCAGCTTTCCCGGAATGCGCCGGATGCCGTTGGCGATGACCTCGATGCCCTCCTGCGCGACAGGCAGGCAGGTGCCCGGGAGGTGGTGCCTGGTCATCTTCGCGAGCGTCGAGAGCGTCAGGTCCCACTCGTGGCCGATGGCGCGCGGCAGTCCGCCGCCGGGTGCATGGCCGAAGGTCTCGCCCTTGGCGAGGCCGAGCGGCTGCGGGTCGTTGAAGAGGGGGTGCGCCGGCCGCTCGACGTGGTAGACGCCGAAGTCGTCGCCGTCGGCGAAAGCCCAGCCCGCCGTCTCCAGGCCGATGATGCCGGCGGCCGGCCGGCCCGACGCCTTGAGCCTCCCGCCGCGCGCCCAGTCCTGGCTGTGGTACTGCTCGCCGAAAGCGCCGGCCGGCGGACCGATGGGCGGCCTGGCGTCGTCGTGATCGGGCCCGTTGACCTTGCGCTGCTCCATGACGGTGAAGTTCTCGTCATAGCTCACGCGCAGGTACATGGTGTTGCCCGAGAGCACCACAGCGCTGCCGCCACGCCGCAGGAAATCGTCCAGCGCCTCGACGCCGGGCAGCGACCAGTATTCGCTGTGGCCGTTGACGATGACGGTCTTGTAGCGCGCGAGCAGCGACGGATCGCGGTGCAGGTCGATGTCGCCGATCACGTCGTAGTCGTAGCCCTGCCTTTCGAGCCACACGTGCAGGTGGCGCTCGAGCCGCGTCCACTGGCTGAAGCCGCTCTCCGCCGGGTCGTAGAGCGCATTGGGGCTGGCATTGGGCCAGGGCATGCGCAGGCCGACCTGGTAGCAGGGCTGGCCATGGCGGTGGTAGACGTAGCTGCTGAAGGCGGGCGCGTCGGGATGGCTGCTCGCAAGGCCTTCCGAGCGGCGCGGCCACACCGGATCGTCGGCCACGTTCTTCGCGAAAGGCGTGGTGGCGTACGCGAGCCAGCTGTTCACGGCACACAGCACGAGGATCGGCGCCGGCGCCGCATGCGCGGGCTTGCGCACGATGAAGGTGATGTCGTAGTCCGCCTTGCGCCCTTCGATCTCGAAGCGCGCGCGGCCGACGTAGACGCCGGAGCGGGCATCGTCCGGCACGCGGAATTCGTGCACCGCGTCCCAGCGGCAGTCGTAGAGATCGTCGCCCGCAAAGCGCAGCCCATGCCCTCGCGTCGGATCGTGCAGCGGGTCGTAGGGCGACTCGTCATCCTCGTACAGGCCGACCTTGCCGGGCTCGAACGCGGGGCCTACGATCATCCAGGTCGCGTGGTTGACGATGCGACCGGTGCGCTGATAGCCGCTGGCATCGGCCACCAGCGAGCCGCGTTCTTCGCGCAGCGGCCAGCAGGCGAGGACCGAGCGGCCGGTCGCGATGGCCAGGCCGCGTTGCGCGTGGCGAGCGGCAATCTCACCGGCGGACAGCGCGCGGCCGTACAGCGCCGGCATGACGAGGTCCGCTTCGAGGAACAGGTCGGCCTGGCCGCCGATGCCGCTGGCGCCGAGCCGCAGCGGCGCCGCAGGCGGCGTGAGGGCCTGCGCCGCGGGCCACTCGGCCACGCAGTGCGCGTCGATGTAGAGCATCGCGAGCTGGCCGTCCCAGGTCGCGGCGATGTGCTGCCAGCGGCGCGCCTCGAGCCGGCCGTGCGATGGCGCGGCGTGGCCTCCGAGGTGAAAGGACAGGGCGCCGCCCGGCTCGATGAAGAGACCGAAGCCGGCTTGCGCGGGATCGTCGTGCTGGCTCGCGATGGCCTGCCGCACGTCGACCGTCCAGGGCTTGATCCAGCACTCGAAGCTCAAGCCACGCAACGGCAAGCCGGCGGGCAGGCCGCGCTCGACATGCACGTAGGAGCCCGGGTGGATCGGCTGGACCCGCGCCCGATGTGGCGCAAACGCCTCCAGCGCCTCGTCGTCGCTGCGGCCTTCGACATCGCTGCCCAGCCGGCAGACCGCGAAGTCGTAAGGCACGTCGCTGCTGAGGTGGAAGCGGATCGGATCGCCCGCCGCCACGGTCTTGGCGTCGGCGTAGCCGTGCAGGCCAGGCAGCGTGAGCGGTTTGTGCGGCGGGATCGGCTGCGAGGTGGTGGCCGTCATTCCGACGTGAAGCCCGAGGCTTTCACCACCGGTCCCCAGCGCTTGATGTCATCGGCAATGAGGGCCGAGAGCTCCTCGGGCGTGCTCGGATTCGGGTCGCTGCTGAGCTTCAGCAGCCGTTCCTGCACGTCCTTGCTGGCCAGCGCCTTGCCGAGCGCGGCATGCAGCTGGTCGACGATGGGCCGCGGCGTGCCGGCCGGCACGAAGAGCCCGGTCCATTCGAGATTGTCGAAGTGCGGCTGGCCGAGTTCCTTGAGCGTCGGCACCTCGGGCAGCAATGCGGCGCGCCGGGCACCATTGACCGCCAGCACCCTGAGCTTGCCTGCCTGCTGGTGCGCGACGAGGTCGGCAATGGGCAGGATGCCGGCCGAGATCTGGTTTCCGAGCAGGTCCTGCACCAGCGGCGCTGCGCCGCGGTAGGGCGCGGCCACCAGGCCCGCCTTGGCATCGCTGCCGAGCCGGTAGCCCATGAACTGCGCGACGCTGCCCGGTGCGGGCACGCCGTAGTTGGCTTTCTTCGGATCCTTGGTGGCAATGTCGAGCCACTGCTTCACATCCCTGGCGGGCAGCTCCGCGGGCACCGCGATACCCAGGTAGAAGCTCGCGATGCGGCCGACGGGCTTGAAGTCCTTGGCCGGGTCGTAGCGCACCGACTTGGTGGTGAGCGGCAGCATGACCATCATGTGCATGTTGGCCAGCAGCACGGTGAGCCCGTCGGGCGGCGCGGTGCGAACGTAGTCGGCCGCGATCGCGCCGCCCGCACCGGTGCGGTTGTCGACGACGACCGTCGTGCCGAGTTCGGCGGCCAGCTTGTCCGCCAGCGTGCGCGCCTGCACGTCGGCCGAGCCGCCGGCCGGGTAGCCGACGATGAGCTTGAGCGGCCCGTGCGACGTGTTGATCTGTGCCCCGGCCGTGGCGGCGAAGGCCAAGGCGGTACAGGCGACCATGGCCTTGAGAGTGAACGAGAGCTTCATCGGAGGCTTTCCTGGGTGGGGTTGCAGAAATCGGTGCGGTCGCCGGGTTCAGCGCGCGAGGCCCTTGCGCGCGATCTCGTCGGCAAGGTCGGCCAATGCCTTTTCGAGCAGGCCGGCCAGTTCGTCGATCTGCGCTCCGGTGATCGTGAGCGGCGGCGTGATCATCTGGAAATCGCCGAAAGCGCCCAGGTTGGCGCGGCGGTTGTAGAGCGCGATGCCATGCTTGAGGCCGTGCTCGGTCAGCCGCGCGGGGGCGTTGAAGGCCACCGGCAGCTGGCGGCGCGTGGCCTTGTCGGCAACGATCTCGATGGCCGTGAGCAGGCCCTTGCCGCGCACGTCGCCGACGATCGGCGAACGCGAGGCGATGTGCGAGAGCCGCGCCATCAGCAGTTCGCCCATGTCCCGGGCGCGCGCCACGAGGTCCTGCTGTACCACCTCGTCCACCACGGCGCGCGCGACGGCGCACGACAGCGGATTCGTGAAGTAGGTATGACCGTGCACGAAGCCGCCGGCATTCGCGATCGCGTCGACCATCCGGTTCGGTGCCAGCAGGCAACCCAGCGGCGTGTAGCCGGCCGCCAGGCCCTTGGCAAGGGTGACGAGGTCGGGACGCGCGCCCTCCCAATGGTGCGCGGCCAGGAAGGCGCCGGTGCGCCCTGCGCCGCTCATGATCTCGTCGAAGATCACCAGCACGCCATGCCGATCGCAGATCTCGCGCACGCGCCGGAAGTAGGCCGCCGAGGACACCACCGCGCCGGTCGAAAGGCCGCCGATCGGTTCGAGGATGAAGGCCAGCACCGTCTCCGGGCCTTCGCGCAGGATGGTCTCCTCGAGCGCGTCGGTGCATGCCTTCTCGTGCGACTCGGCCGTGTGGCCATCCGGCGGCCGGTACGACAGCGGTGCCGGCACCTTGGGCATCGAGCGGATCATCGGGCCGTACAGCTGGAGCGTGTTGGCGTCGCCGGTGACCGCCAGTGCCCCCAGCGTCGAGCCGTGGTAGCTCGGATCGCGCGAGATCACCTTCCAGCGCGTGCCCTGGCCGGTCACGACCGCGTACTGGCGCGCCAGCTTGAGCGCGGCTTCGTTGGCTTCCGAGCCGCCCGAGACGAAGAACGCGCGGTCCAGGCCGTCGCCCGCGAGCTCGCAGATGCGGTCGGCCAGGGCGATGTTGTGTTCGCTCTCGAAGAAGCGCGGATAGGCGAAGCTCACCTTGGACGCCTGCTCCGCCATCGCGGCCAGCACGCGCGGGTTGCCGTGGCCCAGGTTCGCGACGACGGCGCCGGCGGTGGCATCGAGGTAGCGCTTGCCGTTCGCATCCCACAGGAAGATGCCTTCGCCGCGTGCGATGCGCGGCGGACGGGCTGAACCCTTCGGTGCGTAGAAGCCGAGGACGGAGCCGCCTCGGGGCTCGTCGCCGATGCGGGCGATGCCGGTCGCTTGGGAATTCGAAGTGGTCATGGCGCCGACGATACGAACGCCGGCCGCTTTGCGGTAGACGCATGGACCGATGAAGTCATATACGCTTGACGCATGAAACATGTACATGACCGGCTCGACCTGCTCGACACGTTCCAGAAGATCGGCGAATGCGGATCGCTCAGCAAGGCGGCGCGGCTGCTGGGCATGACCCAGCCCACGGTCAGCCGGCGCTTGTTCGAACTGGAGCGGCTGCTCGGCTGCAAGCTGGCGCTGCGCACCACGGCCAGCTTTTCGCTCACCGACGAGGGACGCTCATTGCTCGTGGAGGCGCGCGACCTGGGCGAGCGCTGGTCGGGCCTGTCGCAGCGCCTGAAGGGCGGGCAGAGCCGGCCCGAAGGCACGCTGCGCGTGATCGGTCCGTCGGGCTATGGAACCGGCTTCCTGACCGACGCCGTGACCGGCCTTCGCGCCGCGCATCCCGCACTGCGGGTCGAACTCACGCTGACCGACCGGGTGCTCGACCTGACCGCGTGGGGCGCGGATTGCTGGGTCTGCGTGGGGGAGGTGCGGGACCCCGGATTGGTGAGCCGCAAGCTCGGCATGATGGACCGGGTGCTGATTGCCGCGCCCGAACTGCTCAGGACGCTCGGGCGCGTCAGCATCGCGCGTCTTCCGCAGTTGCCTTGCGTGGGGCTGGTGCCCTATGTGACCGGCAATGTGCGCCTGCTGGACCAGGCCGGCCGTTCCCGTATGGTGCTGCTCGACACGCCGATCCAGACCGACAGCCTGCTGTCGAGCTACCGCGCGATCCTCAATGGCGCCGGGATCGGTGCCGCGGCCCCCTGGATGTGCGAGGACGACCTCAGGACCGGCAGGGTGCAGCGGGTGCTGGCGAACTGGCGGCTCGAACCGATCGCCATCCATGTGGCGCTTCCTCCGGGCATCTACAGGCCCGCGCGCGTGACCGCGTTCATCGAGGCGCTCAAGGCCAGGATGCTGTCTCTGCCGGGATTCCGGCCGTCGGCCTGAAGCGGGATCGGGCCGCCTAGGGCGGTCCGATCTGCACGAAATCGCTCACCGACTCGAAGGTTTCGCCCGCCCAGGCACGCAGCGATTCGAGCGCCTCGGCCTCCGTCGGCCCGAAGGTCTGGTGGTGTTCCAGCGGCGTGGAATTGAACTCGTCCGGCACACGCGGCGTGCGGCGGTGCGGCATCCAGTACAACGTGGCCGTGAAGCAGACGAGATCCTGGGTGACCTGGACGAGTCCGGTCTGGTGGCCAATCTTCAGTTCGTAATAGGGCACGGCTGAACCTGCGTCGGGTTGGATTGAGTGTGAACTTTAGTACTGTATTCGAGGAATCCGGCTTGCAACCTCATCCCGGGGCGGAATCGGCATCCGGGACTTCCCGAGGGTCTTTGAAAGGGTCGGTTGCGGAATGCTCCCTCGGGTTGCAAAATGGAACTTCCATGGAGTTTCTATGAGCCAAGCCGTCAAGATTTCCGATATTGAAATGAAGGCGCTGCGCGACGCGGCGCGGGTGAACAGCCGCTCGATCTCGGGCCAGGCCGAGCACTGGCTACGCATTGGGCGCGCCTTGGAGCGCGATCCGCAAGTCGGTTATTCCCGGGTCGAGATGGCGCTGCGCGGCCTCGAGCCGCTGTCGCTCGATACGCTGGCCGAAGCCGGGCAGGACGACTTCATCCAGGCCATGGCCGATGCGCCCGCCACCGCCGCGGAAGACGATTTCTGGCGCGACCGCCAGCGCCGGGGCGTGGGGGTCGGGCTCGATGACAAGGATCGGTTGGTGTTCGGCACACCCGCGGTGAAGCGCTGAGCGCCGTGTGAGCCGTCCCACGATGATCATGCTTGCCGGCCCGAATGGCGCCGGCAAGTCGACTTTCCATGAACTCGTCATACGTCCGCGAATCAAGGCGCTGTTCATCAACGCCGACCTGATCCAGCGCGAGGAACTCGGCGATCCCTCGATGGCCGCGGCCTACCGTGCGGCCGCCATTGCGGAAAGCCGGCGCCGGCAGGCACTGGAGAAGGGCATCAGCTTCGTCTCCGAATCCACGTTCTCCCATCCGTCCAAGCTGGCGCTGATCCGCGATGCGCAGGCCGCAGGCTTCCGCGTGGTGGTCTACCACATCAGCGTGCGCCGGCCGGAGCTTTCGGTCAGCCGCGTCGCGCAGCGGGTGGACGAGGGCGGCCACGACGTGCCCGAGGACAAGATCCGCGAGCGCTTCGAGCGCAACCAGCCGCTGATCCGGGAAGCCGTGTTGCTGGCCGACCATGCCTTCGTCTACGACAACTCGGGGCTCAACATGCCGGCGCGGCGCCTCATTGCCTTCACCCGAGGCCGGGTCACCGCGTCCTCCGAGGACCTGCCGGACTGGGCCCGGGCCCTCTATGGCCGGGAGCTCGGGCTGGCCTGAGGCGCGCCTTCGGCCTACGCGAACGTTCGTTGCCGGCCGTGCAGTTCCCGCCCAAGGATCGCCGAAGCTCATGGCAATCAAACTGCATCGACGAAAGGTCTTTCCATGAGCGCCAACGAGCCATCCCTGTCCGGGCCCATTGCCGATGAACTGACGCCGCTGGAGATTTCCCAGGCGATGCTCGAGGGTGAAGAAAACCCGAACACCGCGCGGCCGCTCACGCCGCTGGAGCGGGCTGCCTCGGGCGTGGGAACGGACCGTTCGCGCTCACGGTGGCAGCTTGCCTTGCGCAGCCCGGCGACGGCGTGGTGCGCCATCGCGGGAATCGGCCTGCTCGCGTTGGTAGTTCATGCCACGCGCGAACCCCGCCGGCCCTGGCGAGCGGATTGACCGGCCGGGCCTGGCGTCCGGCAATCAGTTCCGGTCGTCGCCGTAGCGGCGATAGTGCTCGCGGCGTTCCCACTCGCGGCGGCGCCATTCGCGGCGCTCCGCACGGCGTTCTTCCCAGCTCGGACCCGGCTCGTAGTAGACCGGCGCAGGCGCCACGTAGGCGGGTGCAGGCTGGTAGCGCACGGGCGGAGCGGGCTGGTAGTAGACAGGGGGCGGCGCCGAGTACACGGGCGCGGGCTCGTAGTAGGCCGGCGCCGGCTCGCTGCTCACCACCACGCCGGGCACAGTCACGCCCACGGACCAGCTCGTGCCTGCGGAGGCTGCGGCCGCGCCGAAAAGAGCGCCGGCGGCCACAGCGCCAAAGAGGGCCGTCTTGAGGCCGGTTCGGGTCAAAATCATCACGTCTCCTGAAAGATCCGGGAACAGTCCCGATGTACTTTCAACGCCCGGGCCTGCCGGGCCGCGCACTTCGGGACGGTGAAGAAGGTTCCAAGATGTCACGGGAAGACGAGGCCCCGAACGCCGGGATGACCGATCATGCGTTCTCCAGGAGGCAAGAACATGGCAGTCACGCCCCATCCCGCGACGATCGACGACTACATCCGCGCGGCGCCGCGCGAGGGCCACCCCCATCTGCGCCGGCTTCACGCGCTGCTGAAAAGCGTTGCGCCCGATGCCGAGGAAGCGATCAAATGGGGCACCCCGTTCTTCATCGAGCCCCGCTTCCTGTTCGCGTTTTCGGCGCACAAGGCGCACCTCGACTTCACGCCGACGGCGGCGGGACTCGCGCCTTTCGGCAAGGAACTGCAGGGGCACAAGACCACAAGGAACATGCTGCAGGTGCCCTACGACCAGCCGCTGCCGGAGGCGCTGATCCGCAAGATTGCCGAGCACCGGGTGCGGATGCTGCGCGAACGCGAGGACGACGCCTTCTGGTGATGCCGCCGCACGCGCAATCCGCGTTCAGGGCTTCGCCTTCTTCGCGGGTTTTTTCGACGCTTTGCCCGCCGTGTTGTGCGCGATGGCTTCGCGCACGAGTGCCTTGAAGGCCACTCCGTCCACCATCTCGCCCTCGTGGATGTCGATGGCGCGGCGCATGTTGCCGTCTAGGCTGGCGTTGAAAAGGCCCGCCGGGTCTTCCAGGAACGCGCCCTTGGCGAAGGTAAGCTTCACCTTGTCCTTGTAGGATTCACCGGTGCAGAGGATGCCGTCGTGCGACCAGACCGGCGTGCCCATCCACTTCCATTCCTCCACCACGTCGGGGTCTGCTTCCTTGATGAGCTTGCGCATCCTGCCAAGGGCTTCGCCGCGCCAGTCCGCCAGGTCGGCAATTCTTTGGGAGATGAGTTCCGGGGCCGGCACGCCGGGGCTCGCATCCGATTTTTTCATGTTCTGATCCTGGAAGTTCTGCGGTCCGCCTTCGATGTCGGCGATCCGCTGGCCGTCTGAATCTGCGGAATTTAACCGACCCTCCATGACACGTTTTCTTCATTCTGCCGACTGGCAGATCGGCCGCCAATTCGCGACCTTCGACGCCGAGCACGCACCGATCCTCGCCGAGGCGCGCATCACCGTGGTCGAGCGGCTGGCGGCGCTGGCCACCGAGCACCGCGTGGATGCGGTGCTCGTCGCGGGCGACGTGTTCGACGTGCAGACCGTTTCCGAGCGCACGCTGCGCCGGTTGTTCAATGCGCTGGCGGGCTATGCGGGTCCGTGGATCATGATTCCCGGCAACCACGACGCCGCGCTGGCCGAAAGCGTGTGGACGCGCGCGGCCCGGCTGGGCGTGGTGCCGCCGAACGTCCACCCGCTGCTGGCGCCCGAAGTGCGCGTCTTCGGGCCGCACGGATTTGCCGTGCTGCCCGCGCCACTCACGCAGCGCCACACCTACAACGACCTCACAGCCTGGTTCGATGCGGCCGAAACTCCCGCGGGCCTGCTGCGCATCGGCCTGGCGCATGGCAGTGTGCAAGGCCTGCTCTCCGAAGACATCGACTCCGCGAACCCCATCGCGCCCGATCGCGCATCGACGGCGCGGCTCGACTACCTCGCGCTCGGCGACTGGCACGGCTGCAAGCGCATCGACGCGCGCACCTGGTATGCCGGCACCCCGGAGCCCGACCGCTTCAAGGACAACGGAGCAGGCCAGGCGCTGCTGGTCGACATCGCCGCGCCAGGCGCCGAGCCGCAGGTGACGCCGATACCGGTGGCGCAATTTCGCTGGCGATCCTTCGCCTCGGTGCTGCAGGTCGAGAGCGATGGCCATGCATTGATCGCGCAACTGGCGCAATTGGACGCGCACGATGTGGCCGAACTGCACGTGCGGGGCCAGGTCGACCTTGCGGGGCTGCGGCGCCTTCAGGCAGCCATCGGGGGTGCGGAGGCGCGGGCGCGCCATTTGCAGGTCGACCTCTCGGCACTGCGGCTCGTGCCCACGGACGAAGACATTGCAGGCCTGCAAGCCGACGGCTACCTGGGAGAGGTGCTGCAGGAACTGCGCGACGCGCAGGCGGGCGCCGATCCGCACGCGGCGCGCGTGGCGCAGGATGCCATGGCGCTGCTCGCGGCCGAGCTCGCGCAGAGCGCCCCGGCCGTCGCTGCCTTGTCGGCACACGAGGAGGGCGCCAGGCCATGAAGCTGCAGATCACCCGATTGCGCGTCGAGCAGCTGCGCCGCTTTCGCTCGCCGCTCGAACTCAACGGCTTCGAGCCCGGGCTCAACATCCTGGCCGCGCCCAACGAGGCGGGCAAGAGCACGCTGGTGCGCGCCATTCGCGCGGCCTTCTTCGAGCGCCACCGCTCCACCGCCGTGGAAGACCTGCGGCCCTGGGGCGAGGGCAGCGGGGCTGCGCCGATGGTCGAGCTCGATTTCCTCCTGGACGGCGAGGGCCACCGGCTCGTGAAGAGCTTCCTGGGCAAGAAGCGCTGCACCCTGGCCGCCGGGGCGCGCGCGTTCGACGGCACCGATGCCGAAGACCACCTGGCGCAGCTGTTCGGGTTCTCATTCGCCGGCAAGGGCGCGAGCAAGCCGGAGAACTGGGGCATCCCGGGCCTGCTTTGGGTGGAGCAGGGACGCGGGCAGGAGCTGGACGTGAGCCACGCGCACGACCACCTGCACGACGCGCTGCGCGATCCCGCGGGCGATTCGGCCGCGGCCCTGGTCGCGGGCGGCGGGGACGCGATCCTCGACAGCCTGCGCGCCCAGCGCGACGAACTCCTGACCTCGACCGGCAAGCCGCGCGCCGCGCATGCCGAGGCCATCGCGCAAGTGGCCGCGCTGGAAGCGGAACTCGGCGCGATCGACGCGCAGGTCGCCATCTACCGCCAGCAGGTCGACCAGCTCGCGCAGATGCGCAACCAGCACCAGGCCGACGAGACCGCCAGGCCCTGGGAATCGCTGCGCGAGGAACTGCTGGTGGCCCAGCGCCGAAGCAGTGCATTGCAGGCCGGCCAGGAACAACTGCGCAACGACCGCGCGAGATTCCGGCAGCTGCAGGAAACCCGCGAGCTGCTCGCGAAGGAGCTGGCCGGCCTCGCGCAGCATCAGACCGAAGCGCAAGCGCGCGCGCGTGCCTGTGAAGAGGCCGCCAAGCTGCTGCAGGACGGCGACGCCGCCGTGAGCCACGCGCGCCAGAACGCGGCAGAGGCGCAGCGCCGCGTCGATGGCGCCCGCCACGCCTGGCGAAGCGCCAGCCAGCAGGCACAGCGCCGCCAGCTCGGCCAGCTGCTGCAGCAGGCACAGGACGATGCGTCCCGCAGCGCCGAGAGCCTCGCGCGTGCGAAGGAGGCTCATGCGCGGCTGGCAGCGCTGCAAGCCGCCACAGCCGCTGCGCCGAAGATCCGTGCCGCAGATGTCGAGCAGTTGCACAAGCTCGAGCGCGCGGCGCACGATGCCGATCTGCGCCGCCAGGCCGTGGCCACGCGCTTGCAGTTCGCGCTGCCCGAAGGCCAGACCCTCCAGCTGGAGGCGCGCAGCGACACACACGACCTGCGCGGCAACGGCGAACGGCTCATCGACGCTCCTGCCACGCTGCACCTGCCCGGTGGTGGCAGGCTGGTCATCACGCCGGGGGGCGACGACCTCGCGGCGCTTGCACGCGCGCATGGCGATGCGCGAGATGCCCTGCGTACGGCGCTGCGGGCCGCGGGCGTGGACGACATCGCCGAGGCACAGTCGCGGCTCGCCGCTTCGGCCGATCTCGATGCGCAGATCCAGCTCGCGCAGCAGGCCCTCGGCATCGTCGCACCGCGCGGGCTCGACACGCACGGCAGTGAACTCGCGCAGGCGCAGTCGCGCATCGCCACCGCGCAGGCGGCGCTGCAACGCCTGCCTGCGGCGGCGGAGACCGATGCGACCCTGTCGATCGAAGAAGCCGAAGCCGCGCAGCAAGCTGCCATCGTGGCCGAGCAGGCCGCGCAGAAGACGCTCGCCGACGCGCAGCGCCGACAGTCGGCGGCACAGCAAGCGAGCGCGTCGGCGCAGCGCGAACTCGCGGCGGCACAGGCCGCACTCGCCGACCCGGGCCGGCAGCAGCGCCACGCGCAAGCCACCCAGCAGTGGCTGGCCGTGGGCGCCGAAGCCGAGGCGCTGACCGCCCGCATCGAACAGGCCAGCGCCGAGGTGCAGGCCGCGCGGCCGGACATCGTGCTGCAGGACATCGACCGGCTGCAGCGCAGCATCGAGCAGCTCACGCGCGGCCATCAGCTGCGCCGCGAACAGCTGTTGCTGCTCGAGAACACGCTGCAGCAGGCTGGCGCACAGGGCCTCGAAGAACACAGGGAGGCCGTGGCGGGCCAGCTGTCGCAGGCACGCCGCCGGCACGCCGAACTGCAGCGCCGCGCCGACGCGCTCGCGCTGCTGTGCCACAAGCTCGAGCAGAAGCGCCAGGCCACGCTGACGCGGCTGCAGGCGCCCTTGCAGGCGCGCATGCAGCACTACCTGCCTTTGCTGATGCCCGGGGCCACCGTGCAGATGGACGCGGGGCTTGCGCCCGCGACCTTGACGCGCGTCAACGCGGGCGGCGCTTCGGAGAGCGGGCAGCTGCAGGAGCTGAGCTTCGGCGCGCGCGAGCAGCTGCGGCTCATCAGCCGCTTTGCCTATGCCGACCTGCTGCAGGAGGCGGGCCGGCCGACGCTGCTGATCCTTGACGATGCGCTGGTCCACAGCGACGCGCCGCGCCTCGCGCAGATGAAGCGCGCGCTGTTCGATGCGGCGCAGCGCCACCAGGTGCTGCTGTTCACCTGCCATCCGGAGCACTGGCGCGACATGGGCGTTGCGCTGCGGCCGTTGGCCTGACGCGCCTGCCAGGATACGCCCCCACGCGCCCCTACGCGCCGCTTCGCCGCGGCGGCCTGGAGAAAACCGAGAAGCGCTCCTGGATGTTCTTCAGCAGCTGCTGCGCGGCCAGCGGCAGCGGCCGGCCCTGGCGCACGACGAGGCGCACCTTCGCGCCTTTGCACAGCGGATGCGACAGGTCCAGCGCCACGAGCTCGCCAGCCGCGATCTCGGGTTCGGCCGCCAGGCCCGCGCCGATGAAGGTCACGCCATCGGTCGACTTCACGAAGCGCTTGAGCCCGACCACGGAATTGCAGCGCAGGCTGGGCTGCAACGTCACGTGCTCGGCGTATTCGAGCAGCTCGACCAGCCTCCCCACGCCGTAGCCCGGCGGCATCAGCCCGAGCGGATAACCCATGATCTGCCGCACGCTCAGCGCCCCCGCGATGCGCGTGAGCGGATGGCCGCTGCGCACCAGCAGCTTGGCCGGCGCAGCGGCGCTCGCGACGACCTGCAGCCGCGCGTCCGACTGCGGGTTGTAGGCGATGCCGATGTGCGCGGTGTCGTCGCCGACCGCATCGACCAGCGCGCTCACGGGCAGCGCATCGAGCGCGATCGAAAGCTTCGGATGCGCACTGCAGAATGGCCCCACCACCTGTTCGAGCAGGCCGTCGACGAAGCCTTCGCTCGCCACGATGCGCACCTTGCCGGCCTCCATCGATTCGATGGCGCGCAGCCTTTCGGCGAGCCGCTCCTGTTGTGCCTGGCATCCGCGCCAGTACTCGAGCAGATGGTGGGCGGCGTCCGTCGGCACCACGCCGCGCGCCTGCCTTTCGAACAGCGTGAGGCCCAGCTCTTCCTCCAGCAGCGCCACCTGCCGCGTGATGACCGACGGCGCGGTGTTGAGTGCGTCCGCGGCGCCGCGGATGGTGCCCTGCACCAGCACCTCGTGGAAGTAGCGCAGCCGCTTCTGGTTGATGTCGCGCATGGGTTCCGCTCCGCCAGGGGTGTTGCCCATAGGGCAACGAAGTGGTCAAAAAATTGCTGTTGCTCGAACTCATGCTACATCAAACAATCCGCCTCACCCCACCCGCGCTGCCCTGTGAAGCGCTGTTTGAAAAGAGGATGACATGCGAGCCACCACACCGAAATCCTTCGCCCGGCTGATCACCATCACGGCCGCTCTCTTCGGCGCCGTCGCGGGCAGTGCACCGGCTCTTGCGGCCGATGTCTTTCCGTCCCGGCCGGTCACCATGCTGGTGGCGTTTCCGCCCGGCGGGCCCGCGGACGTGCTGGCGCGCGCCATGCAGCCGACCATGGCACGGGTGCTGGGCCAGCCCTTCATCATCGAGAACCTTCCGGGCGCGGGCGGCGCGCTGGCGGTGCAGCGCATGCTGTCGCGTCCGGCGGACGGCTATACGCTGATCATGGGGTCGCCGAACGAGGCGATCCTGGCGCCGCTGTCCAACGCATCGGCAAAGTACAAGCCCGAGGATCTCGCGCTGCTGGCGCCCATCTCGACCCATCCGCTGGTGGTGATGGCGCGCAACGGCCTGCCGTATTCGTCGCTGGAGCAGGTGATTGCCGCCGGCCGCAAAGCCGGCAGCCCCGGCCTGACCTTCGGCAGCCCGGGCCATGGATCGATGTACCACATCGTCTCCGAATACATCGCGCAGACCACCGGCGCCAAGCTGCTGCACGTGCCCTACAAGGGCGCCACGCCGATGATGCAGGACCTCGCGGGCCAGCAGATCGACATCACGATCCTGCCGAACCTCGGCGCCTCCACGCAGCTGCTCGAAACCCACAAGATCAAGGCGCTCGACGTGCTGGACACGCAGCGCATGCGCACGCTGCCCGATGTGCCCGCGATCGCCGAGAGCACGCTGGCGCAGAAGCAGGCGCTGGTCTACGCCATCTGGCTCGCCGTCATGGCCCGGGACGGCATGCCGGCCGACCGCGCCCGGGTGCTGATGGAAGCCTCGCAGCAGGCGATCCACTCCCCCGAGATGGCGCGGGCCCTCGCGCTCTCCGGCGTAGAGGCCATGAAGCCGCAGTCGCTCGAAGCCTCGGCAAAGTTCTATGCTGGCGAGAGCGAAAAGTTCAGGAAGATGGCGCGCTCCATCCAGCTCACGCCGCAGTGACCCTTCGCCGCCAACCTTCGATCGCTGTCCGATCAGAAAGCACACCGTGAACATCCTTGTCGCCGGTTTCCAGCATGAGACCAACACCTTCGCGCCCACCGTGGCGTCCTACGAGAGCTTCGTGCGCGGGGAGGACTTTCCGGGACTGGTCCGCGGCGAGGCGGTCTTCGGACTGCTCAACGTCAACCTGCCCGCGAGCGGCTTCATCAATTTCGTCCGGGCCGAGGGGCACGGCGTCACGCCCGTGATCTGGGCCGGTGCCGGCGCTTCGGCCCACGTGACGACCGAAGCGTACGAGCGCATCGCGGGCGAGATCGTCGAGGCCGCCAGGACCGCGTCGTTCGATGCCATCTACCTGGACCTGCACGGCGCCATGGTCGCGCAACACCTGGACGACGGCGAGGGCGAGCTGCTCGCACGCATCCGCGCCGTGGTGGGAAGCGGAATGAAGATCGTGGTGTCGCTCGATTCGCACGCCAATGTGACGCAGCAGATCCTTTCGCTCGCCGACGGCGTGGTCGCCTACCGCACCTATCCGCACATCGACATGGCCGATGCAGGCCGCCGCGCGGGCGAGCTCCTGTTGGCGCTGATGCGCGCCGGCAGGGCTGCGCACCTCGTCGCGCGGCGCGTGCCCTTCCTTATTCCGGTCAACAGCATGTCGACCATGATGCAGCCCGCGCGCGGCGTGTACGACCTGCTGGAGGAACTGGAACCGGGCGTGCTCTCGCTGTCCTTTGCGCCGGGCTTTCCGGCGGCCGACTTCGCCGAATGCGGGCCTGTGGTCTGGGGCTATGGCTTCGACGAGGCCGCCACCGCACAGGCCGTCGAGGCGCTGTTCTCGCGCGTATGCGCGCCCGAAGCGCAGTGGGCCGTGCGCTTCGACGAGCCCGACGCGGCGGTGCTGCACGCGATGCGCATTGCCCAGGCGGCCAGCAAGCCGGTGATCATCGCGGACACGCAGGACAACCCCGGTGTCGGCGGAGACTCCAACACCACCGGCATGCTCCGCGCGCTGCTCCGGCACGGTGCGCAGGGCGCGGCCATCGGCCTGATCTGCGATCCCGCCGCCGCGGCCGCGGCGCATCGGGCGGGCGTCGGAGCCCGGATCGACATCGCGCTGGGCGGCTGTCCGCAGGTCGCCGGCGACGAGCCGCTCTGCGCCAGCTTCGAGGTCGAGGCGTTGTCCGATGGCAAGTTCGTCTACGGCGGCCCGATGATGAACGGCAAGGCTTCGGATCTGGGGTTGATGGCGCAGCTGCGCATCGGCGGGGTGCGCGTTGCGGTGAGCTCGGCCAAGGCGCAATTGCTCGACCGCAACATGTACCGCACGGTCGGCATCGAGCCGGCGGACATGAAGATCCTCGTGAACAAGAGCTCGGTGCATTTTCGCGCCGACTTCGCGCCCATTGCCGAAGAGATCCTCGTGGCCCGTGCGCCGGGACCCTTCATCGCCGACCCGGCCGAGCTGCCGTGGAAGAAGCTGGCGCCCGGTATGCGCCTCGCGCCGGAAGGCCCGGCCTTCGAGGGGCGATGAGCGGTATTGGTTACAAGCGGTGAACCGGCGAAACCCGCCTCTTTTCGCGGGCGCCGAAAAGTGGCATGTTGTGTGCTCGTTCCGAGGAGCACCCGATGGCCACTGCCCGTTCTATCGCTTCGCTGTCGCTGGGCTTCGGCCTGGTTTCGATTCCGGTCCGGCTCTACTCGGCCACCGAAGGGTCGGCGACGGTGCATTTCAACCTGCTGTCCAAGGAAGGCGAGCGGGTGAAGCAGCAGTACGTTTCCGCCACCGACCCCCAGAAGGTGGTTCCGCGCGCCGAGATGGTCAAGGGCTACGAGTTCGAGAAAGACCGCTTCGTGATCTTCAAGCCAGAGGAGCTCAAGGCGCTGGAGGAGGGCGCAAGCCACCTGATCGACATCGTCGCCTTCATCCCGGCGGATGCGGTGGACCCGATCTACTACGACAAGCCCTACTACCTGGCGCCCGACAAGCGCGGCGGCAAGCCCTACAACCTGCTCAAGAAGGCGATGCTCGAGAGCGGCCGCTGCGCGCTCGCCAAGTGGGCGTGGAAGTCGAAGCAGTACGTGGTGCAGGTGCGCGCGAAGGAGGAGGGGCTGATCCTGCAGCAGTTGCTGTATGCGGACGAGGTGCGCTCGCTGGAGGACCTGGACATCGAGCAGCTGGAGCCGAGCGCCTCGGAGCTCAAGCTCGCGCTGCAGCTCATCGACCAGATCTCGCAGGAAAGCTACGAACCCGCGATGTTCGAGGACGAGGAAAAGAAGCGCATCCTTGCCGCCATCGACGCGAAGATCGCGGGCGAAGAGATCGTGGCTGCGGAGCACCCGGAGGACGCAGCGGGCGGGCAGGTGATCGACCTCGCGGAAATGCTCAAGGCCAGCCTGGCGCGCAACTCGACCTCGGGCCCGCAGGTGCGCACGGCGGCGCCGAAGCGCAGCGCCAGCCCGCCGGCCGTGGCGCCCTTGCGCAGTGTCTCCAGCAAGGCCAAGCGCGCGCCCAAGGTGCCTGAAAAGGCCGAGGCTCCGGCTCCTTCGCGCGCGCGCATGAAGAAGTGAAAGCCCCGGCCGAAACCTCGTCGCCCTACACCCTGCGCGGCGTGGTCCAGCTGCTGGGGCTCTCGCGGCATGCCGTGAGCAAGCTCATCGAGCTCGGCTTCGTGGCGCCGGTGAAGACGCCGGCGGGAAGCTGGCAGTTCTCGTTCCAGGACGTGGTCCTCCTGCGCTCCGCCCATGAGCTGCGCGCGGCGCGCATCCCGACGCGGCAGATTCTCCGGTCCTTGCGGCAGCTGCGGTCCACCTTGCCCGCGGAGATGCCGCTGGCCGGCATCCGCATCAAGGCCGAGGGCGACCGGGTGACCGTGCGCTCGCCCCATGCGCACTGGGAGCCCGACACCGGCCAGCTGCTGCTGGACCTGAGCGTGGCGCCGGGCAAGGGCTCGGTGAGCCTGCTGTTCTCCCAGCAGGGCCAGGCCTCCGCGCCCGCCGACCTCGATGCCCTCTTCGAGCAAGCCGAGGCGCTGGAGGCGACGTCGCCCCAGGCGGCGGAAGCCGCTTACCGGCAGATCCTGGACGAGGAGCCGACCTACGCCCATGCCTACCTCAACCTGGGCTTCATGCTCTGCGAGGCGGGCCGCTGCGACGAGGCCGCCGACCTGTACGACCAGGGCGTGCGGCACTGCGGCGACGACCCCCTGATGCACTACAACCATGCCGTGGCGCTGGAGGGGGCCGGGCGCATCCGGGACGCGCTGGCCAGCTACGAGAAGGCGCTGCAGCTGCAGCCCGACCTCGCGGACGCCCACAAGAACGCCGCGCTGCTGTACGCGGAACTCGGCCAGAAGCAGCTCGCGATCCGGCACTTCAGCGCCTTCCGGCGTCTTCAGGGCAAGACGTAGGCGCCACGTGGCGTCCTCCTACGAGCGATGCGGCCGCACCGCGCTAGGGTCGGCGCATCCGGCCCATGGCGTGGCCGCAAGGAGTTGAATCTTGGCCACTGGAAGCAGAACCCTCTGGAAAGGCGCAATCACGTTCGGGCTGGTGCACATCCCGGTCGGCCTGCACACCGCGAGCACCGAGCAGGGCGTCGATTTCGACTGGCTCGACAAGCGCAGCATGGACCCGGTGGGCTACAAGCGCATCAACAAGCGCACCGGCAAGGAGATCGACAAGGACGACATCGTGAAGGGCGTCGAATACGAGGACGGCAAGTACGTCGTCATCTCGCCCGACGAGATCGAGGCGATCTACCCGCGCACCACGCAGACCATCGAGATCCAGCGCTTCATCGATGCCAACGAGATCCCGTTCCTCTACCTGGAGCGGCCGTATTACGTCGCACCCATCAACAAGGGGCAGAAGGTCTATGCGCTGCTGCGCGAAGTGCTGTCCAAGACCGGCAAGGTGGGCCTGGCCAAGGTCGTGATCGCAACCAAGCAGCACCTGGCCGCGCTGGTCCCGTCGGGCGAGGTGCTGGTGCTCAACCTGCTTCGCTGGGGCGACGAGGTGAAGCCGCTCACGGGGCTCGATCTGCCCGCGGCCGGCGTCAAGGGGGCCAAGGTGACGGCCGCCGAAATGAAGATGGCCGAGCAGCTCGTGAAGGACATGAGCGGCAAGTGGAACCCCGACGAGTTCAAGGACGAGTTCAGGCACGCGGTCATGAAGGTGGTCGAGAAGAAGGTCAAGGCGGGCGACACCGAAACAGTGATCCAGCCGGAGGAGGAAGCGCCGGCCGAGGGCGCCGAGATCATCGACCTGACGGAGCTCCTGACGCGCAGCCTCAAGGGCGGCAAGGCGGCCAAGCCGGCCGGCGCGCCGGCGAAGAAGACGGCGGGTCCGGGGAAGACGGCCACTGCAAAAAAGAGCGGTGCCACCGCGAAGAAGGCCACGCGCAAGAAGGCGCCGGGCGGCGCCCGCAAGGCGGCTTGAGGCTGCGTGCGGCTGCGCGCGGCCGTTCAGCGCCGCCGCTGGTTTGCGCCCGCAGCCGCTATCGTCAGATGTGAAAGGCGGCCAACCCCCCCACCACCAGCCCCGCGGCGGCCACGCCGAACATCGCGCGCTCGAGCCATTTCTTCTTCGTCAGCAACGCGATGGCAGCCAGCGCGATCGACACCTGCAAAACGGTGGTCGCCTGGGCCCAGCGATGGTGCTGGTGCATCTGCTCTTCCGACTGGGCGTCCCATTGGCTCGCCTCGGCTTCCAGCTTCTTCGCGGCGGCCTGGATGTCGGTCTTTTCCTGTTCGTAGCGCGCAACCTTGGCCTGCCAGTCCCGCTTGCGGACGTCGTCGCTCGCGGTGTCGAGCGCGAATTCGGCGAGCGCCTGCTTGGTGCTTTTCGACTGGAAGTAGTTCCACTGGTTCGACGCTTCGGTCTTCTTGATCGCCGCGTTGTTCTTGTAGAGACCTGCGTTGGCCTGTGTGGCCCCGCCCATGTACGAGAAGATCGCGCCGACGGTGGCGATCACGGCGGTGCACACCGCGATCTTGCCCGTCATGCTCATGCCCTCGGAAGGGGAGGCTGCCCCGCCGCCCGCGTGACCGTGGCTCTCGCCATGGCCGCCGCCGGATGCCGCGTGTTCAAGTTCGTGGTCGTGCGGGCCGTGCACGTGAAAGCCGTGTCCTGACATGGGGATCCTTGGGGAATGAGGGTTCTTGAACTGCGCGCGAGTATGACGGGTCTGTTCAGCGCCGCCAGTTGCCGGCCTGCGCCGGGACAGGGCCGGTATCGGCTTCGAACCGCAGCTGCTCCTTCAGGTAGCCGATGAAGGCCTGGACCTTCGGCGAGGGCATCCGCTCGCGCGGCGAGAGCGCGTTCAGCTCCTGCGGCGGCCCGATCCACTGCGGCAGCACACGCACCAGCCGGCGCGCCTTCAGGTCGGCCGCCATGCTCAGTTCCATCGCCAGCGAAATCCCTTCGCCGCCGCGCAGCGCAGCATGCAGCAGGGCCGGGTCGCTCGCCACCAGCACCGGGTCGATCAGGTAGCCGCGGGGTTTTCCGCCATCCTTGCGCAGCGGCCACACATAGCCGACATCGCGTCGCGCCTGGTGCAGCGCAAGGGTGTGATGGTTGCGCAGGTCTTCGGGCACCGCGGGCACGCCGGCGCGCTTCAGGTAGGCCGGGCTTGCGAAGGCGCCCGAAGGAAAGCTCGCGAGCCGCCGCGCCACCAGGCTGGAATCGGGCAGCTCGCCGAGGCGCAGCGCAAGGTCGATCTCGTCCTGCACCAGGTCCAGCGTGGCGTGCGAAGCCAGGATCTCGAGGCGCACCTCGGGATAGCGCGCCCTGAAGCCCGGCAGCAGCGGCGCGAACCAGTCCACGCCGAAAGAGTAGGGCATGGTCACGCGCAGCCAGCCGCGCGGGCCGTCCCGCAGCTTGTGGACCGCGCCCTCGGCGGCTTCCAGCGTGGCACCGATGCCGCGGCACTGTTCGAAGTAGATCGCGCCCGCCTCGGTGAGGCTGAGCTTGCGCGTGGTGCGCCGGAGCAGCTGCGCGCCGACGTATTTCTCGAGTTCGAGCACGCGCCGGCTCACGGTGGTCTTGGGCATCTGCAGCGCATGCGCCGCGGCGGTGAAGCTGCCCTCCTGCACCACGCGCACGAACACGAGCGTGTCGTTGACATCCCTGGCCATGCGATTGACTCCTTCGGCATTCCGCGAACCGCATTGTCCCATGCATGGTTCAGCTCTTGCCGCGTGGGTGGGCTAATCAAGCGTCCTCCGAATGCCTATCTTCGGTGCACCCCCCTCCTGGAGAACACCATGAACCTGAGCGAATACGCAACCCACGATGCCATCGGCCTCGGCCAGCTCGTTGCCCGACGCGAGGTCCGCCCCGCCGAGCTGGCAGCGCTGGCGCGCGCCGCGGCGAATGCCGTGAATCCGCGCATCAACGCCATCGTCGAGCATTGGGCACCCGAAGCGGCGGACCTGTCGGCGCGGGAAGCCGTGGGCCCGCTGGCGGGCGTGCCGTTCCTGATCAAGGACCTGGCGATCCAGATGGCCGGCAGGCGCAATGAACTCGGCAGCCGGCTCGCGAAGGGGCTGGTCGCATCGGCCGACTCGAACCTCATGGGCCACTTCAGGAAGGCCGGCCTCGTGACCATCGGCCGCACGACCACGCCCGAGATGGCCTTCAGCACCGAGACCGAATCGGCGTTGCAAGGGCCCACCGGCAACCCGTGGGACACCGCCCTGAGCGCCGGCGGCTCGAGCGGCGGTGCGGGCGCAGCGGTAGCGGCCGGCGTGGTGCCGATGGCGCACGCCACCGATGCCGCCGGCTCGATCCGCGTGCCCGCGGCCTTCAACGGCCTGTTCGGCCTGAAGCCGACGCGCGGCCGCACCTCCAACGGACCGGCACTGGACGAAGTGTTTGCCGGCCTCGGCGTGCAGTTGGGCCTGAGCCGCACGGTGCGCGACACGGCCGCGCTCATGGACGCGGTGCAGGGCTGCTCGCCCGGCGACCCGTACCACACCGCCGCGCCGGCGAACGGCTTCCTGGCCGAGGTGGGCAAGGACCCCGGCAAGCTGCGCATCGGGCTGATGGTGGATGCCTGGAACGGCGAGGCCACGGCAGCCCCAGTGGCGGCCGCCACGCGCGAGGCGGCGCTCCACTTGCAATCGCTCGGCCATCACGTGGAGGAAGCCGCGCCGGGACTCGGCGCTTCGTGGGAGGCCTTCGTCCATGCCAATGCGCAGATCTGGTGTGCCACGCTGGTGCGCTGGATCGACGGCCTGTCCGCCGCCACCGGCCGGCCGATCGATCTTTCGACGCTGGAGCCTTCCACCCTGGCGAACTACCGCTACGGCCGCAGCGCGAGCGCGGTCGACTTTGCCGGCGCGCTGGAGGTGCGCAACACCGTCGCCCGCGCGGTGGCGGACTGGTTCTCGCGCATGGACGTGCTGCTCACGCCCACGCTCCCGCACTTGCCCGGTTCGCTCGGCACCTACAGCGAAGGCGCCGAGCGCATGAGCGGCCTGGAGTGGACGGCGCGGGTGTTCCGGCACACGCCCTTCACGCCGCCGGCCAACGTGGCGGGCACGCCGGCGATGTCGGTGCCGATGGTGGTGGCGCCAGGCAGCGGGCTCCCCATCGGCATCCAGTTCACGGCCGGATTTGCCAAGGACGACCTGTTGCTGCGCCTGGCGGGCCAACTGGAGCAATCGAGGCCTTGGCGCGCGCGGCGTCCTGCGGTGTGGGCAGGCAACGCGCGCGACTAGGCGCGGTTGAACACGCTCTGCTCCTCAGATGTGAATCAGTTGGTCGAAATCCTCGACGGCGCAGACCAGCGGCGCCGCCGAGCGTGAAAGTCGCGCGCGCAGCACGGCGCCTTCCCAGGCGGCCCAGAAGCTGCGCGCCAGGCGTTCGGGATCGAGCTCCGGGCGCAGTTCGCCGCGTGACTGGGCCGCGCGGATCGATGCGGCCAGCTCGGCTTCCCATGCCGCGACCGCCGCGTCGAGCCGTTCGCGGAATCCGTCGTGCAGGCCCGCCATCTCCTGGCCCAGTGTGCCGACCAGGCAGCCCCGGCGCCAGTGGTAGCGGCGCATGCCGGCCGCGGACTCCGACAGAAATGCCGCGAGCCCGTGCGTGAAGCCCGGCACCGTGCCGCCCGGCCGTTCGCCGAAGCAGCGCGCCAGCCGCCGCAGGAAGAAGGCCTGGTACGTCTCGAGCAGCGCGAAGCCGAAGGCGTCCTTGCTCGCGAAGTAGTGATAGAACGACCCCTTGGGCACGCCGACCGCCGCCAGCACCTTGTCGACGCTGGTGGCGGCCCAGCCGTTTTCCATCACCGCATCGAGGCCCGCGCGCAGCAGTTGCGCCCGCGTGTCCGAACGCGCGTTGTGCCGCTCCACGTGCGTGCGCGGCTTGCCGGTGCTTTGCGTGGCTGGCATGGACGGCCCGCTCAGCGGTGGCGAAAGACCGGGGCGCGCTTGCCCAGGAACGCATGCATGCCTTCCTTCTGCCCGTCGGTGGCAAAGGCGGCCTGGAACAGGCGCCGCTCGTGGAGCAGCCCTTCGGCCAACGACACCTCGTGCGCGCGGCCCACCGCCTCCTTGGCCATGCGCACGGCCGGTGCGTTGTAGCCGGCGATGGTGTGCGCGGCCTCCAGGGCCGTCTGCAGCAGCTCGGCGGCCGGGACCACGCGTGCCACCAGCCCCGCGGCCTTCGCCTCGGCGGCATCGATGCTGCGGCCGGTCAGGATCAGGTCCATGGCCAGGGACTTGCCGACGGACCGCGTCAGCCGTTGCGTGCCGCCGATGCCGGGCAGGATGCCCAGCTTGATCTCCGGCTGGCCGAAGTGCGCATCGTCGGCCGCGATGATGAAGTCGCACATCATCGCCAGCTCGCAGCCGCCGCCCAGCGCGTAGCCGCTCACGGCGGCGATGATCGGCTTGGCAATGGCCGGCATGCCCTGCCATGCCGCGAAGACGTCTTCCGCCTGCAGGCCGGCAAAGGTCTTGTCCGCCATCTCGGCGATGTCCGCGCCGGCCGCGAAGGCGCGGGGGCTGCCGGCGATCACCACCGCGCCGACGTTGGCGTCGGCATCGAAGGCGCGCAGCGCCGTCATCACCTCGCGCGACATCGTGGTGTTCAACGCGTTCAGGCTCTTCGGGCGGTTCAGCGTGATCAGTCCGACGCGTTCGCGCCGTTCGACCAGGATGGTTTCGTAAAGCCCCGGAAGCGGCGCCTGCGGCGCCCGGCCTTCCGCGGTGGTGGGCGGGTCGGATCTGGGGGCCTGTTGCGCGGCGGCGGAAACCGGCGGGGCCTTGGTGGTGGCGGACATGTCTACTCCTTTTTTCGGGGGTTCGTGGGGGTGGGAATCAGCTGGCCTGGGGCGCATGCACGACGTGTGCCGGAGCCGCGGATGGGCGGTGCGCGGGCGCGTAGTCGCCCGTCGGGGACATCAGCTCGGCGAGGATGCGTTCGCGGTGTTCGTCCAGTCCAGGCGCCCGCAAGGGCGTGTTCACGTCGATGTCCGCGAACGCGCCCAGCTTGATCGGATTGCCGGCGGTCCGCACCGCGCGCCGCGCCTGGCCCTCGACCTTGACGATCATGTGCCGTGCGAGCAGCTGCGGATGGTCGAACAGCTTGTCGATGGTGTTGATGGGGGCGCAGGGCACGCCGGCCTCGTTGAGCCGGTCGATCCAGTGCGCGATGGCTTCGCCGCGGGTGATCGCCTCGATGGCCGCGACCATGGCGGGCCGGTTGCGGCAGCGCAGGTCGTTGCTGACAAAGCGCGCATCGAGCGCAAGCGCCGGACTGCCGAGCGCCTCGGCCATCAGCATGAACAGCTGGTCGTTGCCCGCCGCGATGACGAAGCGCCCGTCGCTGGCCGCGAAGGTCTCGAACGGCGCGAGCGAGGGATGGCTGTCGCCCGTGCGCGTGGGCACCTTGCCTTCCACGTCGTAGCGCGCCAGAGCGGTCTCCATGAGCGCCGCCTGGCAATCGAGCATGCCGATGTCGACGCGCGCGCCCTGCGCATCCTGGGTGCGCCTGTAGAGCGAGGACACGATGCCCACCGCCGCGAAGAGGGCCGCGCTGAGGTCGCCGAAGCTGGTGCCCACGCGGGCCGGCGGCGCATCGGGCCACCCCGTGAGGCTCATGACGCCGCCCATCGCCTGCACCACCATGTCGTAGCCCGGCAGGTCGCTGTACGGGCCCGTGTGGCCGAAACCCGAGATCGATGCGTACACGAGGTGCGGATGGGTGCGCGCGAGCCGCTCGGCGCCGTATCCCAGCCGGTCCATCACGCCGGGGCGGAAGTTCTCGACCACCACGTCGGCTTGCGACAGCATCCGTTCGAGCAGCTCGCGGTCGCGCGGGCTCTTGAGGTCGAGCGCGATGCTCTCCTTGCCGCGGTTGAAGCACATGAAGTAGGCGGACTCGCGGTCCACGAACGGCCCGAAGGCGCGCGTGTCGTCGCCCGTGCCGAGCTTTTCGATCTTGATGACCCGCGCGCCCAGGTCGGCCAGCACCATCGTGCAATACGGTCCGGCCAGGACACGCGAGAAATCGAGCACCGTGATGCCGCTGAGCGGGCCCTTGCGGCCACCGTCGGGGGGTGAGTGTTCCATCTTGGTTAATTAGACCGATCGTCTATAAAAGGTTAAAAAAAGGGGGCACTCAGGCCCCGATGCCCTGGCGGAAAAGCCGGGCGAACATCTGCAGCGGGGCGGCCTTGCGTTCGAGCTTGGCGCGCAGCACCGCGCCTTCCCAGCCGGTCCAGAGAAAGGCGGCCCATTCGGCGCAGTTGGTGTTCTTGCCGACCTCGCCGCTCTTTCGGGCCTGCTCGAGCACCACCGCGGTACGGCGCTGCCAATCGAGCAGCACATTGGTCAGTTGCGCACGGAACGACTCGGGCAGCGCGCCCATCTCCTGCCCGAGATTGCCGACCAGGCATCCGCGGCGAAAGCCGAAGCGCTTCATGCCGCGTTCGGCGTTAGCGAAGAATGCATCGATGCGGTCCAGCGGCGACAGCGTGGTGTCCAGGAAGAAGCGGTCGAGCTTGCGCACGAAGTACGCGTCGTAGCGCGCGATGAGCTCTGCGCCGAAGGCCTCCTTGCTGCCGAAGAAATGATAGAACGAGCCCTTCGGCACACCCACCGACCTGAGGATCTCGTCGATGCCGGTGGCCGAGAAGCCTTTTTCCGTCAGCGCGGCAACGCCCGCGTTCAGCAGCGCTTCGCGCGTGGCGCGATGGTCGCCTTCGTCCTTGGCCGGGCGGCCCCGCTTGCGCGGCAGGTCAGTGGTGGAGCTCATGGCTCGATTATTAGACCGACCGTCTCTATTAATCAAGCGACTCGTGTCCGCGCACTAGACCGACCGTCTCGGGTTTGTTAGCGCAAACCCCTATTCATCGATGGTTGCCGAGTGCTAAATTTCCGCCCAGACGAGAACTTCGTCGCTCATCATTTCGCACCGACTGCCAGTGTTGCCAGTCAGGTGCAAGGCAAAAGGGCCTGATCCGGTTTACCCCGGCTCAGGCCCTTTTGCTTTTTCGGTTTCTCGAACGCCCTTTTCAAAATGGACGCTGTTGCGCCCAGGGATGAACTCGGCCCGGAGAAAGCGAACGAGATGCAAGCGGTGGAACCGTCAGACCCGAACACCTCAATCCTTGAAGGAGAGATCTGATGAGCCAACTGAATCGCCGCGACCTGGTCAAGACCAGTGGAACCATGCTTCTTCTCGGCGCCACTTCCGGCACCGCGCTGTTCTCGCAGAATGCCAACGCGCAGGAGAGCGTGAAGCTCGGCTTGCTGCACTCGCTCTCGGGCACCATCGCCATCGCCGAGGCCTCGCTGGTCGACGCCGAGAAGATGGCCATCGACGAGATCAACGCCGCCGGCGGCGTAATGGGCCGCAAGATCGAAGTGGTCGTCGAGGACGGCGCGAGCGAGAACTCGGTGTTCTCCGAAAAGGCGCGCAAGCTGCTCGAGCGCGACAAGGTGGCCGCCATCATCGGCTGCTACACCTCGGCCTCGCGCAAGGCGGTGCTGCCGGCGCTCAGTCGGGCCAAGGGCCTGCTCTTCTACCCGACCTACTACGAGGGCCAGGAGCAGGACAAGCACGTGATCTACACCTCGCAGGAAGCCACGCAGTCGGTGGTGGCGGCAGTCGAGTGGATGGCGCGCGAGAAGGGCAAGAGCTTCTTCCTCGTGGGCTCCGACTACATCTATCCGCGCACCTGCAACAAGATTGCCAAGCCGACGATCGCGAAACTCGGCGGCAAGGTGCTCGGCGAGGAATATGCGCCGCTCGGCCACACCGAGTTCTCCTCGATCATCAACAAGATCAAGGCGGCCAAGCCGGACTGCATCTACAGCACGGTGGTCGGCGGATCGAACGTGGCGTTCTACAAGCAGCTGCGCGCGGCCGGGCTGGACGGCACGAAGCAGACGCTGCTGTCGACCGTGGTGTCCGAGAACGAGATCGAAGGCATCGGCAAGGACAACGCCGTCGGCTACTACGCCTGCATGGGCTACTTCCAGAGCATCAAGAACCCCGCCAACGAGAAGTTCGTCAAGGCCTTCAAGGCCAAGTACGGGCAGGACCGCGTGATCGGCGACCCGATGGAGGTCGCCTACAACTCCGTGTACCTGTGGAAGCTGGCCGTCGAGAAGGCGAAATCGTTCGACGCCGACAAGGTGCTGGCCGCGAGCGCGGGGGTGGAGATCGATGCGCCCGAAGGCAAGGTGCGGGTGCATGCGAGCAACCAGCATGTCTGGAAGAAGGTGCGCGTGGGCAAGGCGCTGGCCGACGGCCAGTTCGAGATCGTCTGGGAGTCTCCCAGCCCGGTCGAGCCGAATCCGTTCCCGACGCTGTGAGCGTGCGGCCCATTCCACCGTCGCGGCCCCTGGAGCTCCCATGAATCTCGACATTGCAGTGATGCAGGTCTTCAACGGCGTGAGCCTGTTCACGATCCTGCTGCTCATGGCCATCGGCCTGGCCATCGTCTTCGGCCTGATGGGCGTGATCAACATGGCGCACGGCGAGCTGATGGCGCTCGGCTCGTACGTGACCTACCTGACGGCCAGCGCATTCTCGAAGTTCGCGCCGCAGTGGATGGGCATCTACCTGTTCGTGGCCATCGTGCTCGCGTTCCTGGTCACCTGGGCCTTCGGGTACCTGCTGGAGCGCGGCTTCGTGCGGTTCTTCTACAACCGCCCGCTGGACACGCTGCTGGCCACCTGGGGCCTGAGCCTCATCCTGCAGCAGGGCTACCGGTCGGTGTTCGGTGCACAGGAGGTCAGCGTTCCGCTGCCGCAGTGGCTCAGCGGCGCCTGGGAGCCGATACTCGGCATCCAGCTGCCGCTCAGCCGCATCTTCATCATCGGCCTCACGGTGGCGGTGACGGTCGGCGTCTACCTGCTGCTGAACCGCACGCGCTGGGGGCTGAAGGTGCGGGCGGTGACGCAGAACCGCGCCATGAGCGAGGCCGTGGGCATCGACACCGGGCGGCTCGACGCGCTGACTTTCGCGCTGGGCGCGGGCCTGGCGGGCATTGCAGGCTGCGTGTTCACGATGATCGGCTCCACCAATCCCGGCACCGGCCAGCTCTACATCGTCGACTCGTTCATCGTCGTGGTGTTCGGCGGCGTGCAGAGCCTGATCGGTACCGCGCTGTCGGGCTTCGCCATTGCGCAGTCGCAGACCACGCTGGAGTACCTCATGAGCGGATCGATGGCACGCGTGACCATCCTGCTGCTGGTGATCGTGGTCCTCTACTTCCGGCCCAACGGGCTGTTCGGGGCCAAGGCCCGGAGCTGATGCCATGAAAGAAATTCTTCGGTCTGCGGACACGCGCGGGGCCCTCCTGGTGCTGGCGCTGCTGGTCGCCATGGTGGCTGTGCTCGATCCGTTCCGCCTCAACCTGATGGGCAAGTACATGTCGTTCGCGTTCGTCGCGCTGGGCATCGTGCTGCTCTGGGGCCATGGCGGCGTGCTGAGCCTCGGCCAGGGGCTCTTCTTCGGCGCGGGCGGCTACATGATGGCGATGTTCCTGAAGCTGGAGGCTTCCGCGCCCGAGCTGCCGGACTTCATGGTGTGGAGCAGCGTGGAGCACCTGCCGCTGTGGTGGATGCCGTTTCGCAGCCTGGCGCCCACGCTGCTGCTGATCGTGCTGCTGCCGCCGGTGCTGGCGTACCTCTTCGCCTTCGCCATCTTTCGCAAGCGCGTGGGCGGCGTCTATTTCGCGATCGTCACGCTCTCGCTCGCGCTCACCGGCACGGTGCTCATTGTCGGGCAGCAGGGCGACACGGGGGGCGCCAACGGCATCACCGACTTCCGCACGCTGCTGGGCATGGACATCGTCGGCGACGACGCCAAGCAGGCCATCTACCTGGTCGAGGCCGCGGCGCTCGCGATGGCGATGGGCCTGTGCCTGGCGCTCCTGCGCAGCCGCTTCGGCAAGGTGCTGATCGCCATCCGGGACAAGGAAGACCGCGTGCGCTTCAGCGGCTACGACACGGCGCACATGAAGGCGTTCGTGTTCGCGGTCGCGGCCCTGCTGTCGTCGATCGGCGGCGCGTTCTACAGCCTGCAGGTCGGGCTGATCTCGCCCACCGCCGTGGGGGTGGTGGCGTCGATCGAGATGGTGATCTATGCCGCGGTCGGCGGCCGGCTCTCGATTCCGGGCGCGGTGATCGGCGCGCTGCTGGTCGGGTTCCTGAAGTCGTACCTGTCCGAGACCTTTCCCGAGGTCTGGCTCTACTTTCTCGGGGCGCTGTTCATCGCTGTCGTGGCCTTCATGCCGCTCGGGCTCGCAGGCGTCCTGCAGCGGCTGGCGGCGGGCCGCGGCGCCAAGGGAGTGTCGCCATGAGCGCCGTGCTGCCCCTGTCCACATCCCCTGCGGAAAGCCCCTCTGTGACTCCTGTTTCCACCACCGCGCCGCAGGTCCTGCAGGTCGAAGCGCTCACCGTTTCCTTCGACGGCTTCAAGGCGGTCGATGGCCTGAGCCTTTCCATCCGGCGCGACGAGCTGCGCGTGATCATCGGCCCGAACGGCGCCGGCAAGACCACGCTGCTCGACATGATCTGCGGCAAGACGCGACCGACCTCCGGCAGTGTCCGCTTCAACGGCCGCGAACTGGTGGGTCTGGCCGAGCATGCCATCGTGCGCGCGGGCGTCGGCCGCAAGTTCCAGACGCCGTCGGTCTACGAAGACCTGACGGTGATGGAGAACTTCGAGATCTCCATCCCCGGCCAGCAGGACGTGCTGGGCTCGATCTTCTTTCGCCGCAACGCCGGGGTGCGCAACCGCATCGAGGCGGTGGCCGAGGAGGTGTTCCTCGCGTCGATGCTCCAGCAGAAGGCCGGCCGGCTCAGCCATGGGCAGAAGCAGTGGCTGGAGATCGGGATGCTGCTCATCCAGTCGCCCGAACTGCTGCTGCTGGACGAGCCCGTGGCCGGCATGAGCCCGCGGGAGCGCGAGCAGACCGGCGACCTGCTGCGGCGGATCTCGCGCGGCAAGTCGGTGATCGTCATCGAGCACGACATGGATTCTCGTCAAGCGCATCGCCAGCACCGTGACCGTGCTGCACCAGGGGCGCGTGCTGAGCGAAGGCAGCGCGGCGCAGGTGCAGGCGGACCCGCGCGTCATTGATGTCTACCTCGGCCACTGAAGGAGCACCCATGCTCGAAGTCAGCCATCTGAATGTCTTCTACGGCGAGTCGCAGGCCATCCGCGATGTTTCCTTTGGCGTGGGGCGCTGCGAATCGGTCGCCATCATGGGCCGCAACGGCATGGGCAAGACCACGCTGCTCAAGTCGCTGATCGGCATGCTGCCATCGCGCTCGGGGAGCATCCGCATCGATGCGCAGGAGCTGGCGGGCACGCCCAGCCACACGCGCGTGCGCAAGGGCCTGGCCTTCGTGCCGCAGGGCCGCATGATCTTCTCTCAGCTCACCGTCGAGGAGAACATCCTGGTCGGCATGCATGCCGCCGCCCGCGCCCCGGTGCCCGAGTACATCTACCGCTTCTTCCCGGTGCTGGCCGAGATGAAGTCGCGCCGCGGCGGCAACCTTTCGGGCGGACAGCAGCAGATGCTCGCGATTGCGCGCGCGCTGGTGACCGACCCCAGCGTGCTGATCCTGGACGAGCCAACCGAGGGCATCCAGCCTTCGATCATCAAGGACATCGCACGCACGCTCAACGTGCTGCGCGCCGAGCGGCAGATCGCCATCGTCGTGTCGGAGCAGGTGCTGAGCTTCGCGCTCGACCTGGCCGACCGCTTCCTGGTGATCGACGGCGGGCGCATCGTCCATGACGAGGCCCGCGCGCACCTGGACCAGGACAAGGTCAAGTCCTTCCTGACCATCTGACCACCCGCATCCCTTTCACCCGTTCCCTCACCCTTAACCCACTGGAGTTTTCTATGCGTCACGGAGATATTGGAAGCAGCAACGATTGCGTCGGCGTGGCCGTCGTCAACTACAAGATGCCTCGCCTTCACACGAAGGGCGAGGTGCTTGCCAACGCGCGCAAGATCGGCGAAATGGTCGTCGGCATGAAGCAGGGCCTGCCCGGCATGGACCTGGTGATCTTCCCGGAGTACTCCACGCACGGGATCATGTACGACCCGAAGGAAATGTACGAGACGGCGTCGACCATTCCGGGCGACGAGACGGAGATCTTCGCGGACGCCTGCCGCCGCGCCAACGTGTGGGGCGTGTTCTCGCTGACCGGCGAGCGCCACGAGGAGCATCCGAACAAGGCGCCCTACAACACGCTGATCCTCATGAACAACAAGGGCGAGATCGTCCAGAAGTACCGCAAGATCATGCCGTGGACGCCGATCGAGGGCTGGTACCCGGGCGATTGCACCTATGTGTCCGACGGCCCCAAGGGCATGAAGGTCAGCCTGATCATCTGCGACGACGGCAACTTTCCCGAGATCTGGCGCGACTGCGCGATGCGCGGCGCCGAACTCGTGGTGCGCTGCCAGGGCTACATGTACCCGGCCAAGGAGCAGCAGATCATGGTCGCGCGCACCATGGCGTGGATGAACAACGTCTACGTGGCCGTGGCCAACGCCACCGGCTTCGACGGCGTGTACTCGTACTTCGGCCATTCGGCGCTGGTGGGCTTCGACGGCCGCAGCCTGGGCGACTGCGGCACCGAGGAAATGGGCATCCAGTACGCCGAGATGTCGGTCAGCGCGATCCGGGACGCACGCAAGAACCAGCAGTCGAACAACTTCCTCTACAAGCTGGTGCACCGCGGCTACACGGGCAAGATCAATTCGGGCGAAGACGCGGCCGGCGTGGCGGCCTGCCCGTACGAGTTCTACGGCAAGTGGATACAGGACCCTGAAGGCACCCGCAAGATGGTCGAGGGCTTCACCCGATCGACGCCGGGCACGCCCGAATGCCCCATCGAAGGCATCCCGAACGAGGCGGCGAAGCACCGCTGACATCCATCCGCAACCGGAGCGGCGGGCACAGGTCCGCCGCTCCCCACCGAGGACTCCCGTGCCCGCTTCCACCTTCACCGCCGGTTCCATCGACAGCTACCGGCTGCCCGCCCAGCCCTTCTACAAGCCGTCGGGCGACGAGATCGCGCTCTACGAGCAGGCCTACGCGCACCGCATGCCGATGCTGCTCAAGGGACCGACCGGCTGCGGCAAGACGCGCTTCATCGAGTACATGGCCTGGAAGCTCGACCGGCCGCTGGTGACGCTCGCATGCAACGAGGACATGACGGCGTCCGACCTGGTCGGCCGCTATCTGCTCGACGCCACCGGCACCGCGTGGCATGACGGCCCGCTGACCTTGGCGGTGCGCCATGGCGGCATCTGCTATCTCGACGAAGTGGTCGAGGCGCGGCAGGACACCACCGTGGTGATCCACCCGCTGACCGATGCGCGGCGCATGCTCGCGCTCGACAAGAAGGGCGAGGTGGTGCAGGCGCATCCCGATTTCCAGCTCGTCGTCTCGTACAACCCCGGCTACCAGAGCCGCAGCAAGGACATGAAACCCTCCACGCGCCAGCGCTTCGCGGCGCTGGAGTTCGACTACCCCGAAGCCGCCATCGAGAGCGCCATCGTGGCCGAGGAGGCCGGTGTGTCCGTGGAGACGGCAGAGCGCCTGGTCGGCATCGCGCACCGCTCGCGGGCGCTGCGGCACCGCGGCCTGGACGAAGGCATCTCCACGCGGATGCTGATCTACGCCGCGCGCCTGATCGGCTCCGGCGTCGCGCCGCGCCAGAGCTGCGAGATGACGATGACACGCGCGCTCACCGACGACCCCGACATGGCCAGGGCGCTGCAGGGTTTCGTGGAAGCGCACTTCGACTGAGCGGTGATGGCCGCCACCACTCACACGGACACGCACGCGGACCCCGCGGCGCAGCGGGCGCGGATGTCCGCCTGGCTCGACGAACTGCAAGATGCCGACCCGGTGTGTGCGCGCGCGGTCGAAGACCGGCTCGACCTGCTGCTCGCGCGCGCGCCCGCCGAGTCGATCGGGCGCTGGATCCTGGCCGGCCTGCGCCTGCACGATGGCGACCGCCAGCGGCTGCGCGCCTACCTGGCCCTGGCCAACGAGGCCGCCGTCGAATCGCTCCACCGCGAGATCGCCGCAGGCGGCGTGGAACGCGCGGCGCCTTCGCTCGGGTTGCTGGTGCAGGGATTCACCGGCCGCGCGGTGGCAATCCAGCCGCGTGCGCAGGGCCAGCTCTACGGCGCGCCGCTGCGTCCCACGCTCACGCCGACCCATCTGCTGCTGCCGGACGACTACACGGCGCTGGACGGCGGCGACCGCTACCAGCTCTACCGGACCGCTGCCGCGCATGCCGCCGCCCACCTGCTGCACTCGGCGCCGGGCCTGCCGGCCGGCAAGCTCAAGCCGATGAGCCTGGCGGTCATCTCCGCCATCGAGGATGCGCGTGTCGAGCGCCTGATGCTGCGCAGCTATCCCGGCATGCGCCGGTGGTTCGTGGATGCGCTCGTGCATGCGCTGCAGCCCGGCGGCCTCGGCTTCGCGGCGTTGGTCTCGCGGCTGAACCTTGCGCTCATGGATCCGGCCTACCAGGACGACAACCACTGGGTGAACAAGGCCCGCAGCATGTTCGAGGCACAGGCGGCGACCGGCCTCGGCGATTACGCGGCGTTCAGGCGCCTGGGTTCGCTGCTCGCCAATGACCTGGGCCAGATGCGCGTGCCGTTCCGGGCCGAGCTGTATCGGGTGCCCGCGGCCTACCGCGACGACAACGCGTTTCTCTGGACCTATGACGACGCGCGCGCACAGGCGCAGCCGCTGGAACTCCATGTGCCGCGGCCATCGCCGAACGAGCCGCCGGCGCCGGACGCGCCCGGCATGCGCGAGGCGGAACTGGCCCGGACGACGCATGCCGAATGGGACCATCGCGTGGCCGTGCTGCGCGGCGACTGGTGCACGGTGATCGACAAGCTGCCGTCCTGGGCTGCCGCTGGGAGCGGACGGGAGCGGGCCGCATCCGGCACGGCCGCGCGCGAGACCCTGCGGCTCGTGCGGGCGCGGCGGCTCAGCCGCGT
Source organism: Variovorax sp. OAS795 (assembly GCF_040546685.1). Taxonomy (NCBI): domain Bacteria; kingdom Pseudomonadati; phylum Pseudomonadota; class Betaproteobacteria; order Burkholderiales; family Comamonadaceae; genus Variovorax; species Variovorax sp. OAS795. The sequence goes on from NZ_JBEPOH010000002.1 coordinate 282,007, forward strand.
GCACAGGCTTCGCCGGCAATGGGAGGGCGACGACCTCGACCTCAACGCCGCCGTCGAGGTGATGGTGGCGCACAGGGCCCGCCTGCCGATCGATCCGCGCCTGTTCATCCGCAGCGCGAACGAAGAGCGCGCCTGCAGCCTGATGGTGCTGCTCGACCTCTCGGAGTCGACCACCGCGCCGCTCGACGGCACGGGCGCCTGCCTGCTCGACCTGGAGAAGGAGGCCGCGCTGCTGCTCGCGCGCGCCGTGGCGGCGGAGACCGGGAGCGGGCCGGCCGACCGGATCGCGATCCATGGCTTTTCGTCGAACACCCGTGCCCAGGTCGACAACTACCGCCTGCTCGAGTTCGGTGCGCCGCTGGACGCGCGCGCCGAGGCGACGATTTCCGCCGCGCCGGGGCGCCATTCGACGCGCATGGGGGCGGCCCTGCGCCACGCGGCGCGCACGCTGTCGCGCGAGCCTTCGCAGCACCGCGTGATCCTGCTGGTGACCGACGGCGCGCCGTCCGACGTCGACGTGCACGATCCGGTGCACCTGGTCGAGGACGCGCGCGCAGCCGTGCACGAGGCGCGCGCCGCAGGCTTCCAGGTGCATTGCCTGGCCGTGGATGCGGCGGCCGACGCGTACGTGCGCCGGATCTTCGGCTGGGGCCATTTCGACATCGTGGACGATCCCCATGCGCTCCCCGCCACGCTGTGCCGGTTGTATGCTCGCCTGAGCTGTGCATGAAGCGCGCAAACATCCCGCATCCAACCTGAGGACCCAGCCCGTGGCCAACAAAGATCCCGTGCGTGTCGGCGTGCTCTATTCGCAGACCGGCGTCACATCGACCATCGGCAAGTCGCAGCTGCAGGGCACGCTGCTGGCCATCGACGAGATCAACGAGGCCGGCGGGCTCGACGGCCGCGAGATGGTGCCGGTGGTCTACGACGCGCAATCGACGCCGGCGGTCTATGCGCAGCTGGCCGAGCGGCTGATCATCGCGGACAAGGTCAACGTGATCCTCGGCTGCTACATGTCGAGCAGCCGCAAGGCCGTGCTGCCGCTGGTCGAGAAATGGAACAAGCTGCTGTTCTACCCGACCCTGTACGAAGGCTTCGAGTTCTCGAACAACATCATCTACACCGGCGCGGCGCCGAACCAGAACAGCGTGCAGCTGGCGGAATTCATGACGGCGAATTTCGGTGCGCGCGTGTACCTCATCGGGTCGGACTACATCTATCCGTACGAGTCGAACCGCATCATGAGCGAGCTGGTGCTGCAGCGGCAGAACAGCGAAAAGGTGGGGGAGCGGTACGTCGCGCTCAACGCCACCGAAGCGGACTTCCGCCCGATCATCGAGGAGATCCGGAACCTGCGGCCCGACTTCATCTTTTCCACCGTGGTGGGCGACTCCGCGGCCTGCCTCTACCGCGCCTATGCGGACGCGGGCTTCGATCCCAAGACCATGCCGATCGGCAGCCTGACCACCTCGGAGGCCGAGATCTCGCAGATGGACGGCGCGGGCACAGGGCATTTCACCTCGGCGCCGTATTTCCAGTCGATCCAGTCGGACACCAACTTCCGGTGCCTGGAGCGATTGCGCCGCCGTTTCGGCGCGGACTGCGTGCCCAACCTGTGCTGGGAAGCCGCCTACTTCCAGACGCACGTGTTCGCCAACGCTTTTGCGCAGGCCGGCACCGACGAGCTCGCGCAGCTCGTGCCGCACGTGCTCGGCAGCGAGTTCGAGGCGCCCCAGGGCAGGATCCGCATCGATCCCACCAATCACCACACCTGCCTGTATCCGAGGATCGGGGTGGTCAACTCCAGGGGGCAGTTCACCATCGTGCGCGAAGCGACACGCGCCGTGCACCCGGACCCGTACATGGTCACGCATTCGCTGGGCGACTGGGCCGCCGAGCTGAGCACGCTGGAGCTCTGAGGTGGTGCCCGAATCCGTTCGCCAGCAGAAGGGCGGCCCGACGCCGACCCAGCTGAAGAACCTGCGGATGCTGCGCGTGGCGGTGTGCCACCCGGACGACGGCGACGGCCAGCAACTCACGCAGCAGCTGCGCCGCATCGGCTGCCATGTGCAGGCGTTCTGGCCGCCGCTGCCGCAGCTGCCGGAGATGACCGACGTGGTCTTCCTGGCGGTGCGCCCCGACAGCATCGACATGAACTACGAATGGTTCAACGCGGAGGAGGGGCCGACCATCATCGCGGTGGTGAACTACGAGAACCCGACCATCGTCGAGACGGTGCTGCGCGCGGGCGCCAAGGCCACGCTGCCATCACCGGTGCGATCCTTCGGGCTGCTGTCGGTGCTGGTGGTGGCGCGCCAGGTGCATGGCGAGCTCAAGGCCCAGAAGCGGCAGCTGCGCAAGCTCAACGGCAAGGTCCAGGGCGTGCGCCGGATCGAGGAGGCCAAGGGCATCCTGATGCGCACCCGGAGCATCAGCGAAGCCAAGGCCTACGACCTGCTGCGCGACCAGGCCATGAGCAAGCGGGTCAGCGTCGAGGAGATTGCGCAGACCATCGTCAACGCCAACGAGATCCTTTCGCTCGGCAAGGGCTGACGCGCGCGGCATCGACGCCGAACCACCTAAAGGATGATGTCGTTCTTCGGCCGCAGCAGCGGCCTGAGTTCCACGTCGCCCAGCAGCGTGAGCAGCTCGATCTCGATCATGCGGGCAATCTGCGAGATCGGCACATCGTTGGCGCCACCCTCGAACGGGTTCTCGGTGCTTTCGCCGACCTGCTGCAGCGAGGTGTACATCCAGGAGATCAGCACGCTGAACGGGATCACCAGCCACACCCGGTGCAACGCGTCGAACTCCTTGAGCATGCCGAACGGCAACAGGATGCAGAACAGGCGAATGAACAGCGCGTTGACGACGGCGTACTGGCGCGGATAGGGAAAGTTCTTCAGCCGCTCGCTGCGGCCCTGGTGGTCGAGCAGTTCCTTGATCGCCTTCTCCATCTCGATGAAGAAGTTGATGACGATCTCTCCACCAGTGAAAAGCTCCCGGATGGCGCGGCTTTGCTGCGCCATCAGCAGGCTGGCCTTGCTGCGCGAGGCCAGCACGGCACGCAGTTCGTCGCCCTCGAGATAGCGGGACAGTTCCGCGTCGAGCGGACTCTCATGCTCCGGCACGCAATAGCGCGCCTGGTATTCGGCGTTGGTGCGCCGGCGGGTGCTTTCCCATGCGCGGTGCCGGCGCATCTGGTAGCGCAGTGCCGTCACCCAGGCGAGATGGCGGTTCACCAGCCGACGGGTATCCTGCGGACTCTTCAGGTAGTCGCGGCTCATCAGGCCCCAGGCCTTGCTGCTGTTGAGGATGGCCGTCCACACCTGCTGCGCCTCCACCGCGCGCGCATAGGTCTGGGTATTGTTGAAGCTCACGATCAGTGCAGTGGCCGTTCCGATCAGCGCCACCACCGTCCACGGGATGGCGAGCCAGTGCCAGCCCGCGAGTTCGTAGAGGCACACAGGCACGATGCCCAGTGCCAGCAGCAGGTAGAGCTCGCGCCGGGTCCACAGGAAGAACTCGCGCAGCCGGTACGAGCGGCCGACGTTCACCGTGCAGCCAGCCAGGCGTCGAGCGAGGTGGCGCCGATCCGTGCGCCGGGGGCCGTGGTGAGCGATTGGTCATCGACCACCACCCCGAAGTAAGGTGCCGTGGCATCCGGACGCACCTTGCGCATGTCGCCAGAGGCGCGCAGCCAGCGTTCGACCATCGTCGCCATGCCGGCGCGCTCCGGCCCACCCACCTCGATCATGCCGTTGACGGGTGCGCCGAGCGTGGCATCGGCCATGGCGGCGGCCACGTCCTGGGCGGCGATCGGCTGCAGGTGTGCCGACGGCAGCCGTACGGCCTCCCCCTCGACGCCGGACTGCGCGATGGCCGGCAGGAACTCCATGAACTGCGTCGCCCGTACGATCGTGTAGGGCAGGCCTGAAGCTTCGATCAGCTGTTCCTGCACAAGCTTGGCGCGGAAGTAGCCGCTGCCCTGCAGCCGCTCGGTGCCCACCACGGACAGCGCCACATGGTGCTGCACGCCGGCAGCCTTTTCAGCCGCGAGCAGGTTGCGCCCGGAGGTCTGGAAGAAGCTCATGACCGCCGCGTCTTCGAACGACGGTGAGTTGGCCACGTCGACCACGATCCGGGCCCCGGCCAGCACTTCGGCCAAGCCTTCGCCGGTGAGGGTGTTGACGCCCGTGTTGGGCGAGGCTGCGACGGCCTCATGCCCGCGTTGCGCGAGCAGCGCGATGAGCTTGCTGCCGATGAGGCCGGTGCCTCCGATGACGACGATCTTCATGGTGTGTGCCTTTCTGTGCGATTCGTTGTCGATGGTAGGCAGTGCACAATGTGGCTGAAATGACGAAGATCCCTGAAATACTGCCAAAACAGGCGGCCCGCAGGCAGCGCCCCAGACGCGTGTTGTTCGTGGCCTTCCCGGAGGTTGGCCTGCTCGACCTGACCGGTGCGCAGACTGTGTTCTGGTGCGCCACCAAGGCGATGGAGGCGCGCGGCCTCGCGGGCTACGAGCGGGTGACGGCCAGCCTCGAGGGGGGCCTGGTGCGAAGCGCCGAGGGGCTGGTCCTGCAGACCGATGCGCTTGCAGGCTTTCGTGCGTCGTCGGTCGACACGCTGGTGGTTCCCGGCTCACCGCACATGGAGCAGGTGCTCGACAATGCTGCGCCGCTGGTCAAGTGGCTGCGCCGCGCGGCCGTCAAGACGCGCCGCACCGCGTCGGTGTGCAGCGGCGCCTTTCTGTTGGCCGCGGCCGGACTGCTCGACCACAAGCGCGCGACCACCCACTGGCTGATGTTCGACATGATGAGCCTGCGCTTTCCGTCGGTGCAGATCGACCGCGACGCCATCTTCGTCCAGCAGGGGGCCGTGTGGACGTCGGCCGGCGTCACCGCCGGAATCGACCTGGCCATGGCGCTGGTCGAGTCGGACTGCGGGCACGAGGTGGCGATGGAGGTGGCGCGCGAACTCGTGGTCTACCTCAAGCGCCCTGGCGGGCAGTCGCAATTCAGCAAGGTGTTGCAGGCGCAGGCCGAAGATTCCGCCGCGATGTTCGACGAGTTGAACCTGTGGATTGCCGGCAACCTCGAGCGCCCGAACCTCGGCGTCGAGCGACTGGCCGAGCAGGCACGCATGAGCCCGCGCAACTTCGCCCGTGTCTACAAGCAGAAGACCGGGCTGACGCCGGCCAAGGCGGTGGAGGTGTTCCGCCTCGAGGCAGCCAAACGACTCCTCGAGGACTCCGCCCGCAACGTCGACCAGGTCGCCATGCTGTGCGGCTTCGGGGACGAGGAGCGCATGCGGGTGACCTTCCAGCGCCACCTGGGCGTAGCGCCTCGGGACTACAGGCGACGGTTTGCGGCGCGAAGAGATTCGGCTGCGTAGCAGCCATGCGTGAGGTCAGGGCCGCCGTAGCCAGCAATCTTGCGTGGATGACTCTTCAAGGGCTGGGCCCATGACTGGAGTTAACCTGCAGCCAGCATAAGCGCCGAAGGGTTCTGGAGCCCTTCATAATCAAAACCTACCCCCCGCTTGCTCGAAATGCCGACCTTTCGTCATGGATAAATTCTTGCTGCAACAGCAGGTGCTGGAACGGCTCGCCGACGACCTGCTGCAAGCCGAGCAGGCAGTGCGGGCGGCCCATGAAACGGCGACTCACGAAGAGAACATCGCCGAAAACAAATACGACACGTTGGGACTCGAAGCCGCCTACCTGGCCACCGGCCAGGCTCGGCGCGCCGAAGCGATCCGCCAGGCGATGGCCAATTGGCGCCAGTTCCGCCCGCGTCCCTACGACGCCAGCAAAGGTATACAGCTCGGCGCGCTGGTCTGCCTGGTCGATTCCGACGACAAGGAGCAACAGCTTTTCCTCGGTCCGGATGGGGGCAGCATGAAGTTGATGAGCGGCGCTCAGCCCGTTCAGGTCATCAGCAGCGAAGCACCTTTGGGCAGGGCCATGCTGGGCAAATGCGAGGGTGATGAGGTGTCGATACAGGTCGCTCTAGCCCGACAGCATTTTGAGGTGCTGCGGGTTCATTGAGCCGCAAGTTCACGCCGAATGGGCCAGGTCCGCAGCCGTTCAGCGTCGGACGCGGAGGCTCTGGTTGCTATCGTGCGGCAGTGGCCAGAGTGGCTGAACTCCTGTCTGCCTTGGGTTAGTAGGCACCCATGTAGTCGCGCTTACCGATCTCGATACCGTTGTGGCGCAAGAGGGCATAGGTGGTGGTCACGTGGAAGAAAAACTGCGGCAGTCCATAGTGCAGAAGATATGCGCCTGCGGTCAGCTTCTTTTCCTTGGGGGTGCCGGGGCGCAATACGATCTCGCGGCTCTCGCTTGAATCAAATTGCTCAGGCTTGAAGGAGCCGATATGGGCCAAAGCCTTGGCGATCAACGCTTGCAGGTCGGCGAAGCTGACCTCGGTGTCGGGCCAGGACGGCACCTCGGCACCAGCCAGGCGGGAGGCAATGCCCTTGGAGAAGTCTGCGGCGATCTGTACCTGACGTAGCAGCGGAAACATGTCAGGGAACAGCCGCGCCTGCAGCAGCGCATTTGGATCGATTTTTTTCTGCGTCGCGTGGTCTTCGGCCTTCTTGAGCACGTCGGACAGGGCGCGCAGCATCTGCTGCAGGACGGGAACGGAGGCGTTGTACAGCGGGCTGGTCATAGTGAGTTCACTTCTAGAATTGGGCACGATGGCCGGAGTTGGCGTGGCAGAGGCCCTGCCGACCATGCAAGGCTAACAGCACGGAGATCCGTGCGTTCAAGCCTCGAAGGCAGGTATTCCGTGAATATGAATCTGTTGCGAACTTTCTCCGCCGCCATTGCTTCCGCATTGCTGGTGTACGCCAGCGCGGCATCTGCACAACGAGCGACCGAAGCATCGGCGAGCGATCACGAGATGTTGGAGGCCATCCAGACTCTCAACTACTCACGGGCAGAAAAGCTTCTTCAGGGTGGCTTCGTTCCAAACACCCCATTCTCGGGATCGGGTACTTCGGCAACCCATGTCGCCGCACGCATCGGTGATGCGAAGATGCTTTCGCTTTTCGTCGCGCATGGCGCGATAGTCGATCTACCGACACAAGACACCAGGAGGGATTCGCCACTCTTGATTGCCGCGGCCGCCGGAAATCTGGGGACAGCTCGCTATCTACTGGCTCATGGCGCAAATCCGAACTACCAGAATGGCGTCAAGAACGACGACTATGCCGTCGCTCACTACGCCACCACGAGTCAGAACGGATTGAAGATGCTGAAGTTGTTGAGTCGCTACAAGACCGACTTCAACGTGACTTCCTTGACCAAAACTTCCGTCTTGAACTCCGCCATTTTCTCAGGCCATGCTGACGCTGCAGATTTTCTATTGACCAATGGCGTCGACGGAGAAGCGAAAGACCTTGCTGGATTGCGCCCTGTTTGCCATGCAGTTCTTCAAGAAGACATCGGCGTGATTCGCGTCATGGTCAAACATCGCGTCTCATTGAATCATCTTGATTGCGCCGATGGCGTGTCAAGTGGGCTCTCACCGTTGCACGTCGCGGCCGGGGCCGGATCGATAGAAATCGTACGCGTGCTTACGAAGGCTGGTGCGAGCCTGGAATTGCGTTCGACCCGAGGAATGCTTCCGGAAGATTTGGCCAAGGCGCAGGGGCACACCGAGACTGCGTCCTACCTAAGAGGGCTGATAATGGGGCGCCGAAATCCCTAAGTATGTGAGTGGCCGCGCGACGAGAGCCGGACCCTCAAGTCGACGGCAGAATTTGGGGAGACTATGTCGCTTCGCGAGACCTTGAACAACCTCCAAGGGGCCGTTTCGGCGGCCTGGACCAACTCGCCTGACGAATACCCGGATTGGAGCAGTTGGACATTCGAAACTCACATGAGGGACTTGCGAGACCTATGGGCACTGGCAGAGCCACGGCTGGGAAACCGCGACGTGGCTCAGCAGGTGGGTTCGGATCTGATGAAGATGATTGCGGCATTCGAATCAGGCGACAAGGCCACCGGCAGAAGCCTTGCCGGCAAGCTGTACAACCGGCAACTCTCGAAGCTGTCTTGAGAAGCAGACACTGAACATCGAAATGACAAAGCTGCTGACCCTCGATCTTCGGCGCGACGTTCCCGCACCAGAAGCGACTCCTCATCAAGCGGACCTGACCACGATATTTGACGACTCGAGCATCGAACTCAATGAAGGTCAGCGTTGCGTACAGAACTGGGGGCGGATGAGGGTCGCTCTTCGAGATGATCGGGAAAGCCCTGTGGGGTTGACCGACTTCATCATGACGGTCCCCTTTTGGATCGTCTCACGACGGTTTGCGCTTCTCTTGGAGGCACATCAGTGCCAATGCGAATTTCTTCCTCTAGAAGTCACCTACAAGAAGACGACCCTGACGGGCGAGTTCTTTGCGCTCAATGTTTTGGCAGTGGAGGACACGGCAATCGATTTGTCTCAGTCGAAATTTGATCCGCGGCTGCTCAAACACGGCTTGATGAGGGATGTGAGCAGGCTCGTTCTCAAGCCCGACGCATTGACCTCTACGCCGCTAGCACATCTGCCGCAAATTGGTCAGATTGCAGTGCAAGATGAACTGTCCAAACGAATCGAGCGAGAGATGGTCGGCGTGAAATTGCTAGAGCCTTCGCTCTTCACCAGTTGATGGGTGATGAGCCGTCCGTAGCCGGTGGCCGCGATGCGAATCAAAAGTTGCCCCGGCCACACCACAACTTAGGGCGCACGGATGATTCCATTTCTTGGGTTGCTCTGCTTTTCCGCCTGCGCTGGCGTTGCCTTGGCGACTGCCGGTACCTGTGGAGTTGGCTTGCTCGTGGGAACATTCGCCTGGTGCGGACTGCCTTTCTATTGGATTGCAGGATTTCCGCTAGCAATTCTGTGCGCCCTGGTTTTCGGTCTGCCTGCATACGCGGCGATGAAACGTTGGAACCTCAAACGTTGGTGGCAATTTGCGCTTGGCGGCCTTTTGCTTGCCGTTCCATTCTGGAATGAGCTTGCCGTGCCCTTCGACTCCGTGCGTTGGGCTCAGTCGGGACTGTTCGACTCGCTTAACTATCTTGGTTCAGGTGCAGTTGGAGGTCTGGTGTTTTGGCTGCTTGTTATTCGAAACGCACCGAATGGTAAGCCTTGATCCTGCACCTAGAGGGGGCGCACGGCGTCCAGCAATCTACGAGCAATGCGCGCTCGGCGCCGAATAGTTTTTCGCGAGCCGCGGGAGTCCGCGTTGAAGAGAATCTGGAGGCGGCGTTCGGCTCCGAGGCCGGGAAAGTGACAATGGCCCACGCAAAGACGTTCCTGGCCGAGATCACGGCTTTCGTCGTAGCCGAGCGTCAAGTGCTGTAGCTCCGAAGGCCCGAGAAGGTGAAGCGAACGAGGCTAACCTGCCGATGAGTCCATGTGGCTGATGGCCTGGAGGGTCAAATGCGCGCAGGTCGCCAAGTTCCGTGGAAGCCGAACGGTACGCGATGCGGCAAACGGGCGACCGCGACGGGTTCCGCCGCCAGGTCCATTGCATCGAACACCAGCAGGTCGCTGCGCCGTTCCTGTTCACGCCAGGCCACGGCAAGCAGCCAGCCGTCGCCCTCGGCTGCCTCGGTCGCGCGCGGCACGAATACCGGTTCGGACACCACGTCCCCATGCGGCAGCGTGTGCATGCTGCGCTCGCCGGTATCGAAATCGAAACGGGCCAGGCTGTCGTAGAGCACGCTTTCCGAGTCATCCCTTGCGCGCGCCGTCGCGTGGCAGGTGTAGAAGCCATAGCGGTTGCGCCGGCCCGCGTAGCGCTCGTCGATGCGTGGAAACTCCGCCACCAGGTCATCGAGGTACTCACGCCGGAATCCGGTGTTCGTGCCGCTCAAGTCGAAAGTCCAGCGGCACAGGCGCGCGGCCATGGCGTCGGGGTCACCCGGATGGCCTTCGGCATCGGGCAGTCCGGGCGCCGTTTCGGACTGCATCACGTAGGCCACGACAGTGGCGCCGTCGTCCCAGGCATTCATCACATGGAACACGTGGCAGGCATCGGCATCGAACCAGCGCAACGGGTCCGTCGCGCCATTGCGCCGCATCACGCCAACGCAGGTCCGCAGGCCGGTCTCCCAAGCCAGCAGTGGCTTGCCGCGCATCGCGCGTTCCACGCTGAGCGTCAGCGGCGTGACGGGAAAGAGCACATGCTCGCGCGTCACCATGAAGTCATGCACCATGCTGGCATACGGCGCCTTGAACGACTCGAGCCTCGTGACCTCGCAGTGTTTGTCCATCACGCCATAGAGCATGGTCGGCGAGCAGGGGCCGTCGGGCGAGTACGCAAAGAAGTGCAGTTCGCCACTCACCGGGTCCACTTTCGGATGCGCGGTGGAGCGCGAGGTCACGCGGTCGCCGAAGCTCTGGTGTCCCTTGGAAGCCAGCGTGTAGGCATCCAGCTCAAAGGGTTGATGCGACTCTTCGAGCGCGAACAGCCGGTCGCCATGCCACAGCATGCTGGTGTTGGCCGTGCCACCGTTTCGGCCCTGCGCCAGCGGGTCGCTGGTGGCAGGGTTGCCGAAGGTGCCGAAGAGCGCGCGTCCGGCTTCATGTTCGAGCTGCCATTTCGGCGTGCGTGCCCAACGGTTGCTGTAGGACACGCTGCCCTTGTCGATGTGGAAGGCATGCACCATGCCGTCGCCGGAAAACCAGTGGTAGTCGTTGTCGCGCGGTGCGTATTGCGGGCTCGGGCCCACACGGTACAGGCTGCCCGACAGCCCGGGTGGCAGCGTGCCTTCGATGTGAAGCGCCGCGATGTCGTGCTCCTCGGTGAGCGGCGCGTAGTTGCCGGTGAAGAAGTGAGGGTTCGTCTGTGTTTCTGCGTTCACGTGGAGCCTTCGAGATTCAATCAGGAGGTCGACGTGCCGTTCAGATGCGCGCTGGCTCGCCCAACGTAGGCTGCCAATGTCTCGTCGATGCCCGAGCCGGCCCGCAGGGCCGCGTCATGGTGGAACGCGCGTTGCAGCTTCGCGTCCAGCGCGGCGTCGCCGCCGGCCTTGGCGAGCGAGAGCTCCTGCCAGCGCCGCGCCAGGGCACGCATGGCTGCGCCATCGGTGGGAGCGCCCGCCAACATCTGTTGCCGAACCTCTGCAATGAGCGGCGGCCATGCATCGGTCTGGGCAACGTAGTGCTGGCGCAGCGTGGCCATGTCGCTGGCGCTGCAGTAATGCGCATAGAGCTGCAGGCGCGCGAAGGCCATCGCGTGCGAGATGTACCGGATGCCTGCGCGGTCCACACCGGTCAGCGCGTGGAGCGACGGCTCGTTCCAGTGCATGGTGTAGAGCTTCATCAGCAAACCTTCGTCGCCGCCGGCTTCTTCGAGCAACAGTTCAATCCAACGTTGCGCCAGGGTCTGTGCTTGCGGGCTCTCGGGCGATACGCCGTCCGCGACCAGGCGGTGCAGCCACGCCGACAGCTCGGCACGCTCGGGCGCCATGGCGTCAGCGAAACCGTCGCGCTGCGCCTTGAGCGTGCGCTGTTCGTCGACGCTGAAATACTTCGAGCCTGCGACCATGCTTTCGAGTGCCAGCAGCCAGTCGTCCATGGCGGGCTCTTCGCTGGCTTGCAGCTGGTCCTGCACCGCGAGCAGATGGGTGCGCAGTGCCGACGCCTGCAGGATTTCGCGGTCGAGCTGCGCCACCTGCTGCGCCACGAGTTCCGAGATACCGCCGGCTGCGTTGTCGAGCAGGCCTTGTATGTCGGCAAGCGACAGGTCGAGTCGCCGCAACGCCTGGATGCGGAAGAGCCGCGCCACGTCTTTCCGCCCATACAGGCGGTAGCCGGCATTGGACCTTTCGGACGGCACCAGCAGGGCGATATCGTCATAGTGCCGCAACGCGCGCACTGTCAGCCCCGTGCGCCGGGCCAGTTCACCAATCCTCAGAAACATGCCTTCCCTCTCAAGTTGGAAGGCATCCTAGACCGTGCCGTTGCGAGAGGGTCAAGCGGTTTTCGTCGGAGCCTCCTAATTTGCGGTGATCTTCCGATCGCGCACGATGGCACTCCACTTGGCATCCTCCTTCTTCATGAAGTCGGTGAGCTCGGCCCGCGTCGTCGGCTGCGGGGTCAGGCCGTGCTTGTTGAGCGCCTCCTTCACGCCGGGGTCGGCCAGCACCTTGACGACGGCCTGGTTCCAGCGCTCCAGGATGGCCACGGGCGTCTTGCCGGGGGCCACGAAGGCGTACCAGTTCAGCGCCTCGAAGTTCGGGTAGCCCGACTCGGCGACCGTCGGGATGTTGGGCATGTAGGCCGGCCGGGTCAGCCCCGTGGTGGCCAGCGGGATCAGGTTTCCGGCTTCGACGTGGGGCAGTGCCGTTGGCGGCGCCGAGAAGTACGAGGCGATGCGCTGGCCCAGCAGGTCCTGCAGGGCGGGAGCGCCGCCCTTGTAGGGTACGTGCACCATGTCGATGCCGGCGCGTTGGTTGAACAGTTCCCCGGCCAGGTGGGAGGCCGAACCGGCACCGGTCGATGCGAAGTCGACGCTGCCGGGCTTCTTCTTCGAGAGCGCCACGAAGTCTGAAAGGGTCTTGACGCCCAGGCCCTTGTGCACCACCAGCACGTTGGGGAAGTTCACCCCGCCCGACACCGCCGCCAGGTCCTTGAACGGGTCGTAGCCGACCTTCATCACATGAGGCGCGATGGTCAGCGGGCCGATGGAGCCGAACAACAGCATCGAGCCGTCGGTTGGGCCATGCGCGACGTACTGGTGCGCAATGTTGCCGCCCGCACCGGCCTTGTTGTCGATGATCACGGTCTGGCCGACGTCGTCCCCGAGCTTCTTGGCGATCAGGCGCGCCGCCGCGTCCGCTGCGCCGCCCGGCGCAAAGCCGACCACCAGCGTGACGGGTTTCCTGGGCGGGAAGTCCTGGGCATGGGCATGCCCTGTGAGGCAGAGCACGGCGGCCGCGGCCACGGCGTGCAGAAGTTGAGGTTCGTTCATCGAGGTCTCCTTGGGGTTGTGGGGTTGCCGGGTCAGTCCGCACCCAGGCCAACGGGGTTGGGCAGGCGCTTCTCGACGGCGTGGCGCAGCAGCGCGGCGCTGCGGAAGATGCCGTGCCCGAACTTGCCGTAGGGCATCGTGGCGAACAGGGCCATGACAGCCCCCAGGTGCAGGCACAGCAGCAAGGCCAGGGCGGGGGTACCGCGGCCGAGCCACAGGGCCAGTCCGCTGGCACTGGTGAGGAAGAGCAGTGCAATGAAGCCCAGGTCCATCGGCTTCTGTGCCACGTCGCCATGCAATGGGTGGCGCCTGCGGTTCAGCCGCCACAGGCCGGCCGTGCCAATCATCAGGCTGGCCCCGCCGACCACGCCGAGCAGTTTCGGCAGGCTGGGCAAAGCGTAGGGAGCGGCCCAGCCGAAGGCGTAGTGATACAGCGTGGCCACGCTGGTGGCGGCAAAGCACAGCATGAAGCCGTAGAAGGTCAGATGGTGGAAGCGCCGGCGTGCCAGCGTGTAGGCATCGTCGTCGTCGTGGCAGCCCTCGCCATGGCCACCATCGAGGTACTTGAGGCGCAGCACCGCGTCTGCGGCTTCAGCCGCGGCGGGCCGGTTCAGCGGGGCGCCACCAGTGGCGGGCGTAACGTCGCGCCAGAAACGCCGCACGCCCATGCCAAGGGCCAGCATGGCGAACAGGAACACGGGTGCGAACATGCCGACCAGCAGGTTGTGCGGGAACACGCTGTAGAAGTTGTCCCCGGGCGCCGCGCCCCACAGGCTGCCCTTCAGCGTTGCAGCGAGCACCAGGAACAGTGCGAGCGCTGCGGCCAGCGCCAACGACAGCGTCAGCCCGTTGCGCTGGTACAGCACGCCGAGCGCGGGCGGCCAAGCGTAGTCCACATAGGTTTTTCCCCGCACCTCGGCCATGGCCCGCGGCACGTTGACGGCGAATTCGTGCGGCGGTGCGTACTGGCAGGCGTGCAGGCAGGCGCCGCAGTTGTGGCAGAGGTTGGCCAGGAAGTGAATGTCGGCCTTGCCGAATTCGAGCCGGCGCGTCATGGCCGGGAACACGGCGCAGAAGCCCTCGCAGTAGCGGCAGGCATTGCAGATCTGCATCTGTCGGCCGACCTCGGTCTCGGCGGCCGACAGGATGGGGATGACGCGGCGCGCCCCCTCGGCGAGGGACACCGCTTCGCGTGCCAGGGCTTCAAGCGATTGCATGCTGGGACTCTTTCTGTTGCCTGGCCGCGGCGGCGGCCCGTGTGCCGGCGATGCGGCCGAAGGCCGTGCCGATGCTCATGCCGACGCCGGCGGTGTAGCCCTTGCCGAGCACGTTGCCGGCCATCATTTCGCCGGCGACGAAGAGGTTCGGGCTGGGCCGGTCGCCGAAGCGGACGGCGGCCGTGTCGTCCACCTTCAGCCCCAGGTAGGTGAAGGTGATGCCCGGGCGCAGCGGGTAGGCATGGAAGGGCGCGGTGTCGATGGGCCGCGCCCAATGGGTCTTGGCGGGTGCGGCCCCTCGGTGTGGCAGTCGTCCAGTGCGGTGTGGTCGAAGCGGCCCACGCGGCAGGACGCGTTGTAGTCGGCAATGGTGCGCAGGAAGGTCGCCTCGTCCAGGCCGAGCTGGCGTGCCAGCTCCGGCAGCGTGTCGGCGACGGTGCCCGGGAAGACCGGCGGCATGAACCGGCCGATCGCCTTCTGGTCGATGACGGAATAGGCCAGCTGCTCCGGCTGCTGCGCCACCAAGCGGCCCCAGATGGCGTAGCGCTTGGGCCAGAAGTCCTCGCCCTCATCGTAGAAGCGGCGCGCCTCCCGGTTGACCACCACGCCCAGCGACACGCAGTCGATGCGGGTGCAGATGCCGCCGTCGTAGAGCGGGGCACGTGCGTCGATGGCCACCATGTGGCCCTGCGATGGATCGCCGATGGCGTCTGCACCGGCTTCGATCATCTGCTTGAGCAGCACACCCTGGTTGAATCGCGTGCCGCGGATCAGGAAGTTGTCGGCCGGCCATTCGCCGCGTTCGTTCTGGCCCCAGGCCTCGCGCAGCCAGGCGCGATTCGATTCGAAGCCGCCGGCGGCGAGCACGCAGCTTCGAGCGGCGATGCGTTCGCGGGCCTCGGTGTGTACCGCGACGAAGCGATCCCCGTCGAGCTCGACCGAAACCACGGGCGTCTCGTAGCGGATCTGCACGCCCAGGCGCTCGGCGCTGCGGTAGTACGCATTCACCAGTGCCTTGCCGCCGCCCATGAAGAAGGCATTGGTGCGCGCCACGTGCAGCGCGCCCGAGAGCGGTGGCTGAAAGTGCACGCCGTGGCGGCGCATCCAGTCGCGGCAGTTCGACGAGGCGCGGATCACGACACGCGCCAGGTGTTCGTCGGTCAGGCCACCGGTCACCTTGAGCAGGTCCTGCCAGTACTCCTCTTCCGGATAGGCCTCGACCAGGACGTCCTGCGGCGCGTCGTGCATGCAGCGCAGGTTGCGCGTGTGCTGGGAATTGCCGCCGCGCCAGGCCTTCGGCGCCGCCTCGAGCAGCAGAACGCTGGCACCGGCCTCTCGCGCCATCAGTGCGGCGCAGAGCGCGGCATTGCCGCCTCCTATGACCAGGACGTCGACCTGCGCATCGCTCATTCTCTTGTCTCCTTGTGGTTCAGGAGACTTTAGGCATTCCGCTCATCCGGCGAAACGCGATGCCCGGCAACGGGTGTTCAGTTTTCGTGAAGACTTGCGCCGACCCACCGGCCCTCGCGCACAAGCATGCGTGCGGTGTCGGCCATCACCACCCGGGTGGCCAGTGCCGCCGGAGACAGTTCGTCGTCCGACAGGCTGACGAGCAGGCTGCGCGACCGACATGGGCATCGGTGATCTGGCTGCTGTGCACACCGTCGGGGCCCTGGCGCGCAATGGCCGCCCCGGGCTGGATCGTGGCGCCCAGGCCGGCGCGCACTGCGTCCATCAGCAGGGCGAGGCCATCGATTTCCGCCACGATCTGCGGCGCGATGCGGGCACGGGCGAAAGCGGCGGTCAGCGTCGCGCGCAGGCCGTGTCCGGCGCTTGGCATGATCAGCGGCACCTCGGCGAGCTGGGCCAGCCGGACCTTGGCACCTGCCGGCCGTTGCGCCAGCGAGGCGGCGGCCAGCACGAACAGCTTCTCGTCCAGCAGGGGCTCGATGCTCCAGCGGCGCGGGGTGGTGGTCTCGAACAGCACGGCCAGGTCCAGCTGGCGGGCCTGCAGCATGCTGGCCAGGTTGCCCGACAGCGACTCCACGAGATGCAGGCGCACGTCCGGGTAGCGCGCGCGCATGGCATGCATCAGCGGCAGGCCGAGCACCGAGGCCGTGGTTGGCGAGAGGCCCACGCTCACATGGCCAGACAGGCGCGCTTGCTGCGCGGCGCGCACGGCCTCGTCAGCATGCCGCAGCGTCAGCTGGGCCTGCTGCAGGAAGGCGACGCCTGCGTCGGTGGGGCTGACGCCGGTGCTGCTGCGCTGGAGCAGCCGGGTGCTGAGCTCGCTCTCCAGCCGGCTGATCTGCTGGCTCAGCGCGGATGTCACGACGCCGAGCTCGATGGCGGCGCGGCCCATGCTGCGAAGTTCGCAGACTTTCACGAAGTACCGGAGTTGGCGGAGTTCCATTGATTGCGTGTAGCAGCGTGTCGCTATTCCTGGTGATGGCGGTGCGAAGTGCCGTTGCCATCGGCTCATTCTCCGTCGGCGGCCCACAATCGACACCCATGATCTCCGTCCATCTCCAGGGCCAGCGCTTCCAGGTTCGCGCCGCGGCCATCGTGCTCCATGAGGGCCACCTGCTCGTGCACCGTGCCCCGGGCGATCCGTACTGGGCGCTGCCGGGCGGCCGGGTCGAGGTGGGCGAAGCGGCATCGGCCACGGTCGTGCGCGAGATGAAGGAAGAGCTCGGCGAGGACGTGGCCTGCGGTGCGCTGCTTCATATCGCCGAGAACTTCTTCGACCTGTCGGGGCAGCGCAACCACGAGATCGGGTTCTACTTTCTCGTCTCGCTGCCGGAGGGCTCGCAGCTCCTCGACAAGGCGCGCATCTACCGCGGAATCGAAAGCCACCTGGAACTGGAGTTTCGCTGGTTCCCGGTCAACCAACTGGCGTCGATCAACCTGCGTCCCACGTTCCTGCATGCCTCGCTGGCGGCCGATCCGCTGGCGTTCTCGCATGCGGTGCAGCGGGAGTACCCCTGATGTCCACCGGGGCTGTGTTGCCGTTGCGCCTTGCTACTCCGGCTGGATCCCCGCCTCCTTGACCACCTTGCCCCACTTGGCGAGGTCGGACTTGATCAGTGCCGCGTAGGCCTCCGGCGTGCCGCCCTGGATCTCGATGCCGGCGGCCTCGAGCTTCGTGCGTACGTCGGGCAGCTTGAGCGCCGCGTTGATCTCGGCATTGAGCCTGGCGACGATGGCCTTGGGCGTGCCGGCCGGCGCCAGGAAGCCGCCGTTGGTGTTGGCGTCGTAGCCCTTGAAGCCCTGTTCGTCCGCGGTCGGCACGTCGGGCAGCGACTGGGTCCGCTTGCGCGTCGACACGGCCACGGCCCGCGCGTTGCCGGCCTTCACCTGCGGCAGGATGGCCGTGAGGGTGTCGATGAAGAGGGCGGTACGCCCGGCCAGCAGATCGGGGTGCGCGGCCGACGAGCCCTTGTAGGGCACCAGCAGCATCGGCGCGCCGCTGGCCATGCGGAACATCTCGGCCGCCATTTCCTGCGCGCTGCCGCGGCCGGAGGTGGCGACCTTGGCCTCGTCCGGATGGGCCTTCATCCAGGCCACGAACTCGGGCAGCGTCTTCGCGGGCAGCTGCGGGTAGATCGCGAACACCAGCGGCACCTCGTGCGTGTAGACGATCGGCTCGAAGCTGGCCAGCGGATCCCAGCCCAGGTTCTTGAACAGGAACTTGTTGGTGTTGTGGCTGCCGCCCACGATGCCGATGGTGTAGCCGTCCGGCGCCGACTTGGCGAGCACGTCCGTGCCGAGGTTGTTGGAGGCGCCG